>NZ_JBELZM010000005.1:0-185037 GCF_040273735.1 Solibacillus sp. | reverse complement strand
ATTCCCTCCTATACTTACCTCAGTATGTTAAAACAATGTCACGAAGACTATTTTAATATTTAAAATATAAAATGCAGAGAGGTTTAGCTAAAATGCATACTCAAGACACCATGTGGCAAACTACCATCATGGAGGTGTATATAATGAGCAATAACAATAAAAACAATCGCAGCACTAGTGATGAGCAAGCAGTAAGAAAAAATTTATCAAGAGAGCTTGATCACGAACTAGCAAATGAACCTTTGACAGCTGCCGAGAGACTTAATAATAAGAAAACGAAGAAGCGGCAATAATATCATGCCCCCATCTAACACGTTGGGGGCTATTTATCCTTACTATAATAAAAATTCGCGCAAGCTTTTCCGATGACATCTCAAACAAGTTACAAGTCGCTTCAACTTTCCATATCATTTCTCTTCTTAATATCTCCAAAATATTTCCAAAGATGATATGTAGACCAAAAAAATGTCGGAAAAATAAGAATCGAAAGTGATGAAACATACGGCTTTTCATGCATATAACTAGGAGTAAAATAAATATATAGGACTAAGATTATTATGAATGGAACTAAAAGAATCCAGTAACGTTTGTCTTTAAAAGTATTAAAACTCCCCATAGATCCTCCCTTCACTAACATTTGATATTTCTATTAATCCATCCGTTAAAATCAAAAATATAGTATTTTTTTAACTTACCTTGCATTTAATATACCGAAACAAACTCAATTCTCCAACAAAGTGTCTGTTTTAAACAATAGAAAGGTACGAATATTGTTGGATCAACATTCGTACCTTTTAACCTTTTACTACAGTTAGTTCATTTGACGCCACTTTCTAAAATTTTGAACTTCCCCTGTTCACAGTCAACTTCTGCTTTAGCGCCATAAGGTAAAATAAATTTTGGTTCTGTATGGCCAAAATTCAAGTTGTATAATATCGGCAGGTTTTCTAAATCAAATTCTTTCATTACGTTATGAATTACCTCTTTATATTCCTCGTAGTACTTCTCGTCCTGCGGTTTACCAAAAATGATTCCATTTGTTTTTTGCAAAATGCCTTGTGCTGCGTAATTTCGCAACCAATATTTAATTAGGTTCGGTTCTGGATATTCTTCAGATGTTTCAAAGAAAAGGATGCTGTTTTCCCAATATTCATTTTCTGGCCAAATTTCAGTTCCCTTTGCAAACTCTAATACTTCAATGCCACCACCTATTAAATATCCCTGTACTACACCCGTCCCCTGAAGTACTTCATAACCTGAATTTTTCCGCATATTCCTAAGACGATTTTTATTTTCTTCTACCCATTCCAAGCGCTCACTCGTCCATTCGTTTGCAGGCTCAATTTCACCAATAATATCATTTGAGAATAGTGTCCGATTTACCATCTCAATTGTATAAGGATGCATCTGTACATTTTCAGCAAAATCGGTTAAGATAGCCGGCCCATAAAATGAAGAGATTCCCGCTTTATGACAAAATAGATGAGAAATGGTTACATCAGAGTAACCCATAAATATTTTCGGGTTTTTACGTATGACATCAAAATCAATATAAGGGAGTAGGCGGATACTATCTTCTCCCCCAATATTTGCAATGATTCCTTTGATCTGTTCATCTTTAAATGCCGCCATTAAGTCCTCAGCTCGAGCCTGTGGGTTTTGATAAAGATATTCTTCACCTTTCAAACTGTTCGGCATTGGTATTACCTCTAGTCCAAACACTTCCTCTAACCTCTTAACCCCTTGTTCATATCGCCATTTAAGTGCGGGTTCACCTGCTCCACCCCATGAAGGACTTACTGTAGCAATCCGGTCTCCCGGCTGCAACTTTACAGGCTTAATTAACATCTCCACTCACCTCTACAAATTCTATTTTTATGTATAGAAATTTAATTCTATAGAAAAAGTTTAATACCTGCCGTTAATTTAGAAACTAAACCTACAATAAATCACGGTACAAAATGCAATTTCACGCACTTTACTTATTTGTTTATATATACAGTTGAAATGTATAGTTGGACTGTATATAATGAAATAAAGTTCAACTGTAAATTGTTGGCAAGGAGCGTTGTAATGAAACGACATAAGTTATTGCCCTTAACAGAAACGATGCATTATATATTACTCGCTTTAAGAACGCCTTTGCATGGATACGCAATTATGCAAAAGGTTGAAACTATGAGTAATGGTGAGGTACGGATAGCTGCAGGTACTTTGTACGGAGCTATTGAAAATTTAATGAAGTACAACTGGATTGTGCTCGTTCCTTCAAACGACACTCGAAGAAAAGTTTATCGGATTACGGATGAGGGCTTAGAGATATTAGAAATTGAAAAAAGACGATTCATGCATATTCTTTCACTTTATGAAGGAGGTTTTAATGATGAAAAAGTTTAAAGTATTTTCGAATGCTCAAAAAGAGGAACAATGGTTAAACTATATGCTTGAAAAAGGCTGGCAATTAAAACGTGTAAATGCCTTTTCTGTATACACATTTGTAAAAACTTCAATTAAAGAACAAATTTTACGATTAGATTGTCAATCATTCGAATCTGAACAAAAATTTCAGGAATACAAAGCCTTTTTCGAGGACTTTGGCTGGATGCATGTAAGTGGCTCACGGTTCTCAACTTTACAGTATTGGTTAAATCCAACTAATAAAGACGATTCCCTTTTTTCCGATCTTTCCTCTATAAAACATTATTTTCAGCGTCTTAGCAAAATATATGGGACATACGCATACTTTTCTCTTTTCTTCACATTTTGTGTTTATCAAGGTCAAGGCTCAGAACAGTTTCTAAATCTTAAAGATGCTTATTATACACCTGAGTTATGGAACAAAAATGGCTTTGATTTTTGGAGTGCATTCTTATTCGAAACACCTTTTGCCATTACAAGATTCGGCTCTCCATGGATAATGCTTATTTTCGGTATACTCTCCTTAAATATGTATCTTAAATATAAAAAAGAAATAGCAAAGTCGATTGGATAGAATATAAGGAAATTTCTATAGCAGTCATAGCAAAAAAAGAGGAAATCCATGCATCGGTTTCCTCAATTTTTTTGTCCCAAAAACCGACAAATCCACAAAGCAACTATATTTTCTGCCAATGATCGACCATTTCTTCGTAATATGTATCTGTCCAATGGTAAGGTTGCAGTTCCTTTAATTTTTTAAAAATAATTGCTTCTGTATCATTTGAAATCGCACATTGTACTTGAGGCCCCCGCTGCCGCACCGCCCCAACCACTCGGATATCTCACATCTACTAATTCTTTTACTGTATTAAAAAGTTCTTTATCTAGCATTGATTCCTAGCTCCTGAAGATTAATTTTGATACTTATTCTAATTTTTACTTTTTTTATTCCAAAAATAAATAGAAGGTTGCTAAAAATGATTTATAATGTAAAATTTAGAAAATACATATATAGGCGGTGTAAACAGATGATGAACTCCCTCATTTTGAAACAGTATAGAAATGAATATCAAGCTCAAGTAGTTGATTTAATCCTTCATATTCAGCAACAGGAATACAACATCCCGATAACAAAAAATGATCAACCCGATTTGTTTAAGATAGAAGAATTTTATCAGACAGGGAATGGTAACTTTTGGGTAGCTAATTATAATAATAAGGTTGTAGGTACAATAAGTCTTTTGGATATAGGAGATAACCGAGTTGCATTAAGGAAGATGTTTGTTGATAAAGAATTTCGCGGAGCCAAATTTAAAACCGCAAGTCATTTATTAACCGCTGCAATTGAATGGGCAAAAGAACATTCAGTAGAGGTTATCTATCTAGGAACTACACCACAATTTCTAGCTGCTCACCGATTTTACGAAAAAAATGAATTTACAAGGATAAATCCGAATGAATTACTTGAAAGCTTCCCTGTATTACAAGTGGATAAATTATTTTATCAGTATTTCGTTCAATAGATGAGTGAGTTAGAAAAAATGTATGTGGATTTACAAGAAAGGAGATATTGCCATTGAATAATAATAAACTTAGTATGGGTATGTTAATTGCCATAGTTGGAAGTATCCTTATTCTAACTATTGGCGGTATAACAATTAACCAAATTTATAAGAATCATCAAGCAAATGAACTAATTATTGAGAAGTGTTTTGAAAACTTCAATCAAGTGGAAGAAGTAGTTATAAAGAAAGATGGGTTTTGGTCTCCGGTGATTTGTGAGAAAAAATAGCATGAAAATTTAAAGTCTTTTTATGCTATCCAATACATAGTGTTCTACAGTTTTTTTTATAGTGCCGATTGTGGAAATGAGTTAATTGCTACTATTTCTTTTTTTCTCTAGAAATATCGGTGCTATATTTAATGAGATAGAAACAATAGTTAAAAACCATAATGCCTTTTCCATACTTGGAACTACATCTTCATTTGCTGCCCAATCTTTTACTTCTACCCAATTTGTTATCAGAGTGTATTCGGCGCAAAGTGTTAATCCTGTAAATGATAGCCCCATTGCCATAGCAAGATTGTAATCCTTACCTGTTATGTACATATACAGGTTTATAAAAGTTGCCACTATTGCAATAAGACCTATTAATAACCACCTAATAATGCCTCCGATCCATTTTACTTCCATTTATAATGAAGACATGAATTATAATAAAATGGTTCCAACTTCCTCTTAAAAGATAATTCCGTACGGATTGTTTTCGAATAACTCTATAATGAAAACGAGCGCTGATTCTTATTACAGATTCGCGCACTTTGTTGAATAGTATATATAGGTGAATATGTCGGTGAATAAATCCTTCCTGTATCCGTATCAATTACAAATTCCACCTGAATCTTAGCATCATACGGAATTCGGCTAAATTGATAATATGAACACATGGACTTCGCAATTTCTGTGCTTGAGGAAGCCTGCTTTTTTGCTTGTTTATAAAATTTGTTTAACTGCTCTAATGTATAGTTTGGTCCAGATAACAGCACTTGCTGATCATATCCATCCATTTCAACTAACATATTTGATCACTACTGGTTGCTAGCCAGTCGTATAGCTTAGATTTTAAGCATCACGCATATAAATTTCTTCCATCTTATCAAAAACAGTGCTATCTAGAAAATCGCCTCGTTCAATATGTAATCTTTCACAAACTGCCCACAAAAACCAAAGCCATTGCTCATCCTGCTTCGTCATCGCCAGCACTCCTCCAGCTTCTATAAAAGGGATAACAGTTGATTTTGGTAATGTTTGAAAATATTCCACCGCTTCCTCAGCACCAGGCCAGTTAATATCCTGAAACAACTGGACTATACTTGGTAAAGCGGCGATGTTGTCCGGATAACCGATTTTCGTAACTACCTTCACACTATTTTGCCAGTAGTTTTTCCCATAGGGTGGAAAAACGAGCGCAAGCTGATGACGCGGTGTACGCGCCACAAGCCAATCTATTGCCTCCCGCTGAGTTTCTTCAGGTAAGTGCCAATGTAATTCATACACATAGTGCTTAATTAATTCAATGTCCATTACGTCACCTCTTCGTATTCAGGATTGCCATGCTGCATGCAGCCAAATAACTGACAGCCGCCATTAGGATACATATCGTAATCAAAAGGAGGTACATCTCCGTTTTCTAAGCACTGCCATAGCTTTTCTAAAGTCTGAAGCTGTTCGGTTAATTCAATTATGCACTCGTCACGATCCTGCGCTGTCCAATGCTCACCTAAATCCCTTTGCAGTTCATCGATTCGCTCTTCTTTTTTCTGTTGAATTGCTTGTTGAATGATTAATCGGCAAGCTTCGTAGTCTTCTAATTGCCACAGGGTATACGCATAGCGACTGACGCTATAAAGTGAAATGTAATAGCTGTTCCATTCTTTTTCAAACTGTGCTCGTGCTTCCTTGTAACAACCAAGTTCTATGTAAACATCAGCAATTTCAATGGCACCCGTGTAATCATCCGCTTCATCATTCCAATTGGCTAAAAGTGCCTTCGCCTTATCAATATGACCTGCATACAGCCAAGATACGACCTCGTGTAATTGCGTCATACCTGAATCACCTACACAGCGAGAAAAGACTTTCGCTGCTTGCTCAAATTCACCGAGCCGAAAATGCGCCATTGCTAAATTGTAGGTCGCTTCTTCCGCCTCGTTAAACATGAGTGCCTTCTGTAAATAATTTTTAGCTTCTATGTCTTCCTTGTTATGTAACGCGATTTCACCGAGCAGCATATATGGAAACGAAGACTTCGGTTTAAAGACCAGTGCTTGCTCTAATAATGTCCTTGCTTCATCTCGGTTCTCTTCCTCACGCAGCATAAACCATGCCAAATTATTAAGACTTTGAATAGACGGTATTTCTCTAGCTAGCTTTTTAAATAGTGAAAAAGATTCATCATAGTTATTTTGCTCTAACAGCATAATCGCTCTCGTATTTTCTGAAATTAAGCCGGTTAGAATTTGGTCTACCTTTCCAATATTATAGGTTCGATGAAGCTCTACATTTAACGCTACTAAAAAACGAATAACGGCTTTTTTCAACGTTTCACTAGGTAAAATCGGTTGCTCATAACTTTCAAGGTGTGACTGTATTTTAATTCCTTTTTCTTGTACAAAAAAATATAACAGCGATTCGTCACAATTATTGAAATTATACTTAAAGTCACTTATGTTACCACTACTCATCGTATGTAGCCATTTCCCCAAATGATTTGCCAGCTCTACAACATTTACAGAGGGTTTAGTTAAATACACCTGTCCCTCCACGTAAATTTGTAAATCTCCTTCGATATAACCGTTGGCAACTGCCCACTGTTCACTATTTAAATGCTCGCCTTCTAGCTGAAATTGAAATATCACGTTTCTCCCACCTTCTCTGTAAAAATATTTTCCATTGGTCAAATAGCGTTAACTGTTTGACCGGACCTGCGGATCAGTATCGTTACCTCTGTGCAGCTATTCCGGCAGCCACCTCTACGATACTAATAAATTCATATTCTATCCGTTCAAATTGTTATAGAACTATAAATGTTGAAATGATTATAAACAAAATTAAACAAGCACTCCAAACACAGCCCAATATCTTTTGATTATGTATATTTTTCCCTTGATGTAATTTTTCTAAGAGCTGAACTAAATTTAGAAACCATAAGATCGAGAATAATAAAGCACCTACCAGATATAACATTTCCATATTAACATCACCCTTTATGTAGAATAACTTAGCGCTTATCCTGAAAGTAATCTCCAATTTGAATCATCTTTTCGATAATTTCTCCATCATCTTTCTGTTGCCACGAAACATTAAGCTTATAGGTTTCAAAAATTCTTTGTAACTGCTCTCTCGAAAAATCCTTCGTATAAAAGATAAAACGTATGGAATCTTGCTTAAAGCTGCCATTTTTAAAATTGCTTGATCTACTCTCACCATTCATGTACATAGGTCCATATTTTAATTCAATTTCATCCATAAATGCCCTCCAATCAAAATCATGGTTTACGGTTAAATTGTTAAACATATTACCATTTAATATTTGATAATCTACAACTATAACTGCATAATACTGTTCAATTTCTTGCTCAGTAAAGTTACTTGCACGATTACTCAGTAGTTCAAGTTCCTGTTCGTTGACATTTTGAATTTCAAATTTTATTTTGTCCTCTATAACAAGCTCCTTTCGAGAACAACTAATTAGTAACAGGACAGCTAGTATTACAACGGCAATTTTTTTCACTGTACACCCCTATTTTAATTTATAAATTAACCACTTTTTAGGATATAAGAATTCCAACTAAGTTTTGTGTTTAAATCCAATATCTCTGCGAATTGCCAAGCATTGTAGTCAGTGGTATCCACTTCAAACTCTACTGTCTTAATACCTTTATCGCATAATTGATTTAATTGCTGTTTTAAAATTGGTAATAGATTCGTATTACTTTGGTTTCCAACCCACCCAATTTCGTAATGATCGTCATTGACAGGGTGAAGGAAGATAAAAGCAGTGATACGATTGTTTTCCATTACAGTAAAACTTAATTGCAAATCAGGTGAGTCATTAATAAAACTATCCTTCCAAGTTTGCCATGCCACCTCTTTTGCAGGGTTATGCAAGTGAGTATGCTCATAGCTATACTTTAAAAGCTTAAATAAATCTTCTTCTAAATTTGGCTGTTTTAATATTTGCTCGAGTGGTACCATTAATCCTGGCTCTTCCATCACTTTAAGCTTTTGCAATAAATCATTTATCATATAGTTCTCCATAAATGTTTTTCTGAAAAGCTGGAACTGAAATTGCTGTATTAATTGAATTTTTTCTAGCTCATTTTCCCAACAAGAAAAGATTATTCGATCGTGTGGAGGCTGATGAATAAGTAGTTCATTCATCAATTCGTTTGAAACTGTACCTGAAACGTGGATATATTTAGCAAATGGATGATTCGGATTGTTCCAGCTCATCCCGATAGCTTTTACAGTATCATCTAAAACTTCTGCGATTAGTTCATTATAGTTGTTAGACTGAATGCGCCATTGTACATTTTTTAAAGATTCAATCAGATGAGTATCGATTTTGTATTGAGTCAAATTGTCGATTTTTATGATGATTGGTTTGTGTTTCACGATGTTCTCCTTAAAGTAAGTTACAATAATCTAGATATAGAACTATTTAAATTGGTCTAGCGGGTATCTTCTATATAAATAGGTTTGTGGTGGGAAAAAAGCGGTAATGATTATTATTGCATTTATTTCACACTAAATAATTGGCTGCACTATATAATTTACCAATATATGTCTTTCTATTAGAGAGTGGTTTTACCTATAATGGTTTCCAGTTAAATTCTTTTACATCTTTATCATTTGGTTCTCTAACAAATTCCTTACACCCTTCATCACAAGCTCCAAATAACAGGTAATTTTTCTGTGCTTTTCGTAAAGATGGCGTGTTTGCGCCGCCCTCGTAATCTGGGTTATCATATTGAACTCCGTCATCTTCCCAAAAACAGATACTGCATATATTATATGTTCCCGGAGGTTCTTCATCTAACGTTTTATAGCCACAACAAGGACAAGTATATTTCATATTATCACCTCACATTTATTTAACCTTCAATTTCCTGTTAAGTTTCAGTTTATTCTTAAAATCATATTGTTGTTATCCTAACATATATATCCAATTCCCAGACAAATTTCTCAACAATCCTCCCAAAAAGAACCGCGCCTATTTATTAAAAACAAAGTAACCATAATTAAAAAAACTCATATAATCCATTTACAAAATAATCGTACTCATTATCATCAATGATTTTGTCCCCATACCCTTCAAAGAAGATTTGTATATCTATTTCATTCTCAAAGGCATAGGGTTTAGGGCGTATAGCTAATGATACGTCATATCTTGGATCGCCGAATGCACCACCACCCCAGTCTATTACGCCTGTAATTTTGCCGTTGTTGACTAAAACATTATCAATTGTAAAATCCCCGTGTATGAGCGTTTGATTATAGTCTTTCGGTTTAATAGATTTGATTTTTTCTAATAATTCCCCAGTACCGTCCACATGATATTTTCTCAAATTAAATTCTGCCTGGCATAACCTCTCATCGATCCAAGGAAGTTCACCTATTAGTTCAGCAGGACAAGGTGTTGAATGAATTTGCCACAAGAGTTTACCAAAGTTATATATTATTTCCTGCCGTTTCTCCTTACTTTTTTCGTTATATAAAGCGGATCGTACAGTTTCCCCTTCTAAAAACTCAATAAGAGCCCAAGATTCCTTTACGGATACTTGTTCAACGAAGTTTTTCACCTTTGGAATAGGTAATTTCGTTTTTTGAGTCAAACAGTTAATTACCGATACTTCTCGCTTTAGCAAAGCACAGTTTAACTCTCCTTTAGTTCTCTTGAGTGCATAAATCCCTTGATCATTTCCAATTAACCCAACATTGGAAGTATAACCTTGTCGTGGAAAGCTCATTGAATTAACCTTATTAAGAAACTTGTGTATTTCAATTGGAATCTCTTCAACACTAATCGGCAGCAATTGAGTACATCTCCTCCAGTAGTTGATAATCAATATATTTTGATTTAAAGATGTTTTAACTTTCCTTTCAGGTCTTGAATAATTTCATCGATACTTTTTCTTTCAGTATCTATATACTCTCCAAAATCAGATTGATTGAATGCCTCTAAGCATTTATCGGTTTGTTGATAACACCAGTTGCCTTCTTCCTCTCCACGTAATCTTAACCTTTCGTAAATTGTCTCTTTACTTGCATTCAAACAAAAATGATAGGTTTGTTCATCAATACTTTTAAATCCGTTGTAAATGTAGTGAAAGTATTCTATTTTTCTGATTGTCATTGGCACGATTAGATTGATATTATATTTAGTAATTAACTTCTTCCCCATATCAACGGTTATTTCCTTCCATAAATCCAGATCTTGAAAGTCTCCTGTAACGGATTCAGTTCTTTTAATATCAATGGGAATAACATTTCTTAACATGTAACCTATCTCTTCAGGATCATAAATCATACTATTTTCAATTTCGTTCACGAGCCTATTTGCTATTGTAGTTTTGCCTGCACCAAATGCTCCATTTATCATTATAATCAATACACCATCTCCCTTGTTGTCCAATTATCCTTCTACAAGACTATCCAATGCTTCTTGTATCTCTTTTTTAAAAGAGTATATTATCTGAATTTGCCCCCTTTTAATCTACTATCTTCTATTTATTTCTGTCATTCAATTATAGTTTTTAAAAAACCCGCACTACTAAAAGAGTGGGGTTAATTGTCACTAAAAGAGGTGATGTCACTGAATTCTACTTCACTTTCTTGAACTTCCTAATGGTTGAAAAATTTTACCATCTGTTGTTTGTACTTTCAATGATTCGTTTATTTCATTAAGACCTATTTGTATAAAAGGAACTTTATGCTCATCCCCTCCATCTACAAATTTCAGAATAATTTTCGTAGAGCCCCATTTGCTCACGTTTTCCACTTCAATTTCTTTACCAAGATATTTTTCACCTAGTAGCAAAGTAATTGCTTTACTTCCTTCAGAAATAGTGGAAATCCGATAACCTTCTGTATCTACAGGAGCAGCACTTGCCTGTTCGATAATCCAATATCCATCTTGTGAAAATATGGATATCCCGATTGTCGCAAAAAATATAATAGGTAAAAGAAATAAACTGATTTTATCTCTCTTATTAAGAGGCTGTGATTCAATTCTACGTATTAGTAAGGGTAAAAATAATGTCCCCAATATACTAACAATACAAAAACCTGCTGCTAGAAATAAATAACCCATCCCCTCAAATCCTCCAACCATGAATATGCTGTACGCAACAATCATTCCTGAAAAGAGAAAAGTGATGACAGGTGCCAAATAGTATTTGCCATTCCTTTTTGAAGCAATAAATACAAACGCATAAAATATAATACCTAAAAACAATCCAACCAACATGATTAAATAGGCCATGTTAGCACCTCCATTTATAAAAATAACTGCAATACTTTTTCTAAAAATATAATAATTACTAAATCCGTCACCAGGGATATCCAGAACCATTTTTTATTGAAGAAAGTAAATGTAAATACTAATAGAAATATGGCAGCTGGGATATAAAACAGAAATATTCCTGATTTAATGTACTCCAGCAATGATGGTACAGACTCGGCACCATTATATTTAAAGCTGGAGTAAACAATATAAAACAAAGTTATCGCTCTTACAGTAATCATTAATAACTTTAATCCATTATTAAACTGCACTAATTTTTTTAAGGGCTTCAACTCCACATTCTCTGAGTAATCGTGTTTTGGCAAAGTATTATTAAAGTTCTCAGTATTATCATATAATTTTCTGCAATCTTCACAGTATGTGATATGTTCTAAAATAACCTGTCTTGGTTCTTCATCCAAGTCGTTAATTATGGGGATCAACTCTAGAGATAAAAGATGTATTTTATTAAAAGAATCCATAGAACTACCTCGCTTTAATCATTCTTTTCCTCATTCTGAACACTATCGATTTTATTGTAGATACTGGTATATTTAAAAGATCGCTAATTTCATTGTAGTCATAACCATAATATTCTTTTGCTATAATAATTGCTTTTTCAGAAGTGGACAGCTTGCCTAAAATTGTTTCCAATTCGTTGTTTATTGTTGCACTTACTTCTGGCGTATAGTTGTCAACCAACAACGTTTCTATAATATTCTCATCTTGAAGCAACTCAGGCTTCTTCTTTTTATAATAATCAAGTAGAGTGTTTTTAACCCCTGTTATTAACCAGCTCCTCATATACTTAACTTCTGTAACTACTGAGGGTGAAACTAGAATTTTTGTGAAAAAATCTTGAATAATATCATCAGCTATTACGTCACTTTTGGTAAGACCTATTAAAAAGTTTCTTAAATACGCATAATGCTCATTGTATATTTCTTCAATCAGTACTAAAGGATTCATTTTAGACATTTTTAATCTCCCTGAACCATTTTCCCTTCAAAAGTGAGACGAGTGGGTAACTTCGAAAGTTGCTTTTATTTTCTTTATTTAACAAAAGGTGTTACCAACAACATAAATACCCATTTCACCTTTTTATTTGCACTTCAAAGAAGTCGGTATATTAACACGTGAAAGGCTGAAATCAGGTGGGTGTAAACCGTATTTTTGATTGTGCCGAATAAATTTAGCACATTCCCGATTCTGCCTGGATCAGTGGATAAAGGGTTATAATTGCCCGGCTTTCATTTCTTATTACAAAAATCCCTAAAATAGGTGATTGAAATGATTTGATCCGTTTATTATTAGTTGATTGCATTGAGGGGGTTGTCTACCATTTTATAAATAGCAAAAAGGCGCATGGATATTTGAATATCCTGCACCCATCTCTTTAACCTCAAATAGTTCAGTTAATTTACATCAACATCAAAAATATAATGTATATGTATAAAATTTTATACGTCATTTATTGTTTAGTACAGTCCATTATTTCCTGATAAAGTCTATTCCATTTCGGATAATAGTCGGAAATATCATTAGGATTTATAAAGATACGTCGGGTAGATTCATATCTCCCTTCAAACGGTAACAGTTTTGTGATATTCATTTTGAAGAAAACCTGATAGCCGATTTTAGGATATGGACTGCCTTCTGTCCACATTGGATTTTCACAATGGTCTACAATTATATATCCTAATAACTTACATTCTCCTTCAATATACCCCTCTTCCAAAGCTTCCCGTTTAAAGCATTCCTCTGGAGTTTCCTCTGGTTCGATGTGTCCTCCGGGAAAATCCCACCCTCGATCCTTTAAGTCGACTAGTAACAGTTGATCTTCTTGAAAACAAAAACCATGTACACTTGTTATTAAATTATATTGAGGAAGTGAAGTATTTTCTTCCCAAGTTAATTTAACTCTTGATTTGCCCCAATTAACATACGTTGTAGTCATTTTTCTCCTCCATATAAACTTCTATCTGAATAATAGATTTTAACGGTGTCCATCTTTCCTTGCTTGGATATAACCATAATATACACAAGTCCCATGGGTCGATAAATCTTTCACTTCCATACCGCAGCTCTCATAAAATTTGAAATTATTTGCTGAAGTGTGCGCAAACCAATCTCCATGCGGAAGTTTTTGAATACATAATTCTACAAGTTTTTTACCTATCCCTTTGCCCCTATATTCTGATAAAACGACTAAATCCATTATATTCGCTGCCATGATTTGATCGGAAATCACTCTAACCATTGCAATCATTCTCTCATTTTCCCAAACAGTGAATGCCCAAGTCGAATTTTTAAAAATGAGTGAGTATTTTTCTTTTTGCCAAGATGGAATATTTTTTGCCCATCCAGCGTCTTTAAACAAGGACTCTACAAAATCAGCCGGAATTCCTTCAGTACCTTCCCTAATGACGAAACCATTAAAATATTGATACAATTGCGCTGCTCCTTTCAATGTAGATATTACATACTGATTAGATAAGAAGGTGCTATATTCCTCTAATTGTTTGTAATTTTTTTCAAATAGCTTCACCAAGCATGTTTAACTAAAGACTAAATAAAAAAACAGACGGTTAAGAATTGCAATGTAATCAATTCTAAATGTCTGCTTTTTCGAATTAAGGAGCTAATAATTCTTGAATTTCTTCAAGCATTTTTTGAGCAGCTAAAATGCCGCCTGCTGTATTCCACACAGCATCACTCACGCTAATAGCTTTCCCATTTTTTACTGCTTCGAGATTTTGCCATAATGGATCAGCCGTCCATTCAGCTTCTGTTGCAGATGCGGAATCGTCACCTGTTGGTAAATATGTAAAGTAGAATAGTAAATCCCCATCCATTTGTGGAATTAATTCTTTACCGACTTCTACCGCCATTTGATTATCTTTAGTAAATAAATCTGCTTGCTCTTCTACTCTATTAAATCCTAATTCATTTAAAATAACACCCGAAAACGAATCTGTGTAGTAAATTCTAGAAGTGCCTGTTAAGAAACGGACGACAGATACAGATTGGTTTGTTACATCACCTAAAGATTCTTTTGTTTCTTGAATATGGGCATCATAATTCTCCAATACTTCTTCGCCTTTATTTACAGCATCAACTGCTTCTGCATATAATGAGAAATTATCCTTCCATTGACCTGTTAATGTTTCAGCAAAAACAGTTGGCGCAATTTTACTTAAGTTTTCATAATCAGCTTCCTGACGGATTTTATTACCGATAATTAAATCTGGCTTTAACTTTGCAATCGCTTCCAAATCGACAGCTGTTTCTTGTCCTACTACTTCTACTCCATCCATTTGAGCCGCAATATGTTCATACCAAGGTTCACCTGACCATGAAGATACAGCGCCAACCGGTTTAATTCCTAAAGCAAGTAATGCTTCTGTTCCTTCATTTGTTAGTACGACGATTTTCTCGGGTGTTGATGAAATATTTGTAGAACCCATCGCATGCTGTACTGTATATGATGTAGATTTTTGTTCGGCCGGCTCAGCACTGCTTGCCTCTTGATTTTCCTCTGTATCGCTACACGCAGCTAGAATACAAACTGTAAACAGTAATAATATTCCTAAGACTTTACTAAATAACATTTTCATACTTTTCTTCCTCCGATATGTGTGTTAGTATTATTGTGCCAATACATAATTGATAATGATTATCATTTTCTAACAGTTTAAATCATATTTGACTAGGAATCTTCTGTCAACATTAATTTTTAAATATTCATTCTAATCAAAGGAATTCATATGATGAAAAGTAACTTATCGAAAGTAATTCTATTATTATCCGGTTTTATTTTGATGATAATAGGGACCGTTCTAAGTATTACATATGGCTATGCTAATACTAATCTACATACAACTTGGGAAGCATTTTTCCATTTCAACAAAAGTAATGAACATCTCATTATTCTTAAGCACCGTTTACCCAGGGCGCTAATTGCCACTTTTGTTGGAGCATCCCTTGCAATTGCAGGTGCTTTACTTCAAACAATGACAAGAAATCCTTTAGCCTCTCCTGGTATTTTAGGAATCAATGCTGGCGCTGGCTTATTTGTAGTACTTGGTTTAAGTGTTTTACAAATGACAAGTCTCTTTAGTTTTACATTAGCGGCATTTTTAGGTGCTGCTGTATCGGCCCTTATTATTTTAGCGATTAGTTCTGTCGGGCATGGAGAGATGATGCCTATGAACTTGACTTTAGCCGGGACTGCTCTAGGTGCGTTGTTTTATTCCATAACTCAAGGCTTGTTAGCGATCAATGAAGCACAGCTCGATCAGGTATTATTTTGGCTAGCGGGATCTGTACAAGGAAGGGATCTCCAAATGCTTTGGGTAGTACTGCCTTTTTTTGCAATAGGCTGGCTTATTACTGCGATTATGGCGAAACAATTGAATTTGTTGTCATTAGGTGAGGATGTTGCAAAAGGGCTAGGATTGAATGTTTTAAAAACCAAGTTATTAATTATACTCATTGTTGTACTACTAGCTGGAGGTTCAGTTGCAATCGCTGGGCCTATAAGCTTTATCGGTTTGATCATTCCTCATATTGCCCGCAAAATAATTGGTACGGAACATCAATGGTATATTCCGTTAGCTGCACTTCTTGGAGCGATATTATTACTATTTGCAGATTTAGGTGCACGCTATATCATCATGCCACAAGAAGTACCCGTGGGCGTCATGACTGCCATAATTGGCACACCAATCTTTGTATATATAGCTAGAAAGGGATTTAATAAAGGATGAAAAAGTTAATGAACTTACAATCAAATTATTTTTCACAATTAGTAGATATAAGTGCTGTAATAAAGCTATTCATATTAATGCTTATAGTTGCTTTAACGTTTATTTTGAGTTTATCGATTGGTGATTCCTTTATTTCCCCGCTTAAAGTTATTTCGATACTCTTTGGTAATGGTTCCGCATTTGACACATTAATCGTTCAAGAATTTCGAATGCCACGAATTTTTATCTCTTTATTTGCTGGTATGGGGTTAGCAATTTCAGGTGCAATTTTACAAGGAATTATTCGTAACCCTTTAGCTTCACCAGATGTAATCGGTATTTCAACTGGTGCAGGCACAGCCGTTGTTGCATTTTTGGCAATATTTAGCGATGCTAACAATTCACTAACTGTAAGTATCGAATGGATGCCGTTCGCAGCATTTATCGGTGCTTTAGCTACGGCACTACTCGTCTACAGTTTAGCTTGGAAAAATGGTGTATCAGCGACTCGGCTCGTTATGATCGGGGTTGGTATTGCTTCATTAATGCAGGCATTAACAACTTTATTAATGCTCATCGGCCCAATTCATCAGGCAAGCAAAGCAAATGTATGGATTACCGGAAGTGTGAATAGTGCAACATGGCAACAAGTGAAAATAATTATTCCCGTAGTCACTTGCTTATTCATTATTACTCTGCTCGTTACTCGCCATTTAAATTTACAGCAATTTGGTGATGATGTGGCAACCAGCCTAGGACAGCATGCGCAAAAAACCAGACTGGCATTGTTACTTTTATGTACAGCTCTTGTAGGGAGTGCCGTCTCATTTGCCGGTACAATTGGGTTTGTAGGATTAATGGCTCCACATATTGCTCGTAAATTAGTAGGATCATCCTTTGGCTCGCTAGTTCCTGCTTCAGCTTGTATCGGTGGGATACTAGTTGTCCTAGCTGATACAATAGGACGGAGCTTATTTGGTTCTATTGTTGTTCCTGCTGGGGTATTTACTGCCGCAATAGGGGCACCTTACTTTATTTATTTGTTAATTAAAATGCAAAAAAGGTAGGCTGATAAGAATGATTGAAACAAAGCAGCTACAGTTAAATTACGGTGAAAAAATTATTATCGAGCCTTTAGATTTAGTGTTGCCTAAAGGAGAAATCACTGTATTAATAGGTGCAAACGGTTGCGGGAAATCCACACTTCTAAGATCCATTGCCCGATTATTGAAACCGCAAAGCGGAACCATCTTTTTAAATAATGAGGATATTACGAAATTGTCCGCAAAAGATACTGCTAAGAGACTGGCCATTTTACCGCAACAGCCAATGGCACCTGAAGGTTTAACCGTCCTACAATTAGTGAAGCAAGGACGCTTTCCGTATCAAAACTGGCGCAAACAATGGTCTAATGAGGATCAACTAATTGTTGAACAAGCGATTGCTGCCACAGGTTTAACAGAATTTAAAGATATTGAAGTTGATAATCTTTCAGGTGGACAAAGACAACGTGCATGGATTGCGATGACTTTGGCACAACAAACAGATATTATTTTACTTGATGAACCAACAACCTATTTAGATGTCACCCATCAAATTGAAGTATTGGATTTATTGTATAAGTTGAACAAAGAAAAAAATCGAACAATCGTTATGGTACTGCATGACATCAATTTGGCTTGCCGCTATGCTACCAATATTATTGCCCTCGTCAATAAAGGTATATATGCACAAGGAAAACCAGAGGACATTTTCACAATAAAGCTTGTTCAAGATGTTTTTCAACTGAATTGCGAGATTATAGAAGATCCGATCTACGGAACCCCTATGTGTATTCCATATGGGAATATCAAATAGCCAAGGCATTGTCTTGGTTATTTTTATAGTCCTCTACTCAATTGCGTAAACATTGTATTTATAGATTTGGCCATTAAACGCAAAAAGAGGCTTTTCCTATTCAAGGAAAACGCCCACTGAAATAATGCTTACATAGCACACTAAGCTAATTTAGGTTTTAAGTTAAAATATTATGGCTCTTGAAAACCCGCAGTTGCCATTATAAATATAGCAAGATAGCCAACCAAACCAACTGTATTTAATCCTAGTAATGTAAGTCTGATATACCCTTTCACACCGAACATTGCAAATAATAATCCTAATACGCCTAATACAAATGGTAAGTAAAGATTAGTGCCAACAATTAAGTTAAAAATCTTTTCCCCCAAACGAAAAGGCATTTCATTAAATAATGAAATTGTTAAAAAACAAAGAAATGCGGATACTACTGAAAAAATTACTCTCAACAACTATCACTCCCCATTTTCATCATTAATTTAATTGTTGGAAGTCCATTCATAAAGAATATCAGTTAAATTTTCTTCTTTCTCATGCCCTTTTGATCTGATTCTAAAGCCATTCTTTTCATAAAATCGCCGCGCGTTTTCATTTACTTCAAATGTATATAATGTTAATTTTCCACTGGACAGTTCTTTTGCATTATCAAGTAATATTTGGCCTATACCAAATCCTTGATAATCAATATGAATATAAAGTTGGCTGATTTCCCTATCATTATAGGCAATCATACCAACTACTTTGTCATCTATTAGCACTATATCTATTTGATAATTTTCAGGTAATATATTATTTAAAAAATATATATGATTTTCAAAGCTATGTCCTTCTTTCTGACCAATAGCCTTTTCCTTACTTTCTCGCCACATCGACACTGTCTGTTCAGCATATTTTGGATGATATTGCGTTATGATTAAATTATGCGAGTTCACTACATTACCTCCAATTTACTTTCACACCCCAAATTATTACTTGTTGTAATCTTTCCTATTTTTCTTTTTAATGAAAGTGTAGATATTTAAAATAACTCCAATTACAAAAATAACTATTGCATTGAATGCCAGTACTATTGCAATAAATCCACCTGCAAATGCTATTCCTTCTCCTGTATCATCCGGATCGGTATTGGTTCTTTTAAAATAATCAATTCCTAAAGACACAAAACTATAAACGATCACTGGAACTAAAAGGGCTATAATAATTGCCGATGCCCATATAGGGAATTTTTTTATACGGTATAAATACACGGCTATTCCATCACAAATTAAAATAGACAAAATTATAACCAGCCAAACAAGAGAATCTCCGCCCATAATAATACCTCCCCTCTTAACAGCCCTAATTGAATAAAAAAGCGTTGAACATTTTAATTCGTTTCACTGTGCTTACGGCTTTCTAGAAATTTTAAAACTGAGTAAGAAATAATTAATATTATTCCAATCAGAAATGCGATAATGAAGCCAAATGTCCCGTTTAAGCCTACCCAGCCAATAGTGAATGTAAGGAAAAATAGTTCATAGCATAAACCAGCTATTATTATTGCAATGGGTACATTAAATGGAAATAATATTTTCCAAGCAAAACCTAAAAAGGAAGCTGACATTACTATTATAACTAAAATGATTATGTGGAATATCCCCCAACGGAATCCTGCGCGAGACTGCCCTTCTTCACCAAAGGCAACCTGTGTATTTAAGTCATACAGCGTAAAGGCTGCTGTAAAAATTCCGACCAATAAAATTATAATAAATGTAATCCAGTTTATTGTTTTTATAGTATTTTTGTTTTTCATCTTTCCTCCTCAAAAAAGGCAACTCTGACAGTCTTCCTGCAAAAGTGCCCAATTATTGATGATTGATTTTTCAAGTAATAACTGCATTTAATTCAAGATTGGACATTACAAAAAAGCTGTTCAATCTTTTAACAATACTTTCCCGGACTTCAACTTCCTTTTCAGCATCTAGCGCTTCAGGATATGCAAAAGTAATCCCTATTGTACCTTCATCCAGCGGGTTTAACATTACTCCTGTGCCTGTAATAATTGCATTTGTCATTGCTGAAAAATGTAACATTTCATTTTGTAAAATTAATTGCTCTCTTTCCGTTAAACCTTGTTTAGAATTTCCATCAACGATAACTTTAAAATATGACAATTTGAATCCCCCTAGTGTAATCAAACATTCTCTTTCTTTTACTATTTTACAACTATTAACCAAAATTCTCCTCAATTATTCTTAAATGAATGTATGACTTTTAATAAAAAAAGACCCTTCCTCCAGGAAAACGCCAGATAATGACAAGGACCATTCTAATTCAAGGACTGGCATATATGGAGATATGGGCGTTTCATAAAAATCTAAAATATATTGAAACTATTTCTCGTTTTTTCCGTCTGTACAGCGCAATACGAAATAAGGGAGATTAAAAGATGAAATAAATACTAAAATCTTAAGCCCAATCCTTCATCAGGAATTAAGAATTTGTCGATTGGAACGAATGCGACATATTGAAAATATGAATCAAGAGGAATAAGTTATGAATAAGATAAGAAAAGCAAATGTCGAGGATGCAGCGATACTGACGGATATAGCTTTTAAAGCAAAAGGCTATTGGGGTTATTCAGATGATTTTATGAATGCATGGAAAGATGTTTTAACAATTACAGTAGACGATATCCAGTCTAAAGTTATTTATCTGCTAGAAGAAGATAAGGCTATTAAAGGGTTCTATTGTTTGTGTATAGAAACGAAAGAATTAGAATCCTTATTTGTAGCCCCTACATACATTGGTCAAGGCTTAGGGAGATTATTATGGAAAGATATTTTACAGAAGGCGGCAGAATTTGGATTAAGTAGCTTCCATTTTAATAGTGATCCAAATGCGTATGAATTTTACTTAAAAATGGGTGCAAAAAGAATAATTTATGTTGAATCAACAGTTATACCTGGGAGAATATATCCTTTTATGGAGTATAAGCTTACACACCTTCGAACAAAATAACGTTTCCAAATAGAAGACTGGGAATACAGCAGTAAGGCACGAATGTTGTTATATCAACGTTTCGTGCCTATTCTTTTGATATTGTTTATGCAGCATTTTATACCGATGTCTCGAACCAGTCCTTAACGGAAAAAGACCCTTTATATTTTCAGGGAAAAACAGGTTTGTTGAAATACATTTTATAAGAAAGATCACCTTAGTTAAATATAAAACTTGTTAACTTAATTGTTTTTTTGTTTCGTGTACAATAGTGGAAATTAGGAATTCATGAGTGATGTTTCTTGGATTATCTCCATAACGAAAGTCGTCTATCATTTCACTTATTTCATACCATATCTCTAACTCCCCATTAAAGAAGTGTTCACGCACCACTTCATAAATTTGATTAGCTAATTTTATTGCATTATTTTTATCATTTAATATTTCCTTCAATAAATGACGTATGTAGTGTTTAGCACATTCTTCAATTGAAGGCTCCGTCATACTTAATTCACCCAAAGCTCTTTTAAAATATTCTTCGATTTCAAAAATATTTAACGGTTCTCTTAAAGAAGCAAGGATATTTAGGGATGTTGTAGAGGTGTCGTTTTCCAACATACTGTTAGCCCAATTAATGTAGTCAATAGGCATTTCTTTACTTTTAAATCTATTATAATACAAGATTTTTGTATCCATATGCTGACTCATTTGTTTTATTACTCACCTCCTACTTACAGATTGTTGCGCTAGCTCAAGGAAGGAGACAGTTTGGTATAAAAATTGACATTTCATTTAAGTAGGAGATCATTCTTCATGTTGTGGATCAATATCTGTTTCTTCAACAGCACTGCCTGCTAAGGTCCATATATCCTCTTGACTTATTATTGTGTCTTTAACTTTATATTCATAAACTATTCTTGGTTCACTTTCAAAAATCACATGAAGATAGATGGCAGGTTTTATAACAGTTTGATCCGTATCGGTTATATTCCAGGAATCTTCAGGATACTTCTCTTATAAATGATCTTCTAATACCTCGATAGCCTGATGCGTTTGATTCTGTATTATAAACGGCCTAATCGCTCCGTAGTAGCTAAAATAACCTATTAGAACAATAAATAATAAAATCCAAATAAACTTTCTAACTTTTCTAGGTAAAAGAAAAGCTAGCAAACTAACAGCAAGGACACCGCTTGTAACTATAAATAATCCAATAATCACTGCTGGGCTAATTACTACCCCTCCCTATATTAAAATAAATTCACAGATTTAAAAGATATTTATTTGTCTATTTCTTTATACATGTTGATACCTGCTACTTGAAAACCCAGGTTATTATATAAATTTATTGCATGTTCATTATTTCCGAAAACATGTAATCTAAAAAAAGCAATTTTACGAACAGCTAAAAGGGATTCAAGTTCAGTCATCACTTTTTTCCCAATCCCTTTTGAACGAAACTCTTCCCTGAGGTAAATCTCATATAAAAAAGCACTCCTGTTTTCTTTTACTACCTTTATCCAAACATTACCTATAACTTTCTCATTTTCTGTAACATTATAGAATTCATGATTTTTTGTGTTAAATCCATTTGGCAAATATCCTTTTATCGCTTTTTCCGCTCTAACAAAAGAAGGTTCATCTATTATTTCAAAAACATTTTCTTCAAGGGTAAGAGCATACCTCTTTATTTTATCTTTTACGTATGCACCGTATTCATTTTCATTCATAGGTATTAATAATTCCACTCTTTTACCAGCTCCAATCTTACTTCACTATACTTGATTGCATGGCACAATCAGAGGATTACTTCGTATATTTTTTGATAGCCAAAAGGTAACATTGAAGCAATTATAATTCCTGCCACAATAAAAGAAGCTGCATACACTCTATATTTTGCCATAGAAATCTCTTTTCTTTTATTGGCTATACTTAATACTTTAATCATAGTAAAAATAGTAATAAAAATGATGATTGCCGAAAAAACACTTGTCATAAAGACTGGCATTTTTTAACCTCCGTTAACATTTTAGTGTTATGCGACTTATACAGTAAAACTGTAACTGCTATAGATAAAAGTCCGCTTATTGAGGAAATCCAGAAAAAAACATTACCTCCCATAGTTGTGGAATTATAAAACAAGCTACTAAATAATAAGAGTATAAAACCTATTAATCCACAGAAACCCATTCCCCATTTAGAGTTCCTTTTAGCTAGTAAATGGCAAGTTATACTAAGAATATAGAGGACACCTACAATCATAATTGTAGGAAAGAATGGCTGAAATTTAACTGCATATACGAAGTAATCGAGCTGGCTAATATCATGCCCATTTATAATCTCTTTATCAAACAAATTGGTAAATGGCGTTGAGTGCTTCCATTCTAATGTATTTTCTATAATTGCGCTTCCTTCATACCATGCAATGAAAGTTGATACTACTAATGTTAAGATTCCAGCTATAATTTGCAACACATACTTAAACAACATCACACCCCCTTATACTTTTAGCAACCATGAACTCACCTGTTAGTTTTTCTCGATTTTAATAGTTATTTTTACTTCTCTTCGCTAGATATGGTTACTATAACGTTAAATTTTCAAAAATGTTCCTTTTTAAGAATAACGTTCCTGATTAAAAATATACAATGCGCTATGTTCAACTTGCTATCCGTTAATATAAAGTCATGCAGCACATCAAAAATCCCTCCAATCCAAATAACTGAATTGAAGGGAGTCTCATATTAATCTATAAACGCGGATCGATTGTATCGCTTTCCAACGCAAGTGAGGCAAGTGCACATTCATGTACACGGCTACTGCTTTCCAAACTTACAAAGCGCGTAATACCTTCCAATCCTAATTTAAATTCCAATAAAGCGTTCTTCATTTTACGAGAAGGGTTCCGCTGTTTTAACTTCTTCATAGTGCCTTCATTTGTATAGTCCATGCCATAAATGATGCGTAAATATTCACGGCCACGCACTTTTATAGCCGGTTGCAGTAATTTGTCTTTATGATAAGAGAGAAAATCGAATGGCTTAATAACAATGCCTTCGTGACCATTTCCAGTCATGTCCTTCCACCAAATTATTACTTCCTGTTCATCCTGCTCGCTTTCGATCAAACGGTATTTTGTCGCTATAAATAGCGAGCTGTTTTCGGCCAAATACGCATTCATTTTCATATGCCAGCTGTGAGGCTGGTGGAAGTTTGTCGTTGAGCTGTGTGCAAGAATATGGAACGGTGCTATTTGTATGCCTGAAAGCTCCTTTGTTGGCCAGCTGTAGTTTTTAAAGATCGCATCGAAGCGTGCAGCATTTTTATATTTATCGGTATATTCCTCTATCCAGTTCGTCACGTCCACATGCTCTGTTGCTTTTAACTTTTCGATGATTTTATAGCGATCCATCAACGCATTTTCAGCGACCGTTTCATATTGTTGATCAATTAAGCGGTGTGCTTTTAAATTCCAAGGCAAAATTTCGGCGTCCATTAAGACGAAGCTTGTATTAAATTGTTCGAAGTAATTTTTAGCGACTAGTTCCGCATGGATTTTTTCCACCATCTGTTGCTGCTGGGCTTGTTCAAAGAATGCGCGGCCTGTACGTGTTGTGATGTAACCCAGGCTATCACTGTTAATGAGCTCCTTTGCCACTTCTCTATCTTCTGCAATAAAGATGACAGCGCGGCTGCCCATATGCTTCTTCTCAGCAATCATTTTTAGAATACCATTTTTCTTATAGTAATTAAAAGCCTCTGCAGGGTGTTCCAAGTAATCCGGTAACACTGATGTTTGTGGTGTTGGACTCATTGTTGGCGGAATGTAAATTACCTGCTCCAAAGGCAATGTATAGTGAGAAAATGTATCCATTGCTGCCAAGGCATTTTCTTTAGGAATTGTTATTTGATCCCCGCTCGTTGTATGAACCTCAAATCCATTTATAAATTGTGCAACATTCGGCGGGCTGAACCTCTTGTTTTTTGCCTCTAAAATAGGGTTGTCCTCAGTCCCGGCATAGTTTGCGAGTGCCTTCACACTTTTTAATGTCTGCTCAGGATATTGAAATGCCGTAAGTTCCCCTCCAAATACAACACCTTGGTCAATATTAATTGTTCGGTTTGCCTTGAACGGCTGTACTTTTACATCATGTCCCCAAATAATCAGCTCGCTCGTTTTATGCTGCGAAAACCAGTCACCGCGAACAGGTTTACTGGAGTCTTCTGTTTGCTGAATATCACCGTAACGGCAAAAATCCGAAATTCGTTTAGATTCTTTGCCGATGTAATGGTCCTTTATGCCGGCATGTGTAACAACAGCTTTTGTCATATTATTTTTTGATAAAATATAATGTGACGGTGCCTTTAAAAGCATGTTAGCAAATTGTTCTTTTAGTGCCTTAGCAGCCTCTTCTCCATGGACCTTTGCATACTCGGTAAATTCTTGCTCGACAAGTTCATCCCCATGATTAAGAGAAACGTATTTCCCTTCTAGCCAGCGCGCTATTTTCCAGCCATGATTGCTGTCTGCCATATAGCTTAATCCTGCTTCAATTTGATTTAACCAAAATTGCATCGTCTCAATTGATTTAGGACCACGGCTCATAATGTCGCCTACAGAAATTAACCGGCGTCCAGCGGGGTGAACATATACATTGCCGCACTGCTCATAGCCAAGATCCTTCAAGAGCACAAGCATCTCATCATAGCAGCCATGAATATCCCCGATAATATCAAAACCGCTTTCGATTTCTAAATAAAGCTTATTCGGTTCTCGCACTATTTCGACACTTTCGTTATTTAATTTATAAATTTTGGCAAATGGTTCTTTTTTTATTGCTTTCAACTCATATTTCAACGTATTAAATTGCTGAAGTATGCGTTTACGACCTCTAGGGTTATCACGCAGCACATCACGTGCAAGCAGCTGCTCTTTTGATGTATTCAAAATAAGCGCTAAAACAGGTACATGATTACGCTTAGCAATTTCAAAATATTTAGAGCGTTCAATGCCCCGTAAATTTGTTGCATCAATTATCGATATTTTGTTTAATTTGGCACGGGCTTCCACAATTGTATGAAGCGCATGGAACGCCTGCTCTGAAATGCGCTGATATTCTTCGTAAACAATATCCTCATCATCTTTTGATACGGCTGTAAAATCGATAAAATCTAGATCCGCGACCAGCCGACGATAGTAGTCAGAGCTAATAATCTCGCTTTCAAGGAGCTGACCTGAATCGACTAATGATTGCAGTAATGTGGATTTCCCACTATTTGATGGCCCAATTAAAAGTACGATGGCCCCGTTTGGAAGTTTAAATTGCATGTAAATCTCTCCTTGTCATGATACACATTTGGGTAGGAGCACCGTATTGGGCATGTACAGAACCGATCCCTTCAAATTGTAAGTCATAGTTTGGCGCAACAGCTTTACACCATGATTCAAACTGCTTGCGGTCCCATTCAAAACGGTGATCATCATGACGCATTTCTTCAAGTTCGTAAACCGTATTATACTCAGCGTTTGGTGTCGTGATAATTAAATGCTTTGGCGTATAGTTTTGCGTAATTAGCTGCATGATTTGAGGCAGTCTTTCCTCATCAATATGCTCTATTACCTCGCATAAAATAAATACATCCGCCTCTGCAAAATCTTGATCTTCATAATAAAGTGAGCCCCATTTAATAATTGGTGCCGTGGATAAATGCTGATCAGCAAAACGTTTTTGCATTTTAGCAAGTGCATGATTACTAGGATCGACACTGTACAGCTTTGTAATCGATTCGATTTGCGCAAGAAGCATCGATAATTTTCCTTCTCCAGCCCCCATATCGATGACCGTTCTAGGTTTCAATGCTGTAACTGTCTCGGCAATCATTTCATAGCGAAGCGTATTTAAAGATGGCTTGTAGACTTTTTGCTCATTCACTTCTGTCATGAACAATTGCTTAAAGCGCAATGCTTTTTTGTAAATAAACTCACGCATCGGATGAGCTTCAAGCCAGCCCTCTCCGAAATTTTCCAGCCGCTCCCGCTCTGCTTCATCAATAAAATAATGCTTATAGTCATCCATAACCGGAATTAATATAAATATTTGTTGAAGTGCTTTCTTTAAAGTAATGGTATTTGCAAGCGTTAAGAATCGTGCACGTTTAGCGTCAGTCATTGTATTGATCGTTACTTCATAGCCTAACGGTTCCCATAAATTTCGGATTTCTTCGTCTGTGAGCCTTGATGAAATTGGGCCAAATTCAAACGTAAACGGAAAGTCCATCGCTGCAAAGTGTAGATATTCTTCCTTAGGCTTTCCGTTCAGCGCTGTGCCTAAAGCTGAACGAATAAGCGATAAGAAAATGGTACTTACAGCAAATTCACGGTCATTAATGTAATGGGTAATATCAAATGCTTCATTGTCTTTTACAAGCGCCAATGAATCAGGTGTAACAAAGATGGATGCGTATAATTCGTCATCTGTCATTTTATGATATACAAATCGTACCGCGTGCCCTTTTACTTGACGTTCATAAACGGTCGCCGGGTTTTTCGCCAGTAAATGCGAAATTGCTCTCGCATGCGGATTTTTCGTGTAAATAGATAATTGCATAATGTTACATATTCTCCTTTAAGGGATAATTACTAATTTCTATTATAAATGAGTGATTGGGTAAATGTTTGTAAATTTACAGTTTGTTGTTTCAGGCTTTCCACTACCGCCAAAGTAAAAAGCCTGCATTTTAGCATACAGGCTTTGTTAAAACTTTTTCAAATCCCCCAATTTTCGATGAACATCCGTCAAAATTTCACCGGCCGTCCCCTCCAACACTAAGTCAAACGAATAATGTGCACTAGTGGACGTTTGCTCACGGTTGATATAGACGAGCTTCCCTCTAGACATGCTAGGCAACTGGTTGACAGGGTATACTTCCAAACTTGTCCCAATCACAATAACAAGGTCTGCCTCGTGTATTTCGTGTAGCGTACGGTCCCATGCCTCTGTCGGTAATGTCTCACCAAACAGTACTACATTAGGACGTAATTTTCCCGAACAATATGTGCAAATACTATTATTCAAAAACTGCTCTTTCCCATGGGGTTTTCCGCATTTTTGGCAGCGGATTGACACGATATTGCCATGAAGTTCCGCTACATTTTTACTTCCAGCCTGCTGATGAAGCTGGTCGACATTTTGGGTTGCGATAAGCGAAACAAGTCCGCGCTTTTCGAAGTCCGCCAATATTAGATGTCCTTTATGCGGTTTGCAGTTATCCAATGCGGTAATTCTCATCTGGTAAAACTCCCGGAAATGTTCATAGTTCTTTTGCAGACTTTCTGTCGAGGCAACAATACGCGGATCAATATTTTGCCACAAGCCTGTTGATGAGCGAAAATCCGGTATGCCCGATTCAGTCGACATTCCCGCACCTGTCAGCAAGACTGTACGATTCGATTCTTCCATCAAGTGAGCCAGTGTTTCAGCCGTCATCCCGATTTCCCTCCATCTCAACCTCATTCACAACTTCCAGCAATGTATTCGTCAAAAGTGCGAAACGTTCAATGATATGTTCTTTTAAAATATGCTCATGTTCTGCGTGAATACCGTCCCCTACAAGACCAAGACCATCCAATGTCGGTGTGTACAACGACGTAAAATTGCCGTCACTTGCACCGCCTACTGACGCTTCACCCACATCAAAACCAAGCTCCTCGGCTTCTTCCTGCGCAATTTCGAACAGTTCTTCGCTGTATTCATCACGTTCCATCGGAGGCCGGTTAATTCCCCCATCGATTTCGATTTTTGTACGCTGATCATATGGTTTAAGCTCTTCGAAATAATCGTCGATACGTTCCTGCTCTGTTCGTGTAACCGATCGGACATCAACCCCTACATGTGCCTCGTCAGGGATCACGTTCAATTTGCCGCCGCCCTGCATCATACCGACATTCAGCGTTGTCCCCTTCTTATAATCGTTAAGTGCATCAATATTCAGGATTTGCCTTGCTGCTTCAGTAATCGCGCTGACACCATCTCGCGGATTATTGCCCGCGTGCGATGCTAGCCCTCGAATGTTCAGCAAATACCTGGAAGTCCCTTTCCGCGCAATTTTCAGTTCACCCGAAACCGTAACAGCAGGCTCCAGTATAAAAGCGGCCACTGATTTTTTCGCTTCTGCTTCGATTAGTGCTCTAGATGTAGGACTTCCGATTTCTTCATCACTGTTCAGGAAAAAAACAACCCGACGCTTCAAAGGAAAATTCATTTTTTGAACATATTTAAAAAACCAAATAGCACTGACGAGGCCTGATTTCATATCCAAAACACCAGGACCGAAAATTTTATCTTCTTCCTCATGGTACGGCAAAGCCCCTTTATCCCAAACGGTATCATAATGACCGATCATTAAAATTTGTTCAGTTCCCTCGCCTATTTCAAAGCGGAGATGGTTGCCGTTATTCTCCATCGCATATTCCGTCGCCTTTACATGAAAATAGTCGTAAAACATCGACTGGAGTACATCTTTGCACAGATCAAGCAGCTCTTTGTTTTGCGACGGTGAATCGGCCAATACTAAGCGTTTAATATCATCTTTAATATCTTTTTCATGCAATGTAAAAAAATCGAATGCTTCCATAACAACGCCTCCTTCGTTTTCTATACCCAAAAATGCCTAAGTGACATTCACTTAGACATTCGAAGCAGGAGACTTTTTGCTCCCGGCAATTGATAAATAGGCAACAAATACTAGCATTAATAAAATACCGACATACTGCCAGTTATACAATGTCGCACCGAGCCAGACAACGGAAATCGCCATTGCCGTCAACGGTTCGATACTTGATAAAATACTCGTTTCAACTGGTGATATGTATTTCAGGCTTGTTAAAAATAAAATATAGGCAAAGGATCCCAATATGCCTGTAGCAATAATAATAACTACAATTACCGGATCCAGCAGCAACAGCCATTGCTCTGTTCTCCAAAGCTGTCCCGTTACCGAGAATATAAGCCCGCCTATTATCATACCCCAGCCTATAATAATAATTACCCCTACTTCAGCCATTAGCCGAGCAGGATACAGTGTATAAAATGCATACGTAAATCCTAAGAGCAGTCCCCACACAAGCGCTTCATTGCTCACAAGTAACCCCGAAACCGAGCCATTTGTCAGCAATAGAAACAGCCCGACAAGTGTACCGAAAATACCGATCAACTGACTGCGCGGAGGAAGAACTTTCCCAATAACCGATGTATAGATGACGATGAAGATTGGCGCTAAAAACTGCAGGAGTGTTGCAATTATCGCATTGCTCACTTCTATCGACTTTACAAACGTAAATTGTAACCCTACCATTCCGATCAAACTGAAAATAAGCAATTGGACAGAATGGTTCCGGTTTTTCCAAATAGAGAATACCGATTTTTTTTGCATAGCTGCAATGCCAAGTATTAGAATGCCTGCAATCGTTAATCGTACAGCAAGCATAAACTCAGCGGTCATGGTCGTTTTTTGCAGGAGCCATTCCATCATCGGACCGGTAGCCCCCCAAAACATCGAGCCTACTATAATCATCGCTATGCCTTTCAATCGTTCCACAAATACTACCTTCTTCCAACATTCTATTCATACTGAAATTTTATCATGATTCCATTGTTGGGAATATAGTACTTATTATTTGATTAGCTCGATCCAGCCACTTTCTTTAATCGTTACGCGGGGTGATGCGTATTTTGGAGGTTCGTAGGAAAATACGGTTTTATCAAAATCATCCTTTACAACAAACACATTTAAAAATTGAATTTCATTAATTAATTTTCGAATATGTGCTTTATCATACATATCACTTTTTTCATTCATTAATATAAGCAGTTCATTTTTTATACTCAATACGTCCCGTTCATTTGCTCTCCGTATAACACTTTTCGGCATTTTAAGAAATTCGTCGATTTTCATTAAGTTCTTTTCCATCTTTGTCTTCCTTTCCCTCATGGCAATACTTGTGTAAATCTTCTTTTATTGTTATTTACCCAATTTCACCAAATTCACCCCTAATTAATCACTAAGAGGAAATTTTAGACGGCTTATATGCTTAATATAACAAGCTTTTAAATTGAATGTTAATCCGTATTTTTGAATATATATTTATCGAATATTAGGTGTATGCCACAATAGATGGCAGCTCCGAACCCTCCAATAATCGAAAATATTAAAAGATTGGCATTTTTAAAAAAGTAAAGGGCGTATGGAACCGTAAATACCGCGCCAATGACAATATAGCTGAACCATTTCATTTTTGTGGAACGCAGATTTTTTTCAAACAGAAAGGATACTGCAACCCCTACAATAAGAAACATCGGTGCACTTAATACGATAAATGTGAGTACAGTCATGCTAAAAGTTAAATACTTTTCGCTTGCCGTCCATGTAACGATTAGCGCTAACAGGAAACTGAAAAGAAATGTAGAAACGAGTGCTACTGTAAATTTTCGACTTAAAACTTGCATAAAACTCCCCCTAAAATGTTCCGAAAGATGATAAAAGGCATCGAGCAAAGGATACTCGATGCCTGTAAGAATAATTTATTTGATTACATGCTCTTTAATTTCTCATATTCAAGCTGTAGTTGTTCAATACGCTTACGTCCTTCTTCACGATTGCGTACTGTTTCTGCCTGAATTTGTTTTGTTTCTTCAATACCGGAAATTATCGTTTTCCAAGTCGTTTCAATCGTTTCAACTTTGATGCTTGGACTTCCTGCCTGACGTGCTATGTTCACCGAGTTTTGACGGACATTTTCTGCGTTTCGTACAAGCATTTCATTAGTACGGCGGTCCAGTTCAGCCATCGAATCCGAAACAAGCTTTTGTCGCTGCATTGTAACGGCGTGGATCAGGCCTTGTTTGAAAATTGGAATTGTCGTCACGAATGCCGAGTTGATTTTTCCAATTAAATGGTTGTTCCCTTGCTGCATTAAACGAATTTGTGGCGCTGACTGGAATGATACTTGCTGGGCCATTTCAAGATCGTAGCCTCGTTGCTCCAATAACTCGATTCCTCGTGTAACCGTTTCAAGCTCCATGATCGCTTCATGGTCACCAGAATCCGCTTTTGCCGACAATGCAGGCAGTTGCTGACGTAAATCATTTACTTTAATATCGATTGCCGCAATATGCTCGCTTAACGTATGGAAGTAGTTTAAATTCTCATCATACATTTGTTCCAACTGCACAGTGTTTCGTTTCATTTCCACTTCGTACTTCTGTATTTCGTTATAAACGACATCGACTTCTTTGTTCATCGTATCGTATTTGGATAAAATACGCTCCAATTGCTCCTTGCTTTTTGAAAACAGTTTTTTCAGGAAGCCTTTTTTCTGCTCTTCCTGGAAATCCTGGGGATCAAAGCGGTCCATAATTTTATTTAAATTGTTCAGTAATGTAGTTGATTTTTCCAGATTACTTTGTTTAATTGTTGCGAGCATTCGGTCTGAAAACGTTGAAATACCCTGAGCTGTTTCTTTACCGAATTCGAGAACCGCGATTTGGTTTTTCACGTCAATTTTTTCTGCAAGCTGCTGAACTTGCGGCTGTTGTTTTAACTGTTCCTGACGCTGACGGATTTGAGAAAGCTCCTGTTCCGAAACAAGTTGTTTTTGTGGTTGTTCGACAATATCAGTCGTTTGTGCCGGCTCTTGCTCTGCACGTTTATTTAAATCTTCAAATAATGGATTTTCAGCCATGTTCGATTCCCCCATTCTATGTATTACTAGTATTTACGTAAATTTTGTTGAAAAGTTTCGTGCTGTTGATCCTAATTATAACGCAAAACATTGTGAACTTTCTAATTTGAGACTACTATGATCGCTTTTAGAAAACAAAAAGTGCCCTTTTATGCGCAAAAGGACACTTTTTGTAAGTCTACTATTGGGGGAGAGACTTCACACCCACACAATCTTTGCATGAGTCTAAAGATAAATTACCCTAAATCGTCCAACCTAAAACACTTTTTTAAATTTCCAATGATTTTTTTCGAATTGGTTTTAAAATCAATCCCACAGCAAAAATACAGATGGCAATGACGACTGCCGAGTAAAACAGGCCGCCATAGCCGTTTTGTGCTGCCAAGACCGTTACTTCATTGACCGAATTCAAAATGACTTCCTTTAACGTCGGATCCTGAATATTTTGGACTACTGTCATCATTTGTTCTTCGGAAAACTGACCGCCCGCAGCAAACTGACTGCCCACTTGAGCAAGCTCTGCAGTTGCCTTTTCCGATAAATTCGCCTGTTGTATATTTTGCTGTAAAATTCCTTGGAAATCGTTTTTAAATATTGATGGAATTTCACTGAAGCCGCGCGCGATAAATCCTGCATAAATCGTCGGCGCGATCGTCATCCCGATTGTTCGTATTAACGATAATGACGCTAAAGCCGTCCCTTTATTTGCTTCGAGTTTTTCTGTTGCCAAAATGTTCAGTGGTGCCCCTAGAAGAACCCCCATTCCGACACCGCCAATTACGGAAGCAATGACAAACTGCCATTTTTCATCAATCCATGCCGGGAACAGGAAAAAACCTATTGCGGCAACGAGACCTGAAAATAGGACTGCTAAAACCGGGCCTCTTTTATCGACTAAAATGCCACCAACCGCAGCCCCAATTCCTGCAGCAAGTGCAAGTGGTGTCATCCAGTACCCGGCATGCTCGGATTTAATACCCAATACTTGCTCTGAAAAGGCCGGAATGAAAATCATCGCAGCAAGCATCGCACCAGATAGAAGACCTAACAGCAATGTCAGTAAATAAGTCGGCTGACGCATTAATGCCACCGGTAAAATCGGGTCCGCTCCACGGAGCTCAAGACGTGTTTCATAGAAATAAAGAATAACAAGTACGATAATTCCAGCTAGCAAATAGGGGTAGACTGTCGGTTCGATAAGAGAGCTGAAAAAGTTAATTCCCTCAATATTTGTCAGCCCGTACATAATCGCTAAAATTGCAATAGAAAGTAGAACAGTACCCGTCATATCAAGCTTGCCCGGTGCTGCATCTTTCGTTTCTTCCAGTTTGAGATAACCCATGATAACAAGGAAAATTGCGATTGGCACATTAATTAAAAAAAGCCAATGCCAGCTTCCTGTCAGCTCCAGAATGACACTTCCAATATTCGGACCTAAAACAGCGGCAACCCCATTCATCCCGCCAAGTAATCCTAATGCTTTCCCCTGCTTTTCCGCAGGCAGTGTACTTACGACATACGAAGTACCGATAATAAAAATACCGCCACCGCCCATCGCCTGGATAAAGCGGGAAATTAAATAGAACGTAAAGTTCGGGCTGAGTGCAACGAGCAGTGATCCAAGACCAAATAACGCAATTTCAACAATAAACAGCTTTTTGCGTCCATAACGGTCAGAAAGTTTCCCTACGACCGGTACACTGATTGCCAACCCGAGAGTGTATAGTGTGACACCCCAGGCTCCCCAGTTCGCTTCGACATTAAACGAGCTGTTGATCGTTGTCAGTGCAGCACTGATAATTCCATTATCGAGTGCCGCCATAAATACACCAAGTGCAAATAATGTAAGCACCCATGTCTGCGAAGTCTTTGTATTTGTTATAAAAAGACACCCTTCTCTTTAAAGTATCTATTATTATACTGCTAATTTTGAATTTGTATAAGAAAAAATTCCATTAAAAGGTACAAAAAATGCCCTGTAAATTTTTTCACAGGACATCCATTGCTATACTAATAGCTGTTTTGCATTTTGAATTTGAAGTGCCACTTGCTCAAAACCTGTGCCACCTAACGAATTACGTCGGCTAACAGCAGCTTCGGGTGCAAGTACTGCATAGATATCTTCTTCAATTAATGCAGATTCTTTCTGCATTTCTTCCAATGGCAGATCCAGTAAGTAGATTCCTTGCTGGATACATGTAAATACAAGCTTCCCTGTCACTTCATGCGCTTCACGGAACGGCATTCCTTTTGTCGCCAAATAATCCGCAAGCTCTGTCGCGTTAGAAAAGTCTGAATGTACCGCACTGTGTAGACGCGCTTTGTTGACCGTCATCGTACGTACCATGCCTTCGAAGATTTTCAGTGAACCTAATACCGTTTCCATCGTATCGAACATACCTTCTTTATCTTCCTGCATGTCTTTGTTGTATGTTAACGGCGTACCTTTTAAAACTGTTAACAGTCCCATTAAGTTTCCGTAAGCACGGCCTGTTTTCCCGCGAATCAGTTCCGCCATATCCGGATTTTTCTTTTGCGGCATAATGGATGAACCCGTTGAGAACGCATCATCCAGCTCGATAAATTTAAATTCATCCGTAGACCAAATAATGATTTCTTCCGCAAAACGTGATAAGTGTGTCATTAATAGTGCTGAATTTGATAAAAATTCAACGATAAAGTCACGGTCACTTACTGCGTCCATAGAATTGGCATACACTTCCGCAAAGCCAAGCAATTCAGCCGATTTTAAGCGGTCGATTGGGAATGTTGTACCTGCCATCGCGCCGGCACCTAAAGGCAAAATATCAATGCGCTTCATCGATTCTGTAAAACGTTCTTTATCACGTTGCAGCTGCCAGAAGTACACCATTAAATGATGTGCAAAACTAATCGGCTGTGCACGCTGTAAATGCGTGTAGCCAGGAGCAATCGTATCCACATTCTGCTCTGCCTGCTCGACAATCGTTTTTTGGAAATGTTCGATTAAGCCGATTACTTCAGGTACACGTTTCTTTAGGAATAAGTGCATATCTGTTGCGACTTGGTCATTACGTGAACGACCAGTATGAAGTTTCCCGCCAACAGGACCGATCAGATCAATCAACATTTTCTCAAGATTTAAATGGATGTCTTCATTTGAAACTGAAAACTCCAGTTCACCCGCTTCGGCTTTTACTTTTAATTGTGCAAGGCCGTCCAGAATTTTCTCGACATCTTCTTTCGGTAAAATATTTTGTGAACCAAGCATTGTAACATGCGCTACAGATCCTTCAATATCTTCCAATACTAACTGCTGATCAAAGCCAATCGATGCCCCGAACTCGTCAACCCAGCTTTCTGCAGACTTTTGGAAACGACCGCCCCATAATTTTGCCATAGTAGTTTCACTCCTCAACTTATGTTCCTAATAATAGAAGAAGCGACTCGGGTTCCGAATCGCTCACTTCATTAACCGTATATCTAATTATTTATTTACTGTTTGTTTTGTGCTTTTTGCTATTTCTGATGCTACAACTGTTGGCATACCCCATAATTCGATAAAGCCTACAGCAGAAGCGTGATTGAATTGGTCATGTTTTGAATATGTCGCCAATTCTTCAGAGTATAGTGAATTTGGAGATTTACGTCCTTCAACAATCGCATGGCCTTTGTAAAGTTTTACACGAACCGTCCCGTTTACATACTTTTGCGTTTCTTTTAAGAACGCTTCAAGAGCTGTACGGATCGGGTTGAACCAAAGACCGTTATAGATAATTTCAGATAGTTTTTGTTCAATAATTGGTTTGAAATGCGCCAATTCTTTTACTAATGTAATATCTTCTAATTCTTTATGCGCTGTCAATAATACTTTCGCACCTGGAATTTCGTATACTTCACGAGATTTAATACCAACTAGACGGTTTTCAACGTGATCGATACGGCCGATACCATGTTCACCGGCAATTTTATTTAATTCTTGAATTAAGTCTGCTAGTTTCATTTGAATACCGTTAATTGAAACAGGTTTTCCTTCAACGAATTCGATTTCAACGTATTCCGGTGTATCCGGTGCTTCTTCCAATGAAACAGTTAAACCGTATGCTTCTTCTGGTGGTGCAACCCAAGGATCTTCCATTACACCAGCTTCGTTTGCACGGCCCCATAAGTTTTGGTCGATTGAGAATGGTGAATCGATTGTTGCAGGAATTGGAACACCGTGTTTTGCCGCGTATTCGATTTCTTCGTCACGGCTCCAGCCCCATTCACGTACAGGTGCTAATACTTCAAGATCCGGATTTAATGCTTTAATCGAAACTTCGAAACGTACTTGGTCATTCCCTTTACCAGTACAACCGTGTGCTACTGCATCGGCATTTGTTTCTGTTGCGATTTCTACTAATTTTTTAGAAATTAATGGACGAGATAATGCAGAAACTAATGGATACTTTTGCTCATACCAAGTGTGGCCTTGTAATGAGATTAATGCATAATCTTCCGCAAACTCATCTTTTGCATCGATCATATATGATTCAACAGCACCTACTTGAAGTGCTTTGTTACGGATAAATTCTAAATCTTTACCTTCACCAACATCCAGACATACTGCGATTACGTCCCAACCTTGTTCTTTTAACCATGGAATTGCTACTGATGTATCAAGACCACCTGAATATGCTAATACGACTTTCTTGTTCGCCATGTTAATTGCCCCCAAACGATGTATGTTTATACATTTAATTAATAGTTTATACACGAATAGTAACACGTTATAAAAATAAACGCAACTGCATTTATATAAATTTTTTCACTTTTTCATACAATCTAAAAACATTCAATTAGGAAGTTTTACTAAGCTCTCGTTCATGCATAAATATGCTATTAATTGCAGCAGATTACAAAAGAGAGCATATCAATTTTTATGACTGAAAAATCGAATGCTCTCACATTTACTTCTTATTAAAGAAACCTTTGCCGACAAATTCCACAAGTGCTGGCGCTACGGCATATAATTTACTCGTTACACTCATAATACGAGGTAAATTCACTTCACGAGGACGTTTCCCGATTGCATGGACAACTTCTTTAGCGACTTTTTCAGGCGGTAACAGAAATTTCCCGATTGCTTCCTTATATGCGTTCGTAGCATCGGCTTTCTGAATAAACGGTGTATCGATCGGTCCCGGATAAATCCCGGTAACATGTATATTATATTCTGTAAGTTCCAGACGTAGGCCATTCACAAAACCGGTAATTGCATGTTTACTCGCTGCATAAACACTCGCTTTTTTCGTAGCGACCTTGCCTGCCTGTGAACCGACAAAGATAAAATGACCACTCTTCCTTTCAATCATTGCGGGTGCCAGACGTTTTGCCAAGTAAATCGGCGCACGAACATTCACATCTAGCATTTGGTCGATTTCCTGGTCTGCTAAATCAACTGCACTTTCAAAAAAACCTAGTCCGGCGTTTAAAATGGCGATGTCTATTGGCGGTAGTTGCGATACGACTTCATCTATATGTGATGGAATTCTTAAATCCGCTTTGTAGGCAACAGCACCTATCCCATTCAAATAGTTAATGGCACTGTCATTTCTTCCAGTTGCATAAACGGTATGTCCTTCTTTTACTAGCATTTCTGCAATAATGCGTCCAATACCGCTTGTCGCACCTGTAATAAATACTGTCTTTTTCATAGCTTCCCTCTTTATTGTTTATTTTTATGTATATAAAAACTAGTAAATGATTATTTACTAGTTTGGGTAATGCCGAATAATTCACTTAAAATGTCTTTCGATACGAGCACATCCGCCAATGTATAGGTATCAAGCACAGCCAGATATGCTTTTAAAGCTTCCTGTAAAGCAAATTTCAGCCTGCACTCCGGTGATATCTTGCAAAGGTTTCCTTCCGGATTGAAACATTCGACAAGGTGGAAGTCATCTTCCGTTTTGCGTACAACTTCACCGATATTAATTTGTTCAGGTTCCACTGCCAGACGAATGCCGCCACCGCGTCCGCGAATCGTTTCAATATAGCCATGTTTCCCTAAATCATGCGTAACTTTCATTAAATGGTTTTTGGAAATCTGATACGCATCTGCAATTTCCTGAATCGTAACTAGATTTTCTCTGCCCCGTACACCTAAATACATGAGCGTACGTAAAGAATAATCTGTATATACTGTTAACCGCACGCTGTTCACCATCTTTCTTCAACATAAGTATAACATTTTAACAAAAAAGTTCGAATAGAACGGCTTATGTTTATCGATGAACTCATTATAATGTTTTGTGTCCAATTTGTTAAAGATGTATTTTTTATATATGTTTGTGACAGATCTGTTAAAGATGTATTTTTCATATTGCTTTAAGTTTTTTTTAGCAGTATATTGATGGTGCAAGAAATAAACTAACCAATTTCGAGGGGACGTGCAATGTATGTTAGCACAACAAACAATTAATATTATTAAATCAACAGTACCTGTATTGGAGGTACACGGATTAGCAATCACTAAAACTTTCTATTCAAACTTATTCAGAGAAAACCCGGAATTACTGAACATTTTTAACCATACAAACCAAAAGAAAGATCGTCAGCAAACAGCTTTAGCCAATACGGTGTATGCAGCAGCAGTTCACATCGATAACTTGGAGGCAATCGTTCCGGCTGTTGTCCAAATTGCACATAAACACGTAAGTTTAGGTATTTTACCGGAGCATTATCCGATTGTCGGCAAGTATTTATTAGAAGCGATCCAAGAAGTTCTTGGTGATGCGGCGACTGATGAAATTATCGACGCTTGGGGTAAAGCTTACGGGGTCATTGCAGATGTATTCATTTCAGTTGAAGAAGATTTATATAAAGCAGCAGAAATTGCTGGAGGCTGGCGCGCATTCAAAGAATTTACTATTGCAGAAATTGCGGAAGAAAGCGAAGCAGTCAAATCTTTCTACCTAAAACCAGTTAACGGCGAGAAACTGCCTGCGTTCAAAGCAGGACAATTCATTACATTGCGCACACAAGTATCTGGTGAACAGTACTTAATGAACCGTCAATATACATTAACAGACGGTTCGGAAGATTATTTCCGTATTTCTGTAAAACGTGAAGATGATGTTACACCAAACGGAATTGTTTCTAACTTCCTGCACAACGCGGAGATCGGCACAAAAGTAGATGTAAGTGCTCCTGCAGGTGTGTTCACATTAGTGGAAAATGACAGCCCTGTTCTATTCATCAGCGGTGGTGTTGGTGTCACACCATTACAAGGAATGCTAAAAACAATTGAAGGTCGCCAAGCCTCATTTATTCAATGTGCACGTAACGAAAATGTAGCAGCATTTAAAGAAACAATCGAAGAAAACGTTGCAGCGACAGACGGCAAATATAAAGCAGTTTATTCAGATTTAGACGGCTACATTACAAAAGCGCAAATCGAGGAATTCTTAGTTCCTGGTTCGGAAGTGTATGTATGTGGTCCAACAGTATTCATGGAAACTGTCATCCAATACTTAGTTGAGCTAGGTGTATCTGGTGAGAAGATTCATTATGAATTCTTCGGTGCAGCAATGGCATTACAGATAAAGAAAACGGCTTAATTTATAGCAAAAATTATATATAGTATTAAGAAGAAACAGCCAGTTTCCGGTAGCCATACCGGCGACTGGTTTTTTATGTACTAATGGACATAATTTGCCTACTATCTTTTCAATACTTACTATATTCTAATAAATTGGTGAGATGTTCTAATAAACCCGAAAAAGTTCTAATAAAACACCGATCTTCTAATATAAGTCGCCGATGTTCAAATAAATGGTCGTGGTCTTCTAATAAGACGTCGAGAACTTCTAATATGTTAGTCGCATGTTCTAATATATCGGGGAAAGTTCTAATATAAGCAGCAGGCCGTATTTTCTAATATGCAATCGCGAAGTTTTAATGCGATGGTGCGCAGTCCCTCAAAAAGATCTTATATCTTTTAAATAATTTAAAAAGTATATATTGTTGCGTTAAAACGCAACCGGGTAGTTTTTTCTCTATGGCTTTTAATAATCTTCTCTACTTAGAAATTATTTTCATTTAGTTTGTCCCCTTTTTTGTTTTTGAGAGTCATATATAGGGCAAAAGACAATTGGAGGCAGGAACATGAATTGGTCAGTCGAGGAAAGGCAGTTGTTTATATGTTGGACGTCACTTGAAAAATAATTTAATCAACCTGTTACAAAAAAACCTCCCAATTTTTAATTAGGAGGTGTCCAAACTATTGAATTTTAAGACTTTCACTGCTTTGAATTAAGTCACTAAATTTCTCATCATTAATTTGAACTCCGTTCGCTTCAATAAAAAAATGATCTTTATTATTAACTTGGAAATAAAAGTTTGTTTTAGAACTGATATCTTCAATCGCTGTTAAATCTCGGTTTAAACTTTTAATTTTAATTTTTCCGAATCCATTATGATGATAGCCAATTTCACTGACAAAATTATTATCATTATATTCGCGGTCATTTAACCTATACATTTTGTTTGACTCCTGATCGTACACGACCGGTTCCTGATAAATAAAATAAGAAAGAACTTCTATAAAAGTTACATGCGTTTTAATAATATTTTGGCCTTTCACACTTTCAACTATAAGGGAAATTGTTTCAGCGAAATAGTTAAACTCTAAGGAGCATATTTCCCACCCATTGATCCTGTGTTCCAATAAATACTGAATATCATTAAGGTTTTTCATTTGGCTATTAATACCCTGTTTTATTTAATGATTTATTCACTTCACTTGAAGCATGACGGGAAATATCACTTTTCTTATAAAAATGAATCCCATCCCGCTCCTCAATCTCAACCATACCTTGCTCGATCAGGTAATCAAACTGCCCTAATGTTTCCGATAGTGTCAGTCCAAGCTGCTGCTGGTAAATGCGTTCGAATAATTGAGTTGTCATTTCAAAGTTAGTTTGCGGTGAATTGAGCATGCCGTAAACTTTTAATGCACGTTGTCTTTGTTTTTCCAAGCGTTCATCAATGAGTGGTTCAATATTTGTCAGCTCTCCGCCATGACCTGCATACACTTTGGAAATCCCTAAATTTTCCAGGCGTTTAAGTGATTCATTATATTGCAGCAATGATTTAGGTCGTTCCATCGATAAATTAAGCGGTGGCTCTACTAATGGATTCGATGATGTGCGTTCCAGCAGTAAATCACCGCCGATGCATTCCCGGGTATTCTCTTCAACAAAAATCAAGTGACTTTGTGCATGTCCGGGTGTTTCATATACTTTCAAACCGGGATGACCTGGCACTTCATCGCCCTCATTTAAATAGCCAGTCAATGGAATTGTACCGAATAACTCAATTTCCCCTTTAACATGTAAAATCCGGTTCACATATTTTTCAGGCACGCCTTGCTCAATTAAAAGCTTTTTGAAAAATCGCTCGTGATACTGCAGAAATTCCGGCTCTTTTTTCATCCAGTAATCAACATATTGATGCCCTAACACTTCCGCTCCCGGAAATGCATCGATCCAACCGGCATGGTCCGGATGATGATGTGTCAGCACGACTTGTTCCACATCTTTCATATCATAACCTGCAGCGTGCAAACCCCATTTGATTGCTTCATACGCTTCTTCTGTTTTCGGCCCTGCATCAAATAAAGTCAGTGCATCTCCCTTTACTAGAAAAGCATTTACATCTCCCACTGCATATGGTGTAGGTATAACAATTTTATGTACTTCCATATTTTAATCCCCTTTGAATTGCTCGTAATGAATGACTATTCATTTATTTTAACTCTTTTTCCTTCATTCGTCACGTCAAAGGTTGACAGTTTTTCAATACAGCACTATAATTTTGGATAATTCAAAATTTACAGGCAATGAAAAAGCCAAGTAGATTATTTTAAGGTTTTAGAGAGTGCCGTCTTTGGTGAAATCGGCATAACCCGCTGAAATAATCGAACCTCCTTTTGAGCCGTTATGACAACATAACCGTACCCTTTGCGATAAAAAGGCTGAAGCTGCACACATTATGTGTGAATAAAGGTGGTACCGCGGAAATCAATGCATTTTCGTCCTTACTGATTGTAGGGATGGAGATGCTTTTTTTATGTTTCTTTAACAAATTTCCTAATGACTAAAAGAATCGGAATTAAAAATCGGAGGGATACAATATGAAAAAAATTATATTTATCGGCGCGGGATCGATGGCAGAAGCACTCATTCACGGATGGATTAAAAAGAATGTCATCAACCCGCATGCCCTGTTCATATCCAATCGGTCCAATAAAGAAAGACTAAATGATTTGGTGGAAAGCTACGATGTCAACCTATTGAAGGACCATGCACAATTGCAGGACGCAGATCTCGTCATTTTGGCAATGAAACCTAAAGATGCCCGTGCTGCAATGGAAATTATCGCACCACATCTAGCTGCAGATACGGCCATTATATCGGTACTCGCTGGTGTAACCATTGAAACAATTGAACAATATCTCGGCAGCCGTCCAATTGCCCGCGTGATGCCAAACACTTCCGCCACGATTGGCATGTCTGCATCCGGCATTGCGTTCAATCAGCATGTAACAGACGTCCAGCGTGCGCTTTACATTAAAATGCTTGAAGCGATCGGCATTGTGATTGAAGTCGAAGAAGAAAAGCTTCATGCTGTTACAGCGCTATCCGGAAGCGGTCCCGCCTATTTATACTATTTGATTGAAGCATTTGAAAAGGCCGGTGCTGAGTTTGGGCTATCAAAGGAAGTGGTGAGGGAGCTGATGGTACAGACAATTGCCGGTTCTGCGGAAATGTTGAAATCCGGAAACGTGGAACCTTCAATATTGCGCAGAAAAGTGACGAGTCCAGGTGGAACAACAGAAGCCGGAATTAAGGCTCTTGAATCGATGTCCTTTAACGAAGCGATTGTGAGCTGTGTCCGAAGTGCAGAAAACCGCTCAAGAGAGCTGTCACGCGGAGAATAAAAAACACCCACTAGTTAAACTGGTGGGTACCTTTTCCTGGGAAATATCAGTTAGATTCACTTTAAGAAATAACGCACTACAATGATATTGATACAGGAAGTCCAACCCGTTACCGTTTCAAACGTATAATAATATACATGTATATTATTATACGTATTTACTAAGAAATACATATGGGAACAAAGATATCAAAATTGATACAAAGATTTTGATCATTTTTTACTTACGTTTTCTTCAATTCTCCTTCTGAAATGGTTCATAATTCTTATCTGTTCTTCCGTTAATTTCTCTTTATTCCAATACATATGCATCAAGCTATATTCAAAGACTTCTTTTAGTTGTATAAATAAGGGAAGTATTTCTAACATTTCCTTCGGGAGATTATTTTCTTCTTGGTATCGCTCAATAATTGCTTTTGTTATATCCCTTTCATATTCAATAATGTTCCCACCACCTACAAATGAAAACTCTATGGCACTATATATTGGAACAGCCAAATCAAAAATATAAAAATTTTTCTCACAATCTTGAAAATCAACCATTGACAGCTTTAAATCATCATCTACCAATACATTTTCTAGCCATAAATCACCGTGTAGCAATCCATAATTGGATTTGTCTTTAGGAATGTTATTGATCTTTGTAATAATTTCTTGTGCAACATCTCTAATCATAGTTTCATCCTCAGGAATATATTTCAAGAAATCATATTCCTCATTTTGATACCAATCATTGATATATCTAACTGAATGTATTCCTTCAAATTTTTTAGTGAGACGATGTAATTTGCCTATTTGTTTTCCTAACTCTTTTAAGACATCGGCATTCCATTCATTTCTAGATAAGTGTTTTCCTTTTACAGCTGCATAAAGTACAGTTAATACTTCCTTGTTATTAAAGGTTATCTTTTCAATCTGATTACCCTTATTTGAAACCATTGTTGGTGATACACCTAGACCTTCTTTATATAGGTAATTTGTATATGTAATCTCTTCTAATTGTTCATCATAACTCTTGTAGTTTGTAATTCTTGCAAAATAAACACCCTGTTTGGCGATACATCGAAACATTTCATTTGTTACTGCTTCAACTTTAGTAATTTCTACTGGGTATATTTCGTTGAGCATTTCAAGTATTTTTTGTTCCATTTAGCTATCTCCCGTCTATTAGAATTGATTCCAATCTCTTTTTAACAAAGAAAAAGAGTAATGGTCATAGTACTTACCTCTAAATAAATGCTTATCTCTGTAAATCCCTTCATTCTTAAATCCAAGCTTCTCTAACAATTTTATAGAATTGATATTTTCCAAAGCGACATATGCGTTAATTCTATTCAGTGCCATATTGTTAAAGCCACTTTTAATAGCACAAATCAATACCTCTTTCATATATCCCTGTCCCCAATATTCATGCCATAAATCATAGCCAATCTCAGCTATATTGTTTGTTCCATCCCAGCAATGAAATCCACACGTTCCAATTTGCTGCTGATTATTTTTTTTGACTAGTATCCAGCGATTAAATCCTTCTTCTTCAGGATTTGAATTCCATTGAACAAACTCTGTGGCTTCATTTTTAGTCGTAAACAATTCTTCATCATATAAAAATTCACATACTTTTTCATTGCTGAAAAGTCGATAAATAAAATCAATATCCTCATTTCCCACATTCCGCAAAAGCAATCTGTCCGTTTCTAAATCCGGAAATTTCCTATGTACAGTCAATTTAAGCACTCCTCCTTATGAACACTAATTTAAGAACTCTTCTTCACTTCCCCAATTATTGTAATACTTAATTAACAATATTTACTAATTAATTATTGTAAATATCCCTCTGAAAATGTTCCAAGCTCTAAGAAATATAGGGCGGAGAGATAAACGCGCTTAATAAAAAATTTATTTATGTATTCCAAAGATCATTTAGGGGAGCTTATAGACTCGACTATTAAATTATTCCAAATAGAACCCCAATTTTTATTTTGGATTCGATTTGAATAAATAGTATATAGTTTGGAGTTTTCATTAAACGGAGGCGTAGGTCTGACTAGTCCTTCAAATAAATCATTTAATCCATAAGGTGCTAATATTTCTAGTTTATTGTTATTTAAACGCACCGCAATTGCGGTGGGTGTTTCAGGGAAATGAGCAACACCATCAATTGAAGAAGCATAGGGAGGAATTCTGTTTATTTTATGCATTCTCGCTTGGTTTTTTACGGACCAAGGCTGATTAGGCATAATTTCTTGCAACTTAGATTCTAAAGCTTTTTCCTCCTCTATTGAACTATCGTACTCGTCAAAATAGATAACATCAATATCATTTATTTCTGTTTGTACATTGTGTAAGTAATCCCAAACTTTATTTCTAATAACTCCCGCTGCAACCCAGCAATCATTTAATTGTAATGTTTGCACTGCTTTCAAAATTGACATTAATAATTGGTCTGATTTTATAATTTTAGTCAGCTCTAATTCGTATTTCAAAATTAATCATCTCCTTTTTTGTAATGCTATTATATCTTTTTTGTACTTATTATTTCCTATCTAAAAAATACTCTTCCTTTTTCAAGAAAAGCTAACTAGTGTTGGAGATTGTTATTAAATAAACCGTTAATCATTAGTTGATATAAACATATCTAAAATTATGTTCCAAATCATTTACTTATCATTAATTCAAATTCTTCTACCTCATCGTTCCATTCATCGTGTTTTGATGTGCTCATTCATTAAATTAGCTCTAAAAAAAATTGCTTCATTCATAGTCCATACGAAAGATTATACGTGGTAAACTAAATCTAAGGTGTAATTTGAAAGTAGGTTGTTCAATGGAATTTGTCATCTTTTTTATGATTGGAATTATAGGTAATGTTGTCGGTACATTGGTCGGAGGAGGGGGACTCATTAGCTTACCCACTATGTTACTTATGGGGTTACCCGTGCATTCAGCAATCGGTGCAAACAAGGTTTCCAATACTATCAGTTCACTCTCAACCTTTCTTGTCATATTAAAGAGAAAAGAAGTTTCCACGAAAGAAGCATTATCAGTCCTGATCTTTTGTCTTGGAGGAGGTATTTTAGGTGGACTGATTGCTTCTTTTTTAAGCGGAAGTACTCTAATGATTGTTGCAATCATCCTATTAAGCTTTGCATTTGTAACTTCCTTCATGAAAACAGTTAATTTTGATGGAACTGAACAGTTTCATGCAAATAAAAAATCCGGAACTGCACTAATTGGTATAGGAATGTATGACGGAATGTTTGGGCCAGGAAGCAGTACACTTGCGATGTATTTATATGCAAGCCAAAAAATTGCCTATATCCGAGCAGTTGGCTTAGCTAGAGTTGGCGTTTTTGCTAGTTGCTTTGGTTCTGCCATCACTTATATATCAACGGGTAAAATCATCTGGCCACTTACAATAGCATTAATGCTTGGATCAATTGTTGGTGCACAGTTCGGAGTAAGATTAGCTCGCAAATTAAAAACGGAACATGTAAAACCACTGCTTAGATTAGTAACAGTCCTTTTAATCGTACAAATAATTGTAGATTACTTTAATTTTTAAAAGTATCTTTTTGCTGGCCCGATAATTAAATAATGCGCTTTTCTTATTCAAGAAAAGCGCATTATTGTTGAAATCTAGAAGACTTTAGGTACCATTAACTCGTTTGGATTTTCTGTCATTTTCCTCTACTGAACTCTAAAATATTTAAACCTTCAGATGCTTTTGGTGCTTCAAAAACGTTAGTAACTTTAATAAATGTCTCTTCAGTATCAAATTCTGCTCTTTCGGGTTGTTCATTACGACGTTGTGCTATTTGCTGTAAGCATTGCTCGTTATTTAAATTCAGGAAAATTAGTTGATGGTTTGCATTGATCTCTAACACTAGATCCAAAAACCATTTCCGCTGTTTTTGGGTGTTACCTGGAAAATCCATTACTACATTTGTCCCAATACTTAATATATTTTGAACAAGCTTTTTGACCATTGGCTTGAGCTGTGCTGAGAATTTGAGATAGTCCTCAAACGCCGTGATCTGATTGGGATATAATGATGAAAGCCATTCATCCTCAGATAACAGTACCGCCTGTTTTTCGATAGCCAACTGTTTAGATTTTGTTGATTTTCCTGCCCCCATTTTTCCACAGAAAAAGTATAGGGTTCCTAATTCTTTCATGTTTTTATCCCCCAGACTTATTTTATTAGCTGTTGCCTAACCTTGTAGAAGTATAATTTCCTATCTATTTTTTGGTAATAGTAACGTCCTCTTTAAGTATGATTCTTCAGGTTCAATTATTCATATTTATTTTAGGTCTTATTATAACGGAAGACGGGGTAGAACGTCTTGCCCGTGGAATTTGATCCCGTCCGCGTATAGTCCTTCCTTAATATAGATTAAAATGGCACATTTCTTTTTCAAGAATTGCGCCATTTATTAGCTGATTATTCGGATTACTAACTAAAATAAGAAGTGCTGCATTGTTTGCAGATACAACCTCAGATTTGTACTTCAGTTTAGTACTTTTAATAGAAACCTCAATGCATCTCAGATCACTCAGTTTCTTTCTCTTTCTCCTTCTTTTTATCTTCCTTCTCTTTATCCTTCTCTTTTTCCTTCTCTTTATCCTTCTCTTTCTTCTCCTTTTCCTTCTCTTTCTTCTCTTTTTCCTTCTCTTTCTTCTCTTTTTCCTTCTCTTTCTTCTCTTTTTCCTTCTCTTTTTTCTCTATCTCTTTTTCTTTCTTCCTCTGCTCTTCCTCTTTCTTTTCCTGTTCTTTTAGCTGTTTGCCTAGTAGAGTTAAGTTAAATTCTTTTTGGTTAAATTCCGCCATAGATTCAGCCAAAACTTCTTTGAAAATCTTTGTGACAGTAGATCCGCCAGTTCCTAACAAATAATGATTTTCATCTGTTTGATCATATCCCATCCAAACTGCTCCTACAATTTCTGGTGTATATCCAACAAACCAATGGTCCTTTGCGCCCCCTGAATTGGCAAAAGGAAGCTCTGTCGTGCCCGTTTTACCGGCAACTTCCCATCCTGCCACTTGAGCATTCTTTGCTGAACCTTCTTCAACAACACCTTTAAGCATATATGTTATTTCCTGAGCGACTAAGGGCTTCGTAACATTCGTTTCATTATGATGCCACTTAGCAATGACCTCGCCATCTGCATCTTCAATTTTTTGGATAGAGTGTGCTTCTACCATTACACCATCATTAGGAAATGTGGAAAACGCCTGAGCCATTACTAATGGAGATACGCCTTCACTCAAACCACCAAGTGCTAAACCTAAATTATGATCCTTTTCATTCAATTTAATACCAAAACGCTCTACTGCATTAATACCGTATTTCAATCCCATTTTATTTAATAACCATACCGGTGGGATGTTGTATGACTTCACCAATGCTTCATACATTGTTACTTCTCCATGGAATCTATTGTCGTAGTTCATTGGTTGATACCCGTCAATATTAATAGCTGAATCTTGTAACATATCATAGATTTCGTATCCTTGCTCCAGAGCAGGGGTATATGCCGCCAATGGTTTCATAGTTGACGCAGGTTGACGTTTTAATTGGGTAGCTCGATTAAAACCCCTAAAAGTATGGTCTCCCCTTCCCCCAACAAGTGCACTGATTCCTCCAGTTGAAGGATTGATGAAGATCGCCCCACTTTGGATTAGCTGGTCAGATTGCCCTTCAGGGAACATTGCATTATCGTTATATACCTGTTCAACTGCATTTTGTATTGCAGGATTCAGTTCTGTATAAATATGAAGCCCGCCCGAGAGAACCTCATTTTCTGTAAGCCCGTATTGTTTGATTGCTTCCTCAATTATATGGTCCACATAATAAGGATATTTCCCCTTATACTCATCAATCTTTTTGCCCTCTACTACGATAGGATTATCTTTTGCTTTTTTCGCTTCATTTTGAGTAATGTAACCTTCCTTTTCCATCAATGCTAGAACAAGGTCTCTCCGTTGAACGGATATATTCATATCTTTTAATGGTGACAAAATAGAAGGCGCTTTAATCAAACCTGCAAGCATAGCCGACTCACCTAATGTTAATTCACTAACATCTTTGCCGAAATACGTTTGAGCAGCACGCTGCACGCCCCAAGCTCCTTCACCAAAATATATTTGATTTAAGTACCGTTCCATTATTTCGTCTTTATCGTATGTTCGCTCAATTTTCTTCGTCAAAATCAGTTCTTTTAACTTTCTCGTATATGTACGCTCTTGTGTAAGAAAGACATTTTTAGCCAATTGCTGTGTAATTGTACTTCCTCCCGCTACAATTTCTCCTCTCAACGTGTTTTGAGTCATCGCACGTACAATTCCTATAACATTAATTCCATTATGCTTGTAAAACTTCTGGTCTTCCGTTGCAATAACAGCATGAATAAGATGTTCCGGAATCTGTTCTATATTGACTCCATCTATTTTGGAACCGGTAACTTTACTGGCTACTTCTCCATTTTGATCATAAATAATTGTTGGCTGTGGCGTGGGTTCTTCCAGTTTACTTACATCGCTTGTCCAAATAAAAATATTAAATATGAGGAAACAGCATAATAAAAATATGGAAGCTCCTACTATAATTTTCATTATTATTTTCTTATCTTTAACCTTACGACATATCCGTCCGCTTAATTTTTGCTGTTGTCTTCTTTCAACTCTTTTCACATTTTGTTCCACCTTTTAGTTTTACAATTCAGCTTCTGTACAAATGTTATTGTTAGATAGGAAATATACATAGTCAATAGGGATTTGTTAAACCGCTACTTTATCCTCTCTTAAACTTTGTGCAGTTCATAACATTTCTCCTAAATTTAATGCCCTCAAATGAAAAATGGGCGCCAATTCTTGTTTAAGAATCTCACCCGGTTGTTTAAAATGCTTCTTAAAGTAAAGCACTCCTGATATATTTTTATAAAAGGATAAGCTCAATCCTGACTGTTGTATGAAAAGTTTTTACATTCTTACGTCTCTACTAATTATTTTATTTGTATTAGGGTTAATATAGATGCCAATCGGTCCCAAAAACCTATCACGAGATGTATTAAAAATTACTTTCATTATTTTGATTTGCTTTCCATCATTGTTTGGTTGTACTTCATGATTAACGCTGAGCTTTTCCTCTGTTACTTTCGCATCTTTCCAATTTCCTAATACGGTTTCTTTATCCGTGTTGCTCAAACTTGCCCAAGCAATTTCCCGCATTTCCATATATACTTTCTCTAATTCACTTAAAGAATCTTCTGGATCTACCTGTTTTTCATTAATGCACCCTAGAACGATAAAACTTAAAGAAAGAATAAAGAGAAATAAAATCAGATTTTTCATTTGCACCTCGCTTATATTTTACAAAAGTTCCTATTATTAAACCAAGTATATTTTTCACTCTCTACCTCCTAACTTTTCATTATTAACATTTAGAATAACTCACTAGATTTTAACATAAGTTCTATCTATTTCCGACATAACTTCGATGTTCTATAAATCGATTAGACAATATGAAAATAATTAATATTTGGTTATTTATGTTAAAATAGTAATATTATAAAACTCCATTTAGTTAAACTAATAAACTGGTTGTTTAAACAAGGAATTGCAGACTTTTAACAAGAAGTGGTTGATGTATAAATTTTGGAGTGTGATAAAAGTGAAATGGTTGAAGTATGTAATGGGATTTATAGTAGTAATAGCTTTATGTACAGTTGTTTGGTTTGAACTCACAACAAAAAAAGAAGTAAACCAATTAGAGGAAAAAGTAATTATCCTGGAAGATCAAATTGGTAACCATTATAGGAGCGACCTCTATTTATGGGAAGATGCGGCAGAGCAACTATTAACCTATGATTTTTCTCAGCCTATAACCGATGAAAACAATAATGAAATCTTTAAAATTTCAAGATTATTTTATACCGCATCGGAAAACCTTTTTTTTAGACTTGGTACTGAGTCAATCCATCCAGAATTGTATTCTAAACTGTCCAATGTAGATAGGTATTTTATAACTTATTTTGATGAAGGTTCACTTACAGAAGAACAAGTCGCCGATTTATATCAGGTTCTCCATGCAGTACGTTTTATCGCTAAGGATATCAATGGCCTTACTGTATATGATACGCAAGCTTTATATAATGCGATGCACAATGAAGAACACGAAATTGTCGAGCGTATTAAGTACCGTCTTTCAATAGAATATTGATGAAAACGCTCAGAGTTTCTGAGCGTATTATTCTCAATATATAGAAAAATTGTAGGTTAAATATTGTTTTTACTAATTACAAGTTTTCAAGAAATCCTTAATTACCGGGTAATCTGGTGGACTGATACGTACAGGTAAATCTGTTAAATCAAAAAATCTTATATCACTTGCTTCTGTTTCATCGTATTTAATCGAACCCTCATAGTTTTTACAGATAAAGACAGTAACGACGTTATAAACCTCATCACCATGAGGATATTTATAATAAAATTCTTTACCTGAAAATGTTCTGAATAATTCTAACCGAGTTGGGGTTAATCCCGTTTCTTCTTCCATTTCCCTAACTGCCACCTCTTCCAAGCTTTCGCCTAATTCCATGGCCCCACCAGGAAGCCCCCAACTTTTATTATCTTTTCTATGTTGTAAAAGTAGTTGTGCTTTTTCATTTAATATTAAAACGCAAGCTCCAACCATAATTACCGGAGCTGTACCAATCTTCTTCCGCAACTCCCTAATATATCCCAGTGTAATCACCTACTAATATTTTTTTAGTTTAAATTCCTTAAGGTATTTTGTAGCACTGATTCTTAATTATAGAATCGCGCCCGATTTGAAATTCACTTCTCTTCAGTTTGGATAATAATTTTCATATGTATCTACTTAGAATACAATTCTGAAAAAAACAATTGGTACTCCCGAATATTATTTTTAATACTAGCTCTAGAATAAAAGTGGAAAATATAGTTATCTTTCTCCCAATGTACCATCCAGCTTTTATATTTGGTATTTTGACGACACAATATAATATTATTAACAGGTATATCTAAAACAGATCCACTCACTCTTTTGATATTCCAACTCTGCCTTGTTCCAATTTTATGACCTGTAAACGGAGGAAGCGGATCTGATAATTCTCTAGGAGCAATCCACAGCCAAAACCCGTTTGTAAAATCTTCTTGAGTACGATATAAAAAATGATACTCTGAGCCAGCTTCATATTCTTTATAACCTATTGAGTCTAAATTAAATTCATTATATATTTTTGGGATATTTATTCTTAGACTCTCTTCAATTAATATATCCTCGTTAGCCTCATACCAAGTTACACGAGAAACTTCATCATCTATATCCCATTTCGATTTGTTATAACGAGCGGTGTAACTACAGGAAGTATAAGATTGTTCACCTATTGTGCGAATGGAATCGTTATCAACTGCTTTTAAACTTTGTAATATCATTAATATTTCTTTTTCATCAAAAATTCCCGCTATTACAGAAAGTTCAATATTAGTGAACCATCTACAAAAACTCGCCGCTTGATTACCTTTGTAATCGGTACCAATAAAACCGACAATACCTTCTATTTCAAAAGACTTTCCTTGTTGTATTAAATTCGTATCTGCTGTAATTACAGGTATCGCCCAATCATAGAAAAATTGTTTAATACGGAGGACTCTTCCTTTACTATGTATTTCAAATCGAATGGAAGAACGTTGCTTATTTGTTTCTTTTTTCAATGTAAATTTTTTAAGGTAATACGATTCAGGTAATGAAGGCATTAATATCACGAAATTTGTATATTTTTGAGCTTCTTGTACTTCATTAATTAATAGTTCATTGATCACTTAAACACCCCCCTTATTTATTTTTACATATTGAAACAATTTATAAACCATTCATAAGTCCAATATTGAGATTGCTGTTACAAAACCAAACTAAAAAATCTGCAATTCTATATTTGTAACTCAGCTGATTGTATAACAATAGCAGTTAAACCTTTTTGACTACCACAAACGTGACTTTCTCCTTTTTCCCATAATACAGCTTCACCCTTTTGCACTTTTACCTTCTCGTCACTTTCCCCCTGAACCCAACCGTCTCCCTCAATCACGATAAACAATTGTGGAACAGGTGCCCTATGACGACCTACTAAACCGTTAGCTTCGACATTCATAAATCCGAAATTTGTTGCATTTTCGGTTTTTATAATTTTGTTATAGGCTGTGAAAATTGAATTATAATTTAAAACTGGTTTCGCTTTATCCTTTGCAAAATTTAAAAGCTGCATTATATACTCCCCTTAAGAATCGATAATCTAAATTTATTATTCCGATAAACTTTCTCCCCACCTCTTACATTATTTAAGATCTCTATGATTTATTTCATCTCTTAATTTCTTAATTTCTTCTGTCTGTTCGATAATATTATTGTTCATTCTTCTTATTAAATCGTATATGGCAAAAAGACCAACGAAAATTAAAATTGCGAATAGTATACCCATTAGTTCCCCTCCTTCTTTTTCTTACATTTTTATATTCATTTAATTAACATAGGGTTATTTGTACAAGATTTCCCCACTAAATAAAACAAGCGCAGATCCTTATTATAGAATCGCGCCAAATATCAAAGTACTTATTTCAAATAAAGTATGGTTTTTCTAAATAAATCGATACTTACTTGAGAATTGGGAAATAGCCAAAATAACTGTCGCCCCAACTACCAAATACCAAATTATATTAAAAGGAATTACAAACATTAGTAATCCAAACAAAACAGCTACTGAAGCGCTAATTATCATTGATTGTGCACTAGTAAATCTATTCTGCAGGAAAAGATAAATTGCTAACGGTAATGCTAAAGTAAAAATTGGAATGTAGATTGTAATAAATGAAATTTCAAATAAAAATAGTGACAGCACTGCTATTACAAAACCTACAGATGTAGTATAGGTTCTTCCTAAAGTTTTTTCCCCTGAAATAGAGACACACAGCATAATAGTTAACACAGCAAATAATCCGGATATTGAAACAGATGTATAATCCATCAACAGAGCCGCTATGGAAAGACAAAGTAATGAAATACACGGTAACAGCATGATTATGGGCTGTTGCCCTTTTTCTAGATTCATTACATTAGTAAACCCTACTAGGAATAATAAAGAAAATGGAATTGCTAATAATCCTAATTCAATTTGATTAATATAAGTAACCTCAAGATCGCCAAACAATATAATGAGTAATGATGCGCTAATTTGACCAACTGTCATCCAAATACTTGATAATTTAAATTTTTGAGTAAGCTTCGTTGAAATTACGACCATAACCAAACCAATTAATAGCGTTAAATATAACAAATTTCCCCCTCCTCATTTTGAGAATATATACTTTTGTGAAGGTATAATTTTTCGCAACACACTCAGTATCCTACCATAAAAAACCAATTATTTAAATGCTATCTTTACTTGAAATATGCTCTATATGCACTGATGAAAGCTTCAGGTGAGGATTTCACGATATACGTATATACACCTTGCAGCGTATGTAAATAAAGTATACCCCCTTGTTTCGCAATTTCCCGGTAAGAAAAATCCATCACAATCTTAATTGGAAATTCTCGATTCTGAGTAACAACTTTATCTTTGTATAAGTAAATGATTCGGTCATGCTCTATTTCAAACTGTTCAGTACTTGTGACTGTTCTTTCTACCTTAATGTAAGGATGTTGCGCTATTAAATCCATGTGAACCTCCTAATGCAAAGACTTAGGATTATATTAGCACAAACAGATTATCTATTTGGTAAAACGGAAACACCTTCAGCTGAAAAGGCGGAATTCTTCTTCATGAATTCCGCTCGCTTGTTGGATTTAAAATTTCTCCACACCAAAATATTCAGTTAAAGGTTGCTGTCTCCCGTTTTCATGCCATTCCATATAGTTGCCAAAGACCTTCATTACGTTGCCTTCATAGCGACATTCTACTAAATAATGAACTGCAGCAGCGCTTCTCCAATAATTCAGCATAATTGAAGCTAACGATGTCTGATTATAACTATCTGCTCCAAAATCATCTAAAGAAAAACCGCCATACTTTGGCTTAAATAGTTTAATCATTAAGTTTTCATTTTCTCTTAATTCTTTATATCGTTGTTCTGGTAATGTCATTCTTTGAGATAGATATTCACACATTCCTTCTTCAAACCAAATACTATTATGGCGCTCCTCTTCAAACTCATCAGGAAAGAGTTCAATATGATGTGTTAGTTCATGTGCTAAAATACAAAAAACATCATCGATCGTCAGTGAATGGAAATAATTTTTTATGTACTGAATTTCATCACTATTCTCCAGTTCCTCATCATCCAATTGGGAAAGGTAAAATGCCTTCCATTCGCTAACACTTGGCGACATATAAATTGTTTCCCGATTCGTATAGGCGGGCACAGGAACTTGTGAAAATACGGTAGTAGCAATCTTACTACTGGTCCATACGATTGATTTAGGCACTTCTTTAAGCTCAAATTGGTTAATTAACAATTCTTTATACGCAGTCAATTTTTTATTTAATACATGAATTTCGTCTTTATAGATTTCATAATCCTGAATACTTTCAAAAGCATAAATTTGTTTCATCATTTTGCATCACTCACCTCTCTTGATCAGCCTTATTTTTAAGATGTAGCTCAGAAAGATCTCTTATATAAATTAATGAATAGTCATCTCTAATATCTACTTCATAAAAGTAATAGTTATCCGTAACAACATCTTTAACTTCTATTTCAAACAACCCCATTCCTCTTCGGTAATTGTTTTCTACTAAAGTTATATTTTCCCGATCAATGCCATAGTTAGTTTCCATATAGTCTTCCACATAATTGAATACAACCGCGCCTCGAGATTTAATATTAAAATAATTGAAAGTAACAAAAATAACTACTATAAAAAATAATAGATTAAAGAGAATTATTTTTTTCAAGTGCCTTCCCTCCGTCTAAATTTAATCTTTAACACCAATTCACAAGATAAATTTAAATAATCATTTATTACGTAATCGGGCCACTTCTTCTAACATTAAAATAAACTTTACTTGCTCTTTTTCACTACGAATTAATCTATTTACACGCATAGAACTTTGTAAGTACTTCCTAATTTTTAAACTTACATAAAATGAACGCTGATTCTCCTCAAATTTATATACATCATTAAACCAAGAATAGCCTTTTAATTTTTCTATATTCTTTTCTATTTTTTCTGTATTTAAGCCTTTACCACCACTAAAATCAAAGAAATTCACACCTGATATGATACTTGAAATTATAGTAAGCAAAATTCCTAATAATGCTACAATCCTTCTGCCAAACTTATTCAAAAAAATCCTCCTTATACAAGGTTAGACCAATCTTAGCATATTTCCGTTTAAAGACGGATTAGCATTTACAGACTGGTTAGACTTCAAAAAAAACACTCAGTTCAAAAAATAACTGAGTGTTTTGGAATGTAATCAAATAATATAATTGTTTTCCCCTTTTGCGAAGCAGAACCGTTTACAATGTTCCATTCTTAATCCGCTTCACAATACTGAATGTGGTATAGAGCGAAATTGGCCCTAAAACCGCGGCAATGATCAGCCACATCGTTAAGCTGTCTGTCGCCTTCAGCATTTCCAAGTTTGTTCGTATGTACACAACGACCCCAAATAACAGAATATAGCTCATGACATTTGGAAAAATAACTAGCAATCGTAATACTTTTGGTGAAATTGTCGGTTGCTGCATCATTCATCCTCCTTTTCTCTATTATAGCGGAATATTTCTGTAGTTGAACAAAATTTTCTTAAAAAGTAAAGAAGCATATAGTAAACATTCACCCCGTTTACTATACACCTCGATTAAATTGCTCTATTCAATTACCAGTAATTCGTATTTCCGCCACTCGTATTGGCTGAAATCATTTGCTAAATAGCTGTTTTCGAAAATTGCTTTTGCTTCTTCCAAAAATGGAATCAGATCATGCTTTAAAAAACGGGCGCTTATATGATTCAACAGCAAATGTTTCGCTTGTGCCTCTTTGGCGATTTTCGCTGCTTCTGTATTCGTCGCATGTCCATACTTGCCCGCCAGTTCAATTGTGGAATGGTCAAAAGTTGCTTCGTGTACGACAATATCTGCGTTTTGTGCTAAACGTATACTGTTTTCGCAATACTTTGTATCCCCTAAAATTGCAACAGTGAACCCTTGCTGTGGTGGTGAGGTCACAACACTGCTTTCTATAATAGTTCCATCTTCCAATTGTACTGAATGACCTGCTTTTAATTGGCCTAATAACGGACCTTTCGGCACACCTAATGCCAAGGCTTTGTCGATCAGCAGTTCTCCCTGCATCGGCTTTTGTTCAATCCGGTAGCCGAAACATGGGACAACATGCTGAAGCGGCAGTGCACGTACCGTAAACTTTTCATCTTCAAATACGATTCCATCTTTTACTTCGACAAATTCAATCGGATATGTTAAATGGGTTTTCGATAATTGCAGGGTTTGTTCAATCCATTGTTGTAATCCGGCTGGCCCGTAAATAGTGAGTACGTCCTCCCCGCCCAAAAAGGAGCGGGAACTCAAAAAACCGGGTAGCCCGAAAATATGGTCGCCGTGTAAATGAGTAATAAAGATTTTATCGATTTTGCGCGGTTTAATCGTTGTATGCAAAATTTGGTGCTGTGTCGCTTCTCCGCAGTCAAACAGCCAAATAGAGCCCCGTTCTTCCAACAGTTTGAATGCGATCGAACTCGTATTGCGTTCTTTTGACGGCATTCCTGCACCGGTACCTAAAAATTGGATTTGCATGTCATTTCCTCCTAACACGAGTTTAGTTTGCCTCATGTAGAAGCTTTTTACTATCGTTGTATTTATTATAGGTCGCAAATAAATTTATGCAAAGAAAAAATGGGCGGCAAAAGAAATGACTATGTAGAATGATAAAACTTCCCCCTTTAACACTTGAATAACAGAAAAAATTAAGTTCGGCTTTCCTTAATTCTTATTAAAAACCTCCACCTTGGCTAGACTGACTAATCACTAATCCTTCCCCATTATTAAACATATAGTAATGAAATAAACGATTGGAGTTGAAACAATGAGTCTCGTTTTATGGATGACGGTGTTATCCGGAACCTTAATTGCCGTCTTTGCGGATAATAAAAAATGTAAAAAGAAAAACACTTAAATACAAGAGACCCTTTCCTGAAACCGGAAAGGGTCTTTTTATGCATGAACAATCTTTAATTAAAATGTGCGCTCATACCAAGCCTTCGCTTTTTGTACTTCATTCATTGTAAGCTGGTGGCCGTTTGATTCCCATTCCAATGTTACATTCGCACCTGCTTCCGTTAAATAACGCTCCAGATCGATTGCTTCTTGCTGCGGGCAGATCGGATCATTTACTCCCGCTGCGATAAATACATGCGTGCCGTCTTGTTTCGCAACAGTTGCCTCATGATTCGGAACCATTGGGTGATGCAGAATCGCACCTTTTAATGCATTTTCGTATTCAAATAACAGGTTCGCCGCGATATTGGCACCATTTGAATAACCGATCGCAATAATGTTTTGACGGTCAAAACCGTACTCATTTGCTTTCTCACCGATAAATTCATACAGTTCCTTCGTACGGAAAGCCAAATCTTCCATATCAAACACGCCTTCAGCTAAACGACGGAAAAATCGTGGCATCCCGTGTTCCAGAATATTGCCGCGTACACTTAAAACCGATGCTTCTGGATCAATGATTTCTGACAGTGCAAGCAGGCTGTTCTCGTCCCCGCCTGTGCCGTGCAGCAGTAAAAATACCGGCTTGTCTTCTTTCCCTTTGTTGAAAATATAGTTCATCGGACATTCTCCATTCTCATTTTGATAGACGAATTACTCGTATTCCTTCTCGATTGTTTTTGTTGAGCGTACTGTATCAATCGGACGCACAACACTTTCAATATAGTCGCGTTTGCTCTCCAGGAATGGCGGCAATGAAAGAATTTCCCCTACAGTTTCATATGGCTCATCGCCCATGAATCCTGGTCCATCTGTTGCCCATTCAAATAAAATGCCTGGTGCTACACGTGCATAAAGCGATTCAAAGAAGAAGCGGTCCACATAGCCTGAAGTACCGAACCCGAAGCTTTCAAGACGGCCGATCCATTCACGTAATACGGCTGTATCTTCTACTCGGAACGCGGCATGATGAACTGTACCGAAACCTTGACGGCCAGGCTGTAATACTGTATTGTGCTCGACAATGACAGAGGCTCCGTTACCGCCTTCACCTACTTCAAATAAGTGCAGTGAATCTTCTTTACCTGTTTCACGCATTACTAATACCTTCTCAAGAACTTCTTTGAAATAATCAAAGTTCGAAACGCGTACATGAATCGGACCTAAGCCTGTAATCGCAAACTCTAATGGAATCGGACCTTTTTGCCAAGGTGTACCTGATGCAATGCCTTCATTGTTTTCATCTGAGATGAGCATGTATTGCTGGTCATCGAAATCGATGAATGATAATGTTTGCTTGCCGAATAATGGTGTGATGCCTTCATGCTGTACTTTCAGACGGTCAAAACGTTTTACCCAATAATCCAGTGCCGCATCATTTGGCACACGGAAAGCTGTTTTGTAAATTTCATCCGTCCCGTGACGTCCTTTCGGGATGCCCGGAAAATCAAAGAATGTCATATCTGTTCCTGCAGACCCTTTATCGTCCGCGAAAAACAGGTGGTATGTTTGAATATCATCCTGGTTGACTGTTTTTTTCACTAGTCGCATTCCTAATACATATGTGAAAAATTCATAGTTTTTTTCTGCACTGCTTGTAATCGCTGTTACGTGGTGGATTCCTTTAATATGGTTCATCTGTATAGCCTCCATTTTCTCGATATCGAGATATTAGTTTAAGAAAAATGCACCGAACCCGTTGCTTGTACTCACTTTATAATTTGTTCGCATGGTGTCCTACACGCTTTAAATAGTCTGTTAAGTTTTGCAGCTCTTCATCCGATAACACATCAAAAATCGATGCAATCTTCTCTTCATGTGAAGGGAAAATCGATTCAATCATCTGTTTTCCTTCATCCGTTAACGATACAAATGTAACACGGCGGTCTGTCGGACAGGCAACACGTGCAACGAGATTTTTCTTCTCCAGTTTATCGACGACATACGTAATGCTGCTGCTAGCGATCAATACTTTTTTACCGATGATTTGGATAGGCTGATCTCCTTTATGATAAAGCAATTCCATTACGGCAAATTCCGTTAAATTCAGATCATGCTGTTGGATATCTTTTTTCGTCGCTTCTTGGATAGAAGTTTGAGCCCGATGTAAAACAGTAAATGCTTTTAATTGCTTGTCATATTTACTCATAAAGTACCTCCTCCCTGTTATTACGAATTCATTTATCTTTAATTCGAGATAAATATACCATGTATAAAATACAGTGTCAAATAAAAAACGTTCCAATCCAGGTATTCACTGAATTGAAACGTTACTTCTATTCACATATTAAAACTTGGCGTTCGAATTTCCCTTTTTTCAATACGGCTCTATCGACAATTGTTAAACCGGCTTCGTGGATTTTATCGTCCATCGATTCGATTGTCACAATGATGACCCGTTTTGCGATCCGACGGGCATTTGTAATGATGCTTTGCTGCAGCTCACCCGTAATATGCGTAAATAAATTGTACGGCATATCAATAATTGCGACGTCATATCCTACATTCGCCTCTTCAATTGGACCGATTTCCACATTCGGTTCATATCCGAAATAGCGGAGATTAATATGGGACCCCCAAACAACACGTTTATTGATGTCGCGTCCTTCAATCGCAATGCCCATACTCATCGCTTCCACAAGCACCGTACCGATGCCGCAGCAAGGATCAATCACCTTTAGTCCGTCCGGAAACGGTACCGCGATATTGACGATCGCACGGGCATCCCGTGTACTCAGTGCTGTTGAATACATTTCAGGCTTCTGCATATGCTTCAGCCAAACCGCTTCACCGTATGTAAGCTTGCCTAAATAAAAGCGCTCCTCATGGCAGACAAGTCCCAATACTACGTCCGGCTTTTCCAGATCCGGTTCGGCATTGATTGCCGAGCTGACACGAATCATATAGTCGTTTCGCATCGAGCGGTTCAGTTTTGGCTGAATTCCATCAGCACTATTGTTTAAACAATGAATTTTAAACGTCTTTTGTCCAAGCTCCAGCTGTGCCGCCATTTCTATCAGCTGTTCTATTGAACTCGCTTCATAGAAAACGGCCAAACGTGAACGCATATACGGACTACGACTCGGCTCTATTCTTTCTTGACTAATTAGAACATTTCCTTCCACGTGAAAGTTAAAAAATGTGCGCATTTCCAAACGTGAAAGATCATATTCATCTCTTTGCCAAGTAAAACTATATAAATATTTTTGCGTCATTTATTTCTCGACTGTCGTTATTAATTGCGCAACAAATTGATAAAGCATTTCACAAACTTCTGTAAGAGTCATCTTCTCATGGAAGCCCTCAATGCAGTCAACCGCAATGTTCAGTTCCCAAAGTCCTTCTTGACCAGAGAACGCTGCACTGCTGCTTCCTAATGCAGATTTCACATTGTCTTTCAAATATTGACGAATTACTTCACTATGTTTCTTTTGCAGTTTCAAGCCGAATAATGCCGTATACAGATTAAATGCATCATCAAATTCAAGTGCTACCGCATCAATTCGAATATCGTTGAATTGTGCACATTCCACGTAAATAAATTCCCCTTGATTGTCCTTTAAATAGTGAATTGGTGTTGATGCAAATGCGTTGCTTTCTGCTGTAATAGTATCTTCTGTTTCTTTACTGCATCGTTCTAAAACTTCTAAATGTAATTGTACCATGTTTATAATTCCTTTCGATTCCATATTCGCCCATTAAAAAATCACCTAGTCCAGTATACATGACTATTGTTTAAAGCGCATTAGAAAGAAATATCTTTCAAAACGGAAAACAATGTATTTATGAATGATGCATTTTTTCTTTATGCTGAACTTTCACGAATGCCGCACCCGATTTCATAAATGAATAAAGAACAACGATACAGAAACTAAACAATAATGTTCCTGTAAATACAAAACCTGATGTTCCTACCAAATCAAGTGCACCTAATAGTGAAGACCCTGCGACCACTCCTATAGAGAAAAACGCGTAAAAATAACCGTATGCTTTCCCGCGAGTTTGTTCAGTCGTTGCTTCAATTAATATGGCATTAATAGAAGGGAATAAAAACGCAAAGCCGATACCGTAAAGTGCCAGTATTGCATACAGCCATGACAATTCTGTTTTCAGACCGATGCCGATTTGAGCTAGTCCTAGTAATAGCACACCGACAAACAAGGTAACTTGCGGATTTAAGTAATCGAAAATTTTGTTCGTCGGTAATATAAAGATCAGGACAGCGACAATTCCGAATACACTTAGTAATGTACCGGATACTCGGGAGCCATACCCTAAACCTTGAACGTAAATCGGTAATAAATACGCGAGAACACCTTGTGAAAACATAAGGAAAAATGCGCCGCCATATGCTTTTAAAATACCGCTGTTCCAATTGAACTTTTCGGTTGCCTGCTGTTTTCTCCGTTTTGGTAATGGTGATTTGCGTAAAAACAGGAACAAGCCGACCAATAAGACAATGCCATATAGTGCAACGATTGCTAGCACATTCGGCACTGAAATTTTACTTGCTAGAATACCGCTTGAAGCCGGACCGACAATTGCCGCAATGCCGACAAACGAACCTGTAACCGCGCTTCCGCTTCCCTGTTCGTTGGATGCACGCATATTTGCAAGCAATGTAAAGGCCGCCGGAGTAATAAACCCGCTGCTGAACCCGTGAATACAGCGGACGATTAAAAGGGCCGTCGCATTATCGACAAGCTGGTAGCATAAGAGCGAAATTGCAGACGTAAACAAGCCGAATACTAATATGCGAAATGCCCCAATTTTATCGGTGAAAATTCCGGAAAAGATATTTCCGAATGTATTCATAAATGAATAAAGTCCAACGACGATCCCCGCGATAAATGTTGTTGCGCCGACTGACAATGCATATGTACTCATAATCGGCAATTGGACGAACAAATCGAAAAAGGAGAAGAAAATGATGGCATAAACGAGCCAATGTTTCGGAAATGGCTTTGTATGTAATGATGGCTGCAATTTTTTCAATTGATAGTCGAATAGAAAATTACCAAATGGAATAAATGCGACCAACACGCTTAACAATGACCAGCCGATATGCCATTGAATACGCAGTTGCACGATGACAATTGCGAGAAAATAAGCTATAAAAATACCGCCATGTATGCTGCCATTTACCGTCACGAATTGCGGTAAATCCGCGAAATACTTAAGCGGCATGGAAATAAGTAATAATGTAATGAGCGAAATCCCGTCGAGTAAGCCCATTTTTCGTAAAAATCGGATAGGATGTATACGCATAGTGTCCTCCTGAAGCATAATATCAATCCTATTATAGCATGGGTCTTTCGTAGTCACCTAACTAAATGAAAATTATTCTCACAATACAATGTACGAGTTTGGAGAAAATTAAAAATCGCAAGCTGTATTAGAGGTTCCTCTATAATACAACTTGCGATTAATTCGTATGATCCTCCAGAAAGTCCTTACTGAAACTTGTTTTCGAGGCGTAGCTTTTTGATTTTACCCGAACACCGCGTTTAATGGTTCCTTTTCCGAACTTTTTCTCAATTGTATCGACAAGTTCCAAAATCGGTTCATCTTTAATATGCTGTTCAAAATTAAAAAGACTGAGCTGCTGGGTCAATTCGGATTGATCGACAACATTGGAAACAGTAATTCCGATCAGTCTGACAGGTGTTTCATCCCAATTTTCGGTAAACAGCTTCCACGCAATTTCAAATATTTCATCTGCCTGATTAACAGCGTTCCGCAATGTTTTACTGCGCGAAGCATTTTGCCAGTCGAAATTGCGTATTTGAATCGTCACCGTTGTCCCAGCCAAATATTTTACTTTCAGACGCTCGGATACACTTCTGCTCAGCTTTTCAAAAGTTTCTTTCAAAATATAATATTCGGTTTCATCCCTTGGGAGTGTCGTCGAATTCCCGACGCTTTTCGTATCAAATATAGCGTTCGGATCAACCGCCCGCGAATCAATGCCGTTTGCACGTTTGATGAGTCTAGCCCCGTTTTTCCCTAAACTCCGTATTAACAGCCGTTCATCCGCTTGCGCCAAATCACCGATTGTAAAAATATTAATCGTATTTAACTTCTTTGCTGTTTTCTCCCCTACCCCGTGCATTGTCACGACTTCCTGCGGCCATAATAGCTCCGGCAGCTCGCGAATTCTAAGAATCGTAATTCCGAGCGGCTTTTTCATGTTAGAAGCGGTTTTTGCAAGAAACTTGTTAGGGGCAATACCAATCGAGCAAGGCAAATCGAGTTCATGTAAAATACGCTGCTGAATTTCCTCTGCTAGTTGGAGCGGATGCTGTGATTTGGAGCGCTCCGTTACATCCAAATAGCCTTCATCAATAGATACAGGTTCCACTAAATCCGTATAGCTTCGGAGTATGGAAAAAATCGCCGAACTTGCTGCGCGGTATTTCGGGAAATCAGGAGGCAGTAGGAGGAGTTCCGGACATTTGCGCTTTGCTTCTGCGACATTCATCGTAGTATAAATTCCTTTCGCACGGGCCTCATATGAACTTGTTACAATAATGCCGCGCCGCTCCTTTGCATTCCCCGCTACAGCTATCGGTTTCCCTTTTAGACTCGGATCATGTGCCTGTTCGACAGATGCATAAAAACTGTTCATATCCAAATGGAAAATAATTCTCGCCGTCATTCCCCCACCTCCTTTCCATGTATATTCTTTATTTATCATTCACGAATTTTAATAAAAGTGTTGAAAGTTCTTCTGGTGGATAGGGCTTTGTAAAATACTCTTCAACATTGTATTTATCAACGTTAATGCTTGATTTGTCCAATGCAGAGGAAATAATAATTGGAATTTCCTTTGTATTTTTATGATTTCTTAAAGCTTCGACTAAATCCCATCCATCCATATCTTCTCCCATTATTAAATCAATGACAATACCTACTAATGGAATTTGAATGGCATCATCATAGGCTCGTTTTAGATCATCATGATAAATGATGGTGAAACCTTTGTTTTTCAGCTCTTCCGAAAGTAATAACGCTAAACTCAAATCATCTTCAACAATCATTACCGTACGATTTGATATCGTTTTTTCTTCAGACAGCTCATTTCGGTTTTCTGCTATTTCTTGGTCATACAATGGCAATGTGAAGAAAACAGTCGTTCCTGTCCCTTCCTCCGATTCAAGCCATATATCCCCTTTATGCTTGGATATAATTTCTTTACTTAACGCAAGTCCTAATCCAGTGCCGCCGATTTTGCGTCGAGAACTGTTGTCCACTCGCTTAAATTTTTGAAATAATGATGGAATCGCACTTTTCGGAATACCAATTCCGCAATCTTGAATGGAAACTTGCACAGTCTCATCAATATTTTTCACTCCAATTGTTATTTCGCCGCCATTAGGGGAAAATTTTATCGCATTGCCGATTAAATTGAACAATAGCTGGACAATACGCTCTTCATCTGCATTCACAAATGCATCTGTCGTTTCATCTTCAATTCGTATAGTATGCATTGAATCCATCTGGAAGTTTTTCAATACTTCATCAATTAAGGTAGTTAATGAAACTTTGTTCATTGAATACACTTGTTGTCCTGATTCGATTCGTTGTATATCTAAGAAATCGTTAATTAAGTTTGTAAGTCGTTTTGCTTCTTTATGGATTGTTTCTATATATTTCTTCTGACGGTCCGGCTTAATTTCTTTTGCCAAAAGCAGTTCTGTAAATCCAAGCACACTTGAAAGCGGAGTACGTAATTCATGGCTTACTGTACTTACAAGCTCAGACTTCATCATATCCACTTCATATTCGCTCGTAATATCGCGATGAACAAACATCGTCCCTACTTTTTCGTCACCTTCAAATACACTTGTTGCATAAACCTCCACAAAAACCGGACTGGTACCATCTTGTTGAATGGAGTAACGCATCGTTCTCGTATTTGTAAACTCTTCGATAATCGCAATTTTCAGGAAGTAAACGAGCTCATCCGACTCTTCAGCGATTTTCTGAAAATGCTTCAGCCATACTTGTTGTGGCACTTTATCGTCAATTTCTGTATACGGATAACGAATAATATTAAATAAAGCTTTATTAAGAAGCAGTACATCCCCATATTTCGAAACAAATTGAATTCCTTCATTGGTTGTATCAATGATTGTCTGATTCATCTTTCTCGAGCGTTCCACTTCTTCATACATGAATATTCTTTCGAACGCAATGGAAGCTTGGTTCATATGTCCATTGATGTCGGTTAACTCCTTGCTCGAGAAACTCCGCCCTTCTCTTGTAGCCATTAAAATAGCGACAAGTTTATTTTGGGAATTCAGGATACAAGTATATATATCATAGTCGTTATAAGTTGCATTGGCTATATTGCTTGCCGACTTCACCTCACGACAAATGACAAATGTCTTTTCTTCCTTGAGTCTTGCAACCTTGTCAATTTCCAGGTTTTTGATTAAGTGTTCTGTCGTTTCTTGCGCCAATCCTTTTGATATGAATTCACCGCTGTCGATCAAATACATTAAACTCGAATCGAACCCATAAATACTGCGTAAATAGTTGTGTAAGTCCTGTAACAGCTTCTCTTTATCCAATGTAAAAGTCAGTACATGATTCAGTTCGTTATATTGCTGTAAATGGCTTAATGATTGCTGTAATTGTTCTTGATTGCCTTGAAGTTCATCCTGCTGTGCCATCAATTCTTCATTTTGCGTTGTCAGTACTTCTTCTTTCTCTTGAATCGATCGGGTCATATTATAAAAGGAAGTCGCCAATACCCCAAGCTCATCTTCTTTATTTTTTAATGGCGTAATGTCAACATAGTCCCCAGTTGCAAAAGCATCTGTTGCGGTCGTCAATTTCTCAATTGGAGAAATCAGATTTCGGATAACCCTTTTCAAAATATATCCAATAATTATAAATACCGTGATAAATAGAAAAATACAAAGTGCGGTTAAAAATTTTATTTGTTCAAGCGTTCGATTAAAATGATCGTTTACAACAATATCCGTTTCCGTTGTATAACTTTTTGTATACGCTATAAAACTGTTTACTGATTCATTCGCACCGCTATTTGATAATTCACGCAGCGCTTCATAATTATCAGCTTTCACATAGGAAACGGCTTTAGGCAATATTTCATTTCGATAAGTCACTATAAATTGATTCAACTCTTCATAGAGAAGGTTTTCCTCGCTGGATAGAGGCAATTCCCCAAATTTTTGCAGCTCAATTTCAAATTCCGACATTTGATCATATAAAATGTTCAGTTCATTTTCGTCTTTGAATGCATAATAGCCTCTTGCACGGAAAAATATATCATTAAAGCTTTCATTCATTTTCCGAACGAGCTGCTCTTTCTCGCTAATCGCCTCCCGCTCGCTGATTAGCCGCTCATTTGTAATGTTCGTATAAATGAAAAATGCCCCAACAATAATGGAAAATAATATTATCATGGACCAAAGCATACGGACAAATTGATTACGTATGTTTTTCTTAAATGTCGGAATCAGTCTCGGCATTGATGAGCTCCTCTACAAATGAAATCAGCTTTATCGGGCTAAATGGCTTGGAAATGAAATATTGTGCACCTTTATCCAATGCCAGCTGGCGGTCGGCTTCCTGTGATTTTGCTGTCAGCATAACGATTGTTGTATTCGCCTTATACTCATCCGAAAGCTTTTCAATTACTTCCAGCCCTGTAAAATGAGGCATCATATAATCAAGGATAATAAGATCATAGTTATTTTCCTTCATTCTTTCCAAAGCCTCTAATCCATTTTCAGCTTCATCGATTGTAAAATCAAAACTTTCCAATGTATCACAAATAAGCATTCTTAAAATCTCTTCATCATCTACTACTAAAATTCTATTCATCGTTGAATTCCTTTCTTTTACCGGGCTTTTAAAAACAATTGATTGGCTAATTGAAGCATACGGTTTGTTACATCCGCGATATTAAATGGTTTTACGATGAAATCATCCGCTCCGTTTGCAAGAGCTTCCAATACATATTCCTCGTCATTGCGGCCTGTCAGCATCGAAACAATGACGTCATTTGAAGAATACTCTTCGCGGATTTTTTTCAGTACATTCATCCCATCCATTTGCGGCATCATGCCATCTAGTAAAATAATATATTTTGTATTTTGTTCATACCAATTCGACTCCAAAAATTTTACACCATTTTCATAGGCAGCAATTTCCATCGTAAACTCTTCCGGTACTTGTAGTTTATGAAAATAGTTCGTCACTAAGTTACGTATAATAGCTACATCATCGATGACAATAAGCTTCAATTTCTGCTTCTTGCTGATTTGTTCTTCTTTAGTAAATAGAACCGTTTGATTTCTTCCGGATGACTTCGCTTTGTACAATGCCTGATCCGCCTGTTCGATCAATGCTTTTGGGTGTTTATTTTGATGATTAATTTCCGCAATTCCTGAAGAAAACGTAATATTAAACGATTGTTCATTCCCTTTAAACGGCTGTTTTCCAACAATCGTACGCAAACGTTCCATAATACTGAAAGCTGTATTTTTTGACGTATTTGGCATAACTAGAACAAATTCTTCTCCACCAAACCGGAAAAGAATATCTTCCTGCCGTTTTGCCGACATGATCAGATTCGAAAAGCCTTTTAATACTTCATCACCAACAATGTGGCCATATGTATCATTTATATTCTTAAAGAAATCGATGTCAGCAATCGCTATGGAAAACTCTTCGCCTCTTTTTTCAAAATGCTCAATTAAAAATTCCAGTTGGGTATTCATATATTTCCGGTTATAAAGTTGTGTCAATTCATCTGTCATAATAGAAAGTTCAAGCGCCTGCTTAAAAACTAGACGGTTTCTTACATATGAAATTAAAATATCGGCATCCAGAGGTTTCTTTATAAAATCAAGCGCACCTAGATCATATGCCTTTGTACGGTTCCCTTTACTGTCATCGACACTCATGATTGTAACAAACATATGGTTAGACTTAATTTTATTAATATTCTCCAATATGGAAAAACCGTTGATATCCGGTAATTTGATATCTAAAAACACGAGGGCCGGATTCAACTCATAAATTAGTTCTAAACCCCGTTTCCCATTATGGGCAACAATGACCATAAAACCTTTTGATTCTAAAATATTCTTAATATACGAAGCAAACACAATATCATCGTCAATTACAAGTATAAAGTTATTTTTTTTCGACCTTTTTATATAAGGAAGATCATGTTCCTCGGTGGAACTGCGCTTCACATTTTTTTCAAAAAAGCTTACTGTTTCTTCAATTTGAAATAAAAATGCTTTCCAATTTTCTTTTTCCCAACGTTTGCTGCTTTTTTCTTCTAATAGTTCAAGCTTGGTTGCTGCAATTTCAGATAGCCCTTCCATCCCAATTGAGCCAGCAGTCCCTTTTAAATTATGAAGAAATGTATATATTTCCTGTTCTTCAACAGTATTTTGCTGTTCCCAACTTTGAATTGTTTCAGTAATTCGGTCACACATCATAATTTTATATTTATCGTTTAACACCTATTCATCCCCTAAATCAAATGACTTAATCTTTAGTATAAAGCCGGAACTGGAAATTGCTATATCCTTAAATGAATATTTTTTATTTTTCGTACGTTTAGATTCTAGATAATGACACATGGATTAGGTTTCAGCAAATGCTTCATTGACCTTGAATGATTAAATCAAAAATTCCCCATTCCATTTATCATTACCGATAAAAGAACAGGGATTTTTAAATTATTTTTTTCGCTATTCCCAAAAAATTTTCTGAACTAAGCCGTTACGTCACGCTTCATAAAGTAACCGAACGTAATCACCAAGAACACAATCGCATATACGATATTGACAACTAGCGAGAACGTAAACGTTAATCCTTCAATCATCGGAATACTTCCTGGTGCATAATACGATAAATCATTCGCAAACCAAATATATTTCGCAAAATCATACTGGGCGATAAACATTGTTGCCGTTGAACCCATCAACAAGATGAACAGCGATAAACTTACCGCTAACGTACTTGAACCAAAAATCGTACCGATCATAAACGCAAATATAATTGTCATAATTGTAGAACCGAGCGAATAAAGTGTCGTTTCGATAAATGTATTCTCTACGGTTTCCTGTACGACTTGCCCATCTACGATTGATAATGCAATTGCACTGTCCGTACCGAATAATGCCATACCGACAACTAATGCGACAACGATTCCAGCGGCAAATAGTACAATTCCATAAAGTATAGACGCAACAAGTTTCGAAAGTAAAATTTTCCATCTTGCAACAGGTCGTGTAAGAAGCATTTTAATCGTACCTGTACCAAACTCTGATGATACAATACCTGCCGCAATAACAACTGTAAAGATGCTTGTTACCATAATTGTCAATGTTAATGATAAATCAATATGTTCCGTAAATGTCATTGCATTTGATGATGGCAAATCATTGGCGATACGGTATTCGGCCATTGCAATTTCTTCCTTGAAATATTGCTCATCTTCCGGCATTAAATCTTCTGAAGCAAGCATTTCTTTTGGATGGGCCATCATTTCTTCATTTGCTGCTAAGCGCGCTTCTTTTGTACTTGAATCCACATCATAATATTTGTTCATCCCTGCAACGAATACGATTAGTACAATTAAGAGCCCGCACATGATCCAAGCATTTTTTTGCGACCACATTTTGATCCATTCATTTTTAACGTATTGCATCGATTGCACCTCCACCTGTCATCTCGATAAATTGATCTTCAAGACGCTTCTGAATCGGCTGGATTGTATAAAGATCAATGCCCGATTCAACTAATTTACGAATAAGTGCAGGCACTTCTTCTTTAGTCAGATTTAACACATAGCCGCCATTCTCTTTTGCTAACGGCTCTTCAAACATCGCCTGAAGCTGATCTGGCTGACCGACTTCAATGTAATATTGTGCTGCCGCGACATGTTGCAGTTCACGGATATCAATCAGCTCACCATTTTGAATAATCGCGATGCGGTCTACCATTAACTCGATTTCGGATAAAAGGTGACTCGATACAACGATTGCGACATTATCCTCTACCGCAATTTTGCGCAAATACATACGGAATTCACGGATACCAGCAGGGTCAAGACCATTTGTCGGCTCATCCAAAATTAAAAACTTTGGACGGTGCAGCATCGCCTGTGCCAGTCCAAGACGTTGACGCATCCCTAACGAATACGTTTTAACTTTTTCATTTATCCGATTTTGCAGACCGACTTGAGCTACAACTTCATCAATACGCTGTTTCGTTACTCCTTTATGCATACGGGCAAAGTGCTGCAAGTTTTTATACCCTGACATATATTTATACATTTCTGGGTTTTCAACGATTACACCGATATTACTGATCGCCTCTTCATAATTTGTCGACAGTTTTTTCCCATCGATGATTACTTCTCCTTTTGACGGATACATTAACCCCGTCATCATACGGATCGTCGTTGTTTTACCCGCTCCGTTCGGACCTAAGAAACCTGTTATTTGACCCGGATAAAACTCTAGATTCAAGTCCTTGATAATGTGTTTGCCTTTAATCGTTTTGTTCAAATTTTTAATTTCCACAATTGGCTGTGACAATTGTCCACACCTGCTTTCTGCTATTTCTTCTATTACAAGCATTTATTTTTGTACCAAGATGTTATATGTAGTGGCATGAATGACTTCACATGTAATAGATTCTAATTACTATACTGGATGAGTATGGAAAAAGTTTCATTAAATTATAATTTAGCGATAAAAAACCTCATCAGGTACTTCTGATGAGGCGAAACCAGTTATTAATATTCCCCAACCCATTCGTCTTTTAAAAGACCATAAACCGCATGATCGACATAGTGATTGTACAGCCATTCCGCCTGACGGATTGTCCCTTCATGCATAAAACCAAGGCGCTCTGCAATATGACGACTTTTCGTATTATTAACAGCAGCATGAATTTCGACTTTACCAAGCTTATATTCATTGAAGGCGATATCAATAATACCTTTCACAGCACGTGTCATAATGCCTTCCCCTTGATATTCTTCATCTAAAAAATAGCCGATTTCGCATTTTTTCAGAGACCAGTTAATCGTATTAATCGATACTTTCCCGACAAATTGCCCTTTATAAAAAATCGCTGTATCAAGGCCTTCACGTTTTGCGAATTTTTCTAGATTCATTCCGGCAAAATCGCGTGTATCTTCAACAGTTTTTGTATTATCTACCCATCCAAGCCATTCACGTAAATAATCGCGTGAACGGTCAATGAAAGCAAAGATTTCTTCAGCATCATTTTGTGTGATTAATTTTAATTGAATTTCATTATCTACTTCATAAAAGAACATTACTATCTCTCCAATCTAAGCTCCCATTTAAAACAATAAACCCTTTTTTATTTTCTTATCATATAGAGCTATTTCAGAATATGCAATTAAAATATGTAAACCTTTAATGATTTGTGTAAGTTTATCATTTTCGTAACGTTAATTGTGCACTTTTTAAAGAAAATTCGCAATATTCCTGTTTAGTATTTTGGTAAACTATCTATGAGGTGTTTTTATGGAAAACAATGAAAAAGCTTGGGGGAAGCTATTAAAATATTATCGTCAAAAAAAGAAGCAAAAACAGGATGACGTTGCATTCGGTATTTGTACCCCTTCATATTTAAGCCGGATTGAAAACGGGATCGTTATCGCAGAGCATTCGATGTATGAGCAGCTGTTTGAAAACTTGGGCATCGATTTCAACAAGCTCAAACAACAACTGAAAAGCCAAACCACTTTTTTGGAGCAGTTATATGAAAAATTATTGTCGAATGCCGAGTTTACTGTAGGTGAAATTGAACAATTAACCGCTATGCAAACCGAAGAGCAGCCGTTTGAACAGCAGCTGATGGCAAAGCTCGTGTATGCTCGTTTCCTTTACTCGAAAAAAGAAGATGATGTGGCGAGAACAATACTTAATGAAATCGAGCCGTTCGTCAGCTGGAAAAAAGACCGGGTCACTCAACTATTCGTAGCCATTACGACTTTCGGCCATCTTTCTTTTCAGGAATTTGAACAGTTGTCTAACAAAGAAGAAGACAGTCAATTTGCGCAATTTCTATCCAATGCTCACCCATTCGAACTGGCCAACTATCATTATCATATTGCTTTTGCAAATCACCGTAGCTACAAGTTACAAAAGGCACTGGAACATATTGAACTGGCACAGCAGTTTTTCATCCATCAGTATAAACCGTTGTTTCAGTTGAAGCTATTCTCCATGAAAGGTGTGATTTTCAATGATTCACATCGATTCCAGAAAGCTCTCAAGGAGTTTGAAGCAGGGCTAAATTTGCTTGAAAGTGTACCTTCAATCCAAACACCGATGCAATGGAGCTCATTGCATAACAATATCGCGTATTGTTACGAATGCCAGGAAAACTTTCCAGAAGCGTCCAAACATTATAAAACGGCAAATAACTACGATGAAGACCTGCATTCAGCAATTAACTGGATGCGCACATGCTTTGCGCAGAAGGATTTCAAACAGCTGGAAATACTATTAAAACGTTATGAAGAACATCAATTTTCTGTACCCCATCATATTTATCAGCGCAGACTATTGCAGTATGCGGTTGAATCTGCACATACGATCCGCGGATTGAAATTGCTGGAGGATGAAGCTTTTCCGCATTTCAACGAACAACAGTATTATTCGCTGATTCTGTTCTATGCTCCATTATGGGCACAGTTTTATGAGCAGCTCCATGCCTATAAACAGGCGAGCTACTGCTTTAGGCAGGCACTATATGCAAGTGAAAAAATACGGCAGAGAATGAGCAGCTAAGGGGTGATGATTTGGAGTTAAGAAAAGAGTATTTTTATTTGTGGTTCGGGTTTGGCGCATCCAAACTGGGAAGTTGGATTTACTTGATTGCGCTCAATCTATCGGTCTGGCATTTAACCGAGTCACCGGCAGCGGTTGCGGGCATCTATATTATCGGTCCGATTGCCCGCATTTTGTGCAGTTTTTTTGCGGGCTCCATCGTAGATAGAACCAATAAAAGAATCATCTTGATTGTTTGTGATGTTTTCCGCGCAGGTATCGTTTGTATGATGCCATTGCTCTCGGAAATTTGGCTCATCTACAGTTTGATCTTTTTGGCAAATATTGCAGTCTGTTTTGCCAATCCGAGCAGCACATTTATGATTACAAAACTCGTTTTGCCAAATGATCGCTTGCGTTTTAATGCCATCAACAGCATGCTCGGTTCAGGGAGCTTTATGATTGGCCCTGCTTTAAGTGGTGCCATTATCGCCATGAGCAGTACTGCCACTGCGATGTGGGTGAATGGGTTTATGCTTTTGTTTAGCTCATACATGATGTATTTGCTGCCAAATCCAGAGATCAAGTCGGCCACTCAATCATCTGTACTCACACTTGCTGTTATTCGAGATGATTTTATTACTGTCTGGAAATTTATCTCGCAACGCAAAACGCTGTTGAAATTCTTCGTTTTATATTCAACAGCGCTGATGATTTGCTTTTCACTTGATTCCCAGGAAATGTCGTTTTTAAAAGACTTTCATAAAGTGACGGATTCGGTATACGGCATCATTGTAGGAATCACAGGAATCGGTGCCATTGTCGGTGGCTATTTGGCTGTCCGATTCGTGAAGAAGCTGTCACTCGTTTCGTACATCGGCCTTGGATTTACATGTACCTTACTTTCCTACTTTATATTTTACTTTTCACATAATTTAATGATTGCGGTCGCTGCCTTTATTTTGCTCGGACTGTTTATGGCATTCAGCAATACGGGCTACGCGACATTTTACCAGCAAACAATCCCGACTGAATTGATGGGACGGTTCGGCAGTTCACTTGGACTGATCGAAAGTGTGATGCAGATCACTTTAACTTTGATTATCGGATTTTTGGCGGAAATCTACACGATTCAACTGACAACAAGCATCTTCGCTTTAATCGGTGTTGTCATCGCATGTATCGTTTATTTCCATCTGTTAAACAACAAACCATTGTTTGCAAAGGAGGAGCTAACTTGATAACCTACGAAACCATTTGCTACTGCTGTAAAAAACCTTTTTTATTAATAGAAGGAACAGTAAAATACCGGAACTACAAACGGAATATGAGCGGCAAATTTTCCTGTGATTCCTGTGACAATAAAATCTTCTCAGAAGCAAGAAGCCAATTTTTGCGAAAAATAAACTAATAGAAAAGACCGGGCTTCCTCGATGGAAACCCGGTTTTACATTTATTTCTTTCGAACCTTATAAAGAACAAACAGCAGTAAAAACCATAACGGTGTTAACAGCAGCGAAGTTCTCGTAGACTCGGAAATAGCCATAATGATTAGTAAAAACAGGAAGAATGCTAATATTAAATAGTTAACGAATGGTGTTAAAGGTGCTTTGAAAATTGAAGATTTATGTAATTCTGGATGACGCTTTTTGTAAATGATATGCGAAATCAGAATAATGCTCCAAACCCAAATAAAACAAATCGCACTAATTGTTGTCACGATACTGAATGCATCGTCCGGCATGAAATAGCTAAGCAATGCACCAATCGATACTACAACCGCAGAAAATAACAGACCATTTTGCGGCACCGCATTTTTGTTTAACTTACCGTAAGCTTTCGGTGCTTGTTTATTACTACTTAAACTGAACAGCATACGGCTCGTTGAGAACATTCCGCTATTTCCTGCAGAAGCAGCTGATGTCAGCACAACAAAGTTAATCAAACCTGCTGCAATTGGAATTCCTACCAATGCGAAAACCTGAACGAATGGCGAGCTTGCTGCACTTAATGTATCCCAAGGGTTGATTGTTAAAATTACAAATAATGCCCCTACATAAAACAGCAGAATACGAACGGGAATTTTATTAATAGCAGATGGGATATTCTTTTGCGGGTTTGCCGTTTCAGCAGCAGCAACCCCTACTAATTCAACCCCAACGAATGCAAAGACAACCATTTGGAATGCCATTAAAAATCCAAATGTACCATTCGGGAACAATCCGCCATGCTCCCATAAATTCGAGACAGCAACCTTGCCTGTATCAGTCTCAAAACCAATGATCAACAATACAATGCCTATCGCAATCAACGCAACAATTGTGATGATTTTAATTAACGCAAACCAAAACTCCAGCTCTCCGAAAAGTTTGACCGTCAATAAATTCAGAATAAGTAAGACTACTAAACATGCGATAGCCGGTACCCATTGCGGGATGTCGAACCAGTACTGCGTGTACATACCGACAGCGATAATATCCGCCATTGCCGTCATAATCCAGCAGAACCAGTATGTCCAGCCGGTAATATAGCCTGCCCAATCCCCTAGGTATTCAGTGGCGAACTCGGTAAATGATGCATAGCCGCCTTTTGATAAAAGCAATTCGCCAAGTGCACGCATTACGAAAAATAGTGCGATTCCAACGATTAAGTATGCAAAGATAATAGAAGGTCCTGCAAGTGAGATCGCTTTACCTGACCCTAAAAACAACCCCGTTCCGATTGTTCCTCCAATCGCTATTAACTGAACGTGGCGATTTTTCAGGTCGCGCTTTAATTCTTGTTGTTCCAAAACGATTCCTCCAAAGGATAAGTATTTTGTCTGTTTACACAGCGCAAAATAATAAGTACTTCACCGCGGTCCATCAAGTAATTTTTTCTGGAAAATTAAAACAGGGACTGATTATGCGCCAGTCCCTGTTTGTAAGAATAATCGATCTCGCCTCTGCGAAATCGCGTCCAGATTTCAAAAAATCTGTGACATCTATCGAGGGCTTTTCATGAAACAAAGGGTATTTTTCTCACACCTAATGTTAAAGAGAAGCATCTCTCATTACTCTTCTGTCCTTTTGCCTGAGATTATGAACCCTTCGGCGACGCGAATTATCGCGCTCTCTCCAGAAACTGCTCCCGCCAGTAGTTTTATCCACGGCGATCAACGCTTGATATGTATGCAATTAGTTGCCTATAGTTCCCTGGCATCTTCCAGTTTTCTATAGTTCGCGTTCAATACTATTATTGTACGATAATTCATATTACCAATTTTTTGCCCGTCTTACAATGGATAAACGTAGCCTGTTATTATGTAAATAGCAATTTAACCTTATTCCCAACATAATGTTTTCTATTTGCAGAAAATTTATGACCAAAAAAATATTACACCGAAAATTCGATATTTTCAGTGTAATATTCATATAGAGGAATTGGTAGCCCCTCGTATTACTGTATTCGTTTAATGCAGTTTTTCCTGAACCGTCGAATCTTCTTCATATGTTGTCCGATTGATATCAATCAGCTTACCTTTTGTTGTGTCTGTCTTTTTCATTTTGACAACATAAGTATTGTCTAAAGCTATTTCTGTGCAGGCGATGTCTTTCTCGCTTCGAATATTTTCCGGATAGTTTAAGGTAATGACTAAAGTATCCCCATCTTTTTCGATTTCTTCAATTTCTCTTCCACAGCCATCTGAATATCCTGTGACAAACAGTACTTCCTCTTTTTCAAAATCGACAGGTGGAACCGATTCAAAACCAAAAATCTCTGCCCAAGTAGTATAAAGCTTTTCATCCTGCACGATTGAAATACTCGTACCAACCTCAGGAGGTATCGAATCCAAATGAAACAGTAATTCATATTCTACTTTATTCTCATTATTTTCTTCCTGCACGGGTTCAGTTGAATCGGATGATGTTTCGTTTTCTTTCATATTACATGCTGCAAGGACCAAGATCATCCCCACGACCAACATGTAACTTAGCCACCTCTTCAATATCAACCACCTCATTCCTTTCCTTATTAGTCGTTTAAAAAATCAAAAAGTTACAAAATAGCCCTCATTATATTTGTTAATATTGGTTAATTTAAACTTACTTGAGAAAATCAAATAAACTAATAATTCAGCAAGTAAGCTTTTATCATTATATGGCGTATAATGTAGTTGTTTATCCAACTATTACACCATTCTCTTGGAGGGTTTGTACAGATGAGTACACGTATTGAAAAAGACTTTTTAGGCACATTAGAAATTCCAAAGGACGTTTATTACGGCGTTCAAACAACTCGTGCATTAGAAAATTTCCCGATTACTAAAATGACAATGCACCCTGAATTAATTCGTGCATTTGCCATCGTAAAGAAAAGTTCGGCACTTGCAAATGCCGATATCGGCAAATTGGATCCAGTAATTGCTAATGCAATTGCACAAGCATCAGATGACATTATTTCAGGACTATTACATGACCAGTTCGTTGTAGATCCAATTCAGGGCGGAGCAGGCACTTCAATGAACATGAATGCCAATGAAGTAATTGCAAACCGTGCACTGGAAATTTTAGGGGAAGAAAAAGGTACTTATTCAATCATTAGTCCTAACAGCCATGTCAATATGGCGCAGTCAACAAATGATGCATTCCCATCGGCTATTCATATTGCAACAGTTTCTACGTTAAATAATTTAATTATGGCGATGGAAATGATGCGTGATAGCTTTATCAGAAAATCAGTAGAATTCGATTCAATCGTTAAAATGGGTCGTACGCATTTACAAGATGCTGTACCAGTTCGTTTAGGCCAGGAATTCGGTGCATACGCTGCCGTTGTTTCCCGTGATATTGCTCGAATCAAAAAAGCGCAGCAAACAATGCTGCAAATCAATATCGGTGCAACTGCAATCGGGACAGGCCTGAATGCGGACCCTGAATATATGAAATTGGCAGTAGAAAACATCGCGACTTACAGTGGTTTCCCGTTCATAAAAGTTGACAATTTAATTGACGGTACACAAAACACCGATACGTATGCAGAAGTATCATCAATGTTAAAAATCGCAATGATGAATATGTCAAAAATCTGTAATGACTTACGCTTAATGGCATCAGGTCCAAAAGCCGGATTTGCAGAAATCCGCTTACCGGAGCGTCAACCAGGTTCTTCTATTATGCCAGGTAAAGTAAATCCTGTTATGCCGGAAGTCATTAACCAAATCGCATTCCAAGTAATCGGTAATGACGTGACAATATCACTTGCTTCAGAAGCAGGACAATTTGAGCTGAATGTAATGGAACCAGTTCTAGTATTTAATCTGCTTCAGTCGATTGAAATTATGACAAACGGCTTTACAGTATTTACAAAATACTGTCTTGATCATATTGAAGCAAATGAAGCGCGACTGCATGATTATGTAGAACGTTCAATCGGAGTAATTACAGCACTGGCTCCACATTTAGGCTATGAGCGTTCAAGTCAAATTGCACGTGAAGCACTGCATAGCGGCAAATCTGTACGCGAACTTTGCTTAATGTACAACTATTTCACGCTTGAGCAGTTGGATATTATTTTAAATCCATTCGAATTAACGCAACCAGGTATTGCTGGTGAACGAGCATTTGAAAAACATTAATAAAATTTAAAACGAAAGCTCCGCCGAGATCTTCCCGGCGGAGCTTTTTTCTTTAAATATAGAGTACTTCTTTGGCGAGTGAAATTGCACGCTTGCTGACTTCTAACTTATCTCCGTCCGCATTAAGCTTCACGACACCATTCGGTTCATCAAAAATGGACTTCAGCTGTGCTTTCGGTTTGACCCCAACCATCATTGGTCCTCTTTCAGCCTCATCCGTTCGCACCTTTTCCTGCTCTCGTGCGACACCTTGTTCTTCTCCGATTTTCGGGAAGGCTGTAGTTTGTTGCTGTAAATTTCGGGGACGTGTCTGATTATTTAAACTTGAACTCCCTGTGCCAACAGAACGAATCATAAAGATCCCCCTTTATTTATCTTTTCTTACTTTTTCGTATATCAATATCCGCGTATATTTCGGTTTCCTGTAGTGCCTGATTAGCAAGCTGATCCGCTTCACCGTTTAGCTTGCGGTCAATATATTGATACTCCGGTCGAATGCCAAGTTTTTGGAGCTTAGCATCGATTTTATCCGCCCATGTTGTCAAAACACTATCGGTTACTGCCCATTCGCCGTTCATTTCATTAATAACGACTTGAGAATCACCGTAAACTTTTATTTTCTGGTGATGGACGCCCATTTCCTCAAGCTGTTCAACCGCAAGATTCAATGCAGCATATTCCGCTTCATTGTTTGATGTTAAATACTCCGCGAGCTGGTTCGTCCGCAAGCGATAGTTTTTCCCATTCTGTTTATAATAGACAACAATCCCTAAACCGGCCAGCTTTTCTTCTCTATTAAAACCGCCATCGAAATACACTTCCACTTCGGTAGGTTCTGTTTCGAGAGATTTCAAATATTTTTTCAGCTCTTTTAATGTCCATGTACAGTCATGTTCATCTGTCATCACAATATTTTTTGTGCGACCAGTATTTTCCATATCCAGTACGAGCGTATAGGCATGCGCTGCAGGAATTGCATCACTTCGCCATGTTATTTCCTGCTTTGTCTTTGTAATGTATTGCCATTCAATCGTCAATTCCAATCGGCTCTCCCCTTCCATTTTTCGTTTGCTGCAAATCTTCTTTGTAGAACATGCTAATACATAATGTACTAACCATTATGCCAACTATAAACGGTGGTGATACAAAAAATAAAAAATACGCGCTGCCGACCGGTGCTTTCATAAGGTATCCGAATACGATTGGCTGCAGAATACAAAAAATAAAGCTTGTTAAGTAAAGTGCCCGTTTGCTGTAATTTTTACGCATGAAGTACAGCACATAATACCAGGGAATCACGACAAAAAAATAAATCGGCAAAACATAAATAATTATGGACATGGCCGTACCGAATGTAATCGATTCATTTATATAAGGCAATGAAAATGCAATAAAAACCATGACCGCCATGACATAAGGTAAAAAACCGGTTAAAATGATTTGCCAACTCTTCATCACATTCCCCCTATTTCCAATCATTATACCAAACACTATTTGCCTATACAAAATTTGCATTTACGGGTATAGTACAGGGGGTGATAAAATGAAGGTAAAATTTTATGAAAATAATGAAAAACGCGTACTAGGCATTACATTAAAAGATCCAGCATTAGCCGAGGACAACAATATGGCACTCCATGTTTGCAAAAACGAAGCTGATATTATCGAAAACCGCCAACAGCTTGCCTCACTGCTGCAAACCGAATTATCAGAGTTTGTATGCGCCAATCAAACACATAGTGCCAACTTCTTCCGTGTGGAAAAATCGGAAATCGGCAAAGGAGCAACCGACAATACAACTGCTGTTCATGATACCGACGCATTGTATACGTACGAACCGAACGTTGTGATCTCAAGCTTTACCGCAGATTGTGTGCCTGTTTTATTTTATAATGAAAAAACAAATGTCATCGGGGCTGTGCACTCTGGATGGCAAGGGACGATTAAAGAAATTACATTAAAGTTGCTTCAACATTTACAACAAGAGGAAAATTGCGATTTACGTGATTTGAAAGTAATGATCGGGCCAGCAATCAGCCAAGAGAAATTCGAAGTGGACGCCGATGTTCAGGAAAAATTCAAAGCACTCAGCTATGCGGACGAATTTATGTACTGGAATGAAGAAACGAGCAAATTCCATATCGACAACCAGTTAACCGTGAAAACACAGTGCATGCTTGCAGGTGTGCCTGAAAAAAATATTACGGTTGACCGTATGTGCACATTTATGGACGATGATGGATTCTCCCATCGCCAAGACCGCTCAACAGGCAGACATTTGAGCTTTATTATGCGGAAGGAATAGATTTCTTTGTTTGGAATATGTGAAAACGGAACATCTACAATTCAGTAGGCGTTCCGTTTTTAATTTCATGTAGAAGAAAAAACATCAAAACAGGCAAGGTCATGGTGCTACCAATTCAACTTTAATTCTATCTGGATCTTCAAAAAATACAGCGTAATAATTTTCCCCTCCTGCATAGGGATGTTTATCAGAATAAAGGATATTAATACCTTTACTTTCCAACTTTCTTGTCATATCATCTACTTGTTGACGGGAGCTTGCATGGAAGGCCAAATGGTTTAGACCAACTCTGCGTCTATGATAAGGTACATCCTTATACCGTTCCTCTGCTTGCACAAAAACGATATAGGTCTCTCCGATTTTCCAACTCTGTCCGCTTTCCCACGATTGAAAGGATTCATATCCCAATTCTTCTAATAACCATCCCCAAAAGTTGATGGAACTTTTTAAATCAGAAACATACAGTTCAATATGATGAATAAGCCCTTTTGACAATGGATGACTTCCTTTCTATCTACCAAATAATCGGTAATCTATAAATATTATACTTTTACCCTTGAATCCTAAATATTCCCCTGTGGAAGCAGAGGGCTTTGCAGGAATGGGCGTGATGGTCATACTGTTTATTACAATGTTTTGCATGGTTGCTTTTATTTTGATAAGTGGCCTTTTAAAAAAGGCAGATACAGAACAAGCGTCCCCAAAATAGGAGGCGCCTGGTTAAATGATTTAAAAACGTAGCGATTAACTAAAGGTTTTCAATTTTTTCTACATCCGCTTCAGTCAGTTTAAAACCGAAAAGATCCAGATTTGCTGCCTGGTTTTCACGATTATGTGATTTCGGGATAACGACTACACCGCGCTCGATTTGGTATTTCAATAAAACTTGTGCACCCGATTTACCATACGCTTTACCGATTTCATCCAACACTTCCTCTTGATGTTCTTCCGTTTTCATCGGCCCCCACGCTACAGGTGTAATGCCCTCTTCTTCCAATATATCCAGGAGCTCTTTGTTCTTTTCTTTTAAATTAATTTGTATTTGATTAACGGCCGGTTTCACTTTTGCTAATTCTTTCAATTCATCTAGATGATTTTTCTTAAAGTTCGAAACGCCGATTGCTTTAAGTTTACCCGCCTCATAGTATTCTTCAAATACTTCCCAAGTGTTTTTTAGCTGCTCTTTGTCTTCAATCGGGGCATGAATCAGAAGCAGGTCCAGATAGTCTGTTTTAAAGTTTTTCAGACTATTATCGATTGCCGCTCGAGTCGATTCCTTTGAAGAAACATATTCTTCTCTCGCAGGAACTTTTGTCGTAATGAACAACTCTTTTCGAGGCACTGTGCTTTCAGCTAAAATCCCCCCGACAAGCTCTTCATTTCTATAACTAATAGCTGCGTCAATTGATCGATATCCCAGTTCAAGTGCTGATACAAGTTCAGGAATTTCATTTGTTAATTCACCGTTATAGTCATTATTTTGTTTACCATACGTATTTGTACCAGTACCAACGATCGGCATTTTTACTCCATTATTAAGCGTGATATATTCCATAGTTTTGGCACTCCCTTAGTATCTCTATTTATTTACTAATTATATTATAACAAAGTATGGAATTTTCAGAAATTAATATGTACGAAGAGATTAAAGATTTGCCCTAATACCTTTATACCTCGGGTTTTCCTTCGTAAGGACATGTTATTGATATGACTGTTGATTTAACTTTGAATACTGTTTCCCCATTCTCTGGTACTTTTTCATTCTGATACTTTCCGCAATTTAAATAATCTAGTGCCTAATAATTGTGTACTGTTCATTTGTAAATATTTCGAACGAACCCGAAATGTAATTTACTGTTCATCTCCCGTTCATATTCAATCTATAAACTATGGATGTAAAGAAGAGATCGGAGGAAATTACAAATGAATATTGCATGGAAAGAAATAAAGAAAAACAAAGTAAGATTTTTAATTTTAGGTTCAATTATTTTTCTTGTCAGTTTATTGACCTTTATAATATCGGGTTTGGCGAATGGATTATCGCAAGACAATGCTTCGTTGATCAAAGATTTACCAGAAGGTCAATTTTATATGAATAAAGAGGGAGATGAAACTTACAATCTTTCAAAAATAGACAGTGATATACAGGATGAAATAATAAATAAACAAAAAGATGCACTGGCATTCTCAATTCAAATGGGTTTTTTAAATAGCGAAACTGACAAACAGCATAGCGTTGCCTTTGTTACATCCACTGATTCAGAGCTATTTGAAAAGGTTGAAGATGGGGAAATTATATTAGATCGTTCAATGGAGGATAAAGGGATAAAGGTTGGAGATGTCTTAACGAATAATCAATTTAGTGGTGAATTTAAAGTTAAGGGTTTTGTCGATCAGAAGAAATTCAGTCATGCCCCTGTTGCATATATAAATATGAAGAACTATAAGGAAATCTATCGAGTTATGGAAATGCAATTGTTATTCATACCAGGTGGAGAATCTTCAGAACAATTCACGGGTCTGCAATCTTTTTCGAACAAGGATTTCCTTAATACAATTCCAAGCTATAATGCAGAACAGATGTCTTTAAATATGATTGTCTGGTTTTTAGTTGTCATTAGCGGCATGTTGTTTGCCATCTTTTTCTACATGATGAACATTCAAAAAGTCGGTTTATATGGTATCTTAAAGGCAATTGGCATGAAAACAAGCAGGTTATTCAAAATTATGTGGACACAAATGCTTTTCATTACGATAATTTCTCTTATATTGTCCATTTCATTCAGCCAAGTATTTAATATGATTGCACCTGATGGAATGCCTTTCCATTTAACATTTGAAACAACCATACAATTATCTTTAGTTTTCCTATTCATCGGTTTTATCGGAGCTACACTCTCTGGAATACAAATCAAAAAAATCGAACCATTACATGCGATACAACAAGGAGAGGCTTAATATGACAATATTTTCAATTGAAGATGTAAGAAAAACATTTACTTCGGGGGAAATAGAAGAAGAAATACTTAGAGGTATTAACCTTACTGTTAAAGAAGGAGAGATAACAGCATTAGTAGGCGCATCAGGTTCCGGTAAAAGTACGCTCCTTACTATAGCTGCTGGATTACAACCCCCATCAAATGGGCAAGTTATTTTCGACGGAAACAATATGACTGCAATGAGTTCTGAACAGGTTCGAAAAATACGGGCCAGTAAATTTGGGTTTGTCTTTCAGTTTGCTCATCTTGTTCCTTTTCTCACTGTTGAAGAGCAATTAATTTTGATGCTGGATGTTTCTGAATCTAACTTAAGCAAACAATCAAAAATGGCTGAAGTTCGTAAAATTCTGCAACTCGTTGAAATGGATCATAGAAGACTGGCCTACCCCTCTTCTTTATCAGGTGGGGAAAAACAACGGATCGCCATTGCACGAGCCATTATCCATAAACCGAAAGTTCTTTTCGCAGATGAACCAACAGCCAGCCTAGATTCAAGGAAGTCTAGAGATGTTATGTTATTGATTCAAGAGTTAACTAAAACGTTAAATATTGCTACATTAATGGTTACACATGATGAAGAATTGCTTTCATATGTAGACCATGTGATAAAAATGAGCGATGGAATGGTTTTGCAAAGTAAAGAGTAAGTTCTGCAAATTTTAAAGAAGGATCGATATAAGCAGAAATTAATGAACAGCCTGGACGTTGCATGGCTGTTCATTTGATATGGTTTAAAGCAGACAAAAATTTTTATAAAACAGGAGTATAAGAATGACAACAATTCTAATCGTAGATGACGACATCAATATATTACAGCTTGTAAAAATCCATTTAGCCGAGGCAGGATTCAAAGTTGTTCAAGCAAAGGACGGGACTCAAGCATTAGCAGTTCTTAATAGAGAAGTATGTGATTTAGCAGTAGTCGATGTGATGATGCCTTTTATGGATGGGTATGCATTAACAAAGGTAATTCGAAAGAAATATGATATTCCAGTCATCCTTTTAACGGCTAAGAATCAAATTGAAGATAAGGAAGAAGGATATAAATCTGGCACAGATGATTATCTAGTCAAGCCGTTTGAACCAAAAGAATTACAATTTAGAATAGAAGCCTTACTACGACGATATGATAAACAATCCGATGAAACTGTTATTCATTTAGGTAGTACAACTATAAATAAAAAAAGCTATGAGGTTCAGATTGGAGAACGGACGATTCTGTTACCCTTAAAGGAATTTGAACTGCTGTACTTCCTGGCTACAAATTCTATGCAAGTATTTTCTCGAGATCATCTAATAGAAAACATCTGGGGTGTAGATTTTGAAGGAGATGAGCGGACAGTAGATGTTCATGTAAAAAGATTAAGGGAACGTTTTTCTAAATTGACAGACGATTTTCATATTAAGACTGTGCGTGGGGTTGGCTATTCACTGGAGGCAAACCGCAAATGAAATCTCTTTATGTGAAATTTGTTGTGTTCACCATTGGAATTATGATTTTTAGTGGTATATTTGCCTTTTTAATTTCGAATACGTATTATCAGCAAAAATTAAAACCATTTAATGACCAAAAAAACACTAAAATTGCATTGGAAATCGCTGAATTTACCGGAAATCAACCTGATTTAAACCTCATAGATTATCTTGAAAATATATCTTCAATAGGATATCAAATTTTCCTCGTTGACAATTCAGGAAATGAATTTTATTTTGGTGCACCTTTCAGGGAAAACACTTTGTCCAATTCAACTAAAGAACAAGTACTTAACGGCAATATTTTTCATGGTATATCAAATTTCCCCCAGGAAACATTTGTAACAGGATTTTTTGCGAACGAATTAAAGAATACGATTGGTGTTCCATTGACACATAACGAGGAAAAGTATGCCCTCTTTCTAAGACCGGATATTAAGCTGCTATTTAACGAAATGCATATTTTATTCGGGTGGCTGCTAGCTTTGACCATTATGCTGAGCATTATAATGGTAATTTTTATTACAAAATATTTAGTTAATCCAATCTCAAAGCTTACATCCGCAACTAAAACGCTCTCAAATGGAAATTACAATGTTGATCTTGATACTACCCGTCATGATGAATTAGGAGAACTTTCACTTAGTTTTTTACGAATGGCCAGTAGACTGGAACAATTAGATGCAATGAGAAAAGAGTTTATTTCAAACATTTCTCATGATATTCAGTCACCCCTATCCAATATTAAAGGATATACAAACCTGTTAAAAAGTGATTCAACGAGTCCTGAAGATAAAACTAATTACATTTTAATCATCAATGCGGAAATCGAAAGACTCTCTACTTTAACGAAACAATTATTGCTTCTCGCTTCTTTGGATCGCGATGAGGATATTTTGAAAAGAAAAACAGTTAATATCGGAAAACAGATTAAGGAACTAGTACGGAACAATCAGTGGCAAATAGGTGAAAAAGGGATTACGCTCGGGTTCACATTACCGGATGTAGAAATCACCGGAGATCCGTCCTTACTTTATGCGGTTTGGGACAATCTGTTAACCAACGCCATCAAATATAATAAACCGAACGGCACGATTGAAATATCAATCGAAGAACAAGGGAAATCGGTATTGGTAATCTTTGAAGATACGGGCATAGGAATGAATAATAAAGAGAAAGAAAGAATTTTTGACCGCTTTTATCGAGTAGATACCGCACGGACGCGTTCAGTTGACGGGACAGGACTGGGACTATCAATAGTGGCTGCCATTGTTACTTTACATGGTGGATTAATCCATGTGAACAGTATTGAAAATCGTGGAACCAACTTTGTCGTAGAATTGCCTGTCATGCAGTGAAAGTATAAAATGTCACAATCTATAATTCCCCATTTTCCCTAAAACAGGAAATAACAATTTGTATCAGTTTAAACATAGCAATAAAAAAAGAGACACAAATTCATATGTGAATTGTGTCTCCACTTCCCTGTTAAAAATTCCATTCATACCGATAAACCCGCTACAATTCCCCTTTAAAAAGATCCGTGCTGTGCGGTACATGTTTCTTGGCTGTTGGGTCAATATACAACCGCGCTGCACTAATGGCAACCGGCGCTTCACCGAATCCGGTTGCAATCAACTTCACTTTTCCATCGAATGTAGTTACGTCACCAACAGCATAGATTCCTTCGATATTTGTTTCCATTTTAGGGTTTACGACAATGGAATTCTTCTCGATTTCTAAACCCCATTCTTTGATTGGACCCAGAGAGGATTTAAATCCGTAATTTACAATGATGTCATCGACTTCGAGTGTTTCTTTTTCTCCTTCTTGATTCCGGATGACAATTTGTTTAATGCCCTTTTCATCACCAAACACCCCATCAGGCATGTAAGGCGTTTTTATTTCAATACTCGAATTGAACAGTTTTTCAACACTGTGCTCATGTGCTCGGAACTGATTTCGTCTATGAACAAGTGTAACTTTCTTGGCAATTGGCTCAAGCATAAGCGACCAGTCAATAGCTGAATCTCCCCCACCGAAAATGACTATATTTTTCCCTTCAAACTCATTTATACTGTTGATAAAGTAATGAAGGTTTTTGTCCTCGTAGTAATCGGCTCCTTCAACTTCCAACTTTCTTGGTTGAAATGCACCAAGACCTGCCGTAATAATGATTGTTTTTGAATAATGTATTTCATTGTTAGTTGTCAGCTTAAATGTTCCGTCTTCCAATTTATCAATGGCTTCAACACTTTGACTAGTTACGATTGCCTGCTCAAAGGCTGACATTTGTTCTTTCAGATTATTTACGAGCTCCTTTGCACGGATTTTTGGAAATCCTGCGATATCATAAATATATTTTTCCGGATAAAGTGCTGCAAGCTGCCCACCTAATTGTGGCAGACTTTCAATTAACTTAACTTCAAGCTGGCGCATGCCTCCGTAGAATGCCGTAAACATTCCTGCAGGACCTCCACCGATAATCGTGACATCATATAACTTTGAATCTTGCTTCATATTATTGTCTCCAATCATTTTAAGAAATTAGAGTGCTATTATTTTCAAACGCATTTAACACTTCCAATGTACGTTTCCACTACAATAATTTTTAAAACACATGCTGTATTTCTATGTTGGAATATTCTTATCGAATTTAAACTTCAATTCAATACTGATTATCATCCTTGCGCATTTTCCGTCAAACTCATCAGCATTCTTTATCCAGGATATCCGATGATTTACAATTTCACACGCTGCAGTCTTAATGCATTTAACACAACCGAAACGGAACTGAAAGCCATTGCAGCACCTGCTACCCACGGAGCGAGGAAACCGAGTGCGGCAATCGGAATACCGATAACATTATAGGCAAATGCCCAAAACAGGTTTTGTTTAATGTTTGTCATCGTTTTACGGCTCATTAAAATCGCATCGGCAATACTGTTCAGATCCCCGCGAATCAATGTAATGTCCGCCGCTTCCATCGCCACATCCGTTCCCGTACCGATCGCCATCCCGATATCAGCTACAGCAAGGGCCGGTGCATCATTGATCCCGTCACCAACCATCGCAACATTCCGGCCCTGTTGCTTCAAGTTTTCGATTTGCTGTGCCTTTTGTTCCGGCAGCACTTCTGCAATTACTTCATCAATGCCAACTTCAGCAGCAATCGCTTTTGCAGTACGTTCATTATCTCCTGTAAGCATAATGACTTTCAGGCCAAGCGCATGCAGACGTTTTACCGCTTCAGCTGATGTTTCTTTTACCGTATCCGCAACGGCGATAATTGCTGCAAATTCTTTGTTTATCGCAACAAGCATTGCAGTCTTCCCTTGCTGTTCCAATGAAATCAATTGCTGTTCAACCGATTTATCAATACTAATTTGCTGGTCTCGCATCAGCTTTCTCGTACCAACGGCAACTTCTGTATTATCCACATGCGCTTCAATGCCAAGCCCAGGAAGTGCCTGGAAGCCAGAAACAGCCGAAAGCTCAATCCCGCGCTCTAACCCACCTTCAACAATTGCTTCTGCCAATGGATGCTCGGATTGTTTTTCTGCTGATGCAACAATGCGAAGCACATCATCTTCATTAAAATTATTGAACAGTACAACATCTGTTAGCACCGGCTTTCCGTTTGTAACGGTCCCTGTTTTATCAACAACAATCGTATTGACAAAACCTGTCTGTTCAAGATGTTCGCCACCTTTAAATAATATACCGAGCTGTGCAGCACGTCCTGAACCCGCCATTATCGAAGTCGGTGTTGCCAAGCCGAGCGCACATGGACATGCGATAACAAGTACTGCAATTGTCGCCTCAAATGCCTGGATAAATTCTCCGCCGATCAGCCACCATAATATGAATGTCACAGCGGCAATCCCTACAACAATCGGCACAAAAATATTGGAAATTTTATCGGCAAGACGCTGTATCGGGGCTTTCGAACCTTGAGCCGACTCGACGATTTTTATGATTTGTGACAGTGCTGTTTCACTGCCAACCTTTAATGCCTTCATTTCCAGTGCACCATTTTTATTCAGGGTTGCACCGTAAACGAAATCTCCAATGCTTTTTTCCACCGGCAAACTTTCACCTGTCAGCATCGATTCATCCACTGCTGAAGTTCCCGAAACGACTTCCCCATCGACAGGAATTTTTTCACCTGGCTTCACTCGCACAATATCATTAATGCGTACTTCTTCAAGCGGTACAGACTGCTCGACGCCACCACGGATAACAAGTGCTGATTTCGCCTGCATCCCCATCAACTGCTTGATTGCCTGTGATGATTTGCCTTTTGCACGCGCTTCAAACAGTTTGCCTAATAAAATTAATGTAATAAGTACCGCGCTCGTTTCAAAATACAGGTGCGGCATATGACCGCTAGGATGTGCGAGCATTTGATAAATACTATAGAAATAGGCCGCACTCGTTCCCATCACAACGAGCACATCCATATTCGCAGCACCACTGCGCAATGATTTATATGCTCCCACATAGAATTGCCAGCCAATAATAAATTGAACAGGTGTTGCTAATACTAGCTGTACCCAAGGATTCATAAGAATGTCAGGCACATATAAAAAGCTCGTAAACGAAAAATGGGCAACCATCGTCCATAACAGCGGCAATGATAAAATGGCAGCCGAGATAAATTTAATCGTTTGCCGTTGAATTGCTTTTTCCCGATGATCAACCGGATCTCCTTCAACAACTGGCTGTGCGCCATAGCCGATTTTTTCGATACGCGCAATTATATCGGACACCGATACTTGTGACGGGTTAAATTCAACAGTCGCTTTTTCCAGCGCCAAGTTCACATTTGCCGAAGCAATTCCGTCCATTTTTCCAAGCACCTTTTCGATTCTCGCTGAACATGCCGCACACGTCATTCCATCGATTGTGAAGTCCGCTTTCTCTTTGACGACATCATAGCCGAGTGCCTGAATCTTTTGCTCGATATCCTGAGCTTTTATAACCGTTTCATCATATTGAATCGCCGCTTTTTCAACCGCTAGATTGACGTTCGCCGATTCAACCCCATCCATCCGGTTCAGCCCTTTTTCAATCCTTGCCGAACATGCCGCACACGTCATACCTGTTACTTGCAACGTCAGTTCTTTCGTCATATTCTCACCTCTCTATACCTCAAGGGGGTATATAATTTTGTAAAAAGAGAGGTTCTCTATTTTCGAGAACCTAAATCATTCGTAAACCTAAGTCGCTAAACAACGTCATAACCTTGTTCATCAATAGTTTCTTTGATCTGCTCAACAGTAACGGCATCTTCGTTATACGCTACCGATACCTTTTTCTCAGCAAGATCCACTTTTACTTCCTGTACACCAGCTAATGCGCCAACACTAGTTTCTACAGATTTTACACAATGACCGCAAGACATACCATTAACATTTAACGTCACATTTACCATAGTTGAACACTCCTTATTTTTTCATCATTTTTTGAATAGTTACTACCAGTTCATCCAAAACTTCTGTATCGCCTTCATTCAGACGATCCACAACACAGCCCTTTAAATGACCCTCAAGCAATATTTTCGCGACACTGTTTAAAGCCGATTGTGTTGCCGATAATTGTGTAATGATATCATCACAATATACGTCTTTCTCAATCATTCCTTTAATTCCGCGAATTTGCCCTTCGACCCGATTCAATCTCGTCGTTAAATCTTTTTTTATCGATTCAGGATGATGACTTTTACGACAGCTTTCTTCATGAGTTTCCATTAGACTATCGTTTTCATGCATTCGATCAATCCCCCTTACTTGATTTCAGATTACCATACCTATAAGGGGTATGTAAAGTTTAAATAAAACGTTGAAGTCCTAATTGAAGAGAACTTCAACGTCTTTATTTTTCATACACACCATAATGAAACTTGGCAGTGAATCGTATATCACGCTGAAACTGGTACTTTTCAAACCAGTCCGATTTATAGTGTGCCTTTAACACGACGCGCTTTTTCGCCACGCGTTTTGCTTCTGCCACCCATTCATCAGTTAATGTCAGGTGCTTTCCGGCATAGCGCAGCGCTTCAAAATTAGTCGATTCCTCAATGACTTCCTCGAACATCGGATCCATATAGACGACATCAAAGCTGTCATTTTCTTGCTTTTTTAAATATTCCAGAGCTGCGGAATGTACGACTTCGATATTTCTCATGGATGCCGTCAATGGAAGTTCAGTCGTATCATAGGTTTGCATCCCTGTTTTAACAATAAACGACACATTTTTATCTGCTTCTACACCGATAACTTTACCTTTTTCCCCTACAACATAAGCAGCCAGTAAGCTGTCTGCCCCAATACCAAGGGTGCAATCTAAAAACGTATGCCCTTTTTGTAGTGCACATGCAGTAAGTAATGGTTCGTCTTCACCGCGAGCGACTCGTTTCAAACGAAATGCGGCGGAGTTTGGATGAAAAAAGAAAGGCGCCTCGGCACCTTTCGCATAGTATTCAAAACGATTTTTTCCCGCAACAATGACATTGGCATCGTATACTTCGCAAAGCTTACGAACCGAACGTTTTTGGCGAGGTACAATTTTTGCCTGCAGCTCCTTACTTGCAAATTCAGCTAACTGAAGCGATTGCTCGTCCGGTCTGCCTGCAGTTGTGACAATCGTTACTCGGCACATACTTGTTTTAACACATCTGATAAATGATCTCGGATTTGCTCCATTGGATGACCTTCGATTTGATCACGTGGAATGAAATAAGCTAATTGACCATCTTTTAAAACCGCCATTGATGGTGAGCTTGGAGGCACTTCATCAAAGTATCCGCGCATTGCTGCAGTCGCTTCCGGGTCTTGACCGGCAAATACTGTTACAAGCTGATCAGGTTTCACATCTGCTACCGCTTCGCGAGCAGCCGGACGTGCTAGACCTGCAGCACAACCACAAACAGAATTGATTACAACTAAAGCAGTTCCTTTTGTTTCAGCCATAAATTCGTGTACGCTATCTGCCGTTGTTAATTGTGTAAAGCCTGCGCTCTCAAGTTCTGTACGCATTGGCTGTGTCACTTGACGCATATATTCATCGTAAGCATTTGTCATTTTTCATAACCTCTTTCTGTTTATATGTATTCACATCGCTCATTATAGCAAGGTTATTAACAGTTGTACAAAAATTGGATTTCAGAGATTTATGAATGGTCTTTACACTCACAAGATCCCACAAAATATTCATACATTTCAAGTTTAGTCAAATATAAAGTATTCTATTTATGTATAAAGTTTTTATTTTTTACAAATTATTGAATTATGTTTTTTTAGCATGTTTCGACACATATCTTATCCGAAATAAGTTAGGATGAAACAGTTGTTATTTTATTTTAACAAAAGTTTAAATCTACCAACTACTACTGAAGGGAAATTTATCGATGAAATTTTTACTATTAAAAAAGCTACTAAAACTACGAATTGAGACAAAAAGAAAAATTATGTACAAAAAAGCAAAAGATTTAGGATTCACTCATCCGGAAGTTGTCAATTGCAGTCAGGAACTGGATGAATTACTTAATAGGTATTCGGATATTGCCGCTTAATTAAATGAAGGATTACATATTGTTTCGCTTCTAATTGAATTTGAGTTAATATCGATTTATTCATTGTACATAGTTCATTGATTACCAATGGACTATGTGCCTGTTTTGTTTAAATTACTTTTTCTAACACTACTATTTCCCGTAAGAAAACCATTTTATCGAAAGAAAATACTATGAACGTTTTTCTAATTTACTGATTTTATATAACCTATGAAGGCTTATCAAACTTAAAAGGGGGTATACTCACCGTAAATGTTAATATATTTATCATTTTTTGATTTTAGTTAGGGGGAATGTATTTGGATATCTCTTTGTTACTAGAGTATGGTTGGGTATTATTATTGTTAATTGGCTTAGAAGGATTGCTTGCTGCAGATAATGCCCTCGTTTTAGCCATTATGGTTAAACATTTACCTGAAAAAGAAAGGCGAAGGGCTCTATTTTATGGTCTTGCAGGTGCCTTCATTTTCCGCTTCGCTTCTTTATTTATCATAACGTTTCTTGTAGATGTATGGCAGGTTCAGGCTATTGGTGCTCTATATCTATTATTTATAGCGATCAATCACATCGTAAGGAAACTATACTTTAAAAATAAAGGACCAAAAAAAGAAAAAGAACAGAAAAAGTCTGGTTTTTGGGGTACGGTAATAAAGGTCGAATTGGCCGATATAGCATTCGCGGTTGATTCAATCTTAGCAGCAGTAGCTCTTGCAATGACGCTGCCTAATACGGATTTACCTCAGATTGGCGGCATGGATGGCGGAAAGTTCCTTGTCATATTTGCAGGGGGATTAATCGGATTAATTATTATGAGGTTTGCTGCAAACTTCTTTGTGAAACTTCTTGAATCTAAACCAGGACTAGAGATTGCAGCTTTTGTAATAGTTGGATGGGTTGGTGTCAAACTTGCTGTATTAACTTTAAGTCACCCTGATGTAGGTGTCATCTCTTATGAGTTTGCCCACTCCCTTGAGTGGAAACTAATATTTTATGGAATATTAATCTCAATCGCACTGGCTGGCTGGTTTTTATCCAATGGCAAAACTGTAAAATCTTCTAAAGAATAACTTCTCGGAAATAGTTAATCCGATTGCTACATTTTATTCTGACAAAAAATAACCCTCCACAATTGAAAGTGGAGGGCTTTATTTATTTTGTTTTAACATAATCCGAAATTTCCTTTCTTAATATATACATGCATTTCAATTTCTTTAACCTTGGTTTACTCTTCACAATATTTTCAAAGAAGTTTGTTGCCCCCATTCTTTTTAAAGCTTGCATCACTTATTCACCTCCCTATACTTAATAATAACATAAATAGTCAGAAAATTCCACAAAACTAATAAATAAATGATAATACTTTTATATATTCGATAATGTTACATATATTTTATGCTTGTAACCCTCTTACTTTTTTATTTACCGGATGTACAGCTAAGATATTATCTATAATAAAATTTCGTTTTGCATGGCGCGAAAAACAATATGCTTGCACATGGTCTCCGGACATTTTGATAATTTTTATTCGACGCTTTGTTATTGACTGATCTTTGGCAATGTACACAATATCCAATATTTGATTGTGTTGCATTGCTCTTTGCAAGTGTTCTTTCATTACCCTTCCACCTTTCTTAGCTCCATTTTAGAACAAGTGTTCCTAAATTACAATTATCAAAAATATCCTTATTTCCCTTTACTATGTTACAATAACAACCATCTATAATATAAGGCAGGTCCACCGATGAATATTTACCCCTATGAAAAGAAATATGCAGTGCAAATTGCGGCATTGCTCAATGATTTTTTACCATTTGAACCAGAAACAGACATTACCGTCGATCAGGCTGGAGGCATTCGTTATGTATGCGTGAATGAGCATGATGAAGTTGTCGGTTATATTGCGGGTTATGAAATAAAGGCTTTCAACAAGGATTTTCCCTACTTTCACGAAGAGCTGCAGTCGTTAAAGGAACTGATTGGATCAGGCATCAGTTATTATACAAGTCATTTTGTCGTTCATCCAAACGAACGGAAAAGAGGGATTGGAACAAAGCTTGTACGCGCTTATCTCGAAGCCGCACAGCCGATTGCTAAAACGATTGTTACGGTTGGATGGGTTCCATCCGATACAAACCGCTGGGCAGCAGAGCGACAATTTACAGCACAGGGCTTTGAACCATTTATTTATATGCCGCGCTATTTCGAGCCCTATCAAGTCGATTGCCCAAGTTGCAAAGCTCTTTGTTATTGCGATGCACATTTTTTTGTAAAATAAACGCTGACTTGGTTAGAGGATGCAAAAATACCGATGACTTTGCAAAACCCTTGTACGTTTAAACCGTTGTCATTATTGGCATTTAGTAGAAGTATATAAAACAATCCATAAAGAACATACCTATAGAAAAGCAGGAACGTTGTTTTAACAACGTTCCTGCTATTTTCGTGTTTGTAAATTACTCTAACTAATTCCTCCATTTTTATTACAATCAAATTCTAAAGATATGTTATGTATAGAAAGAATACCGTTTTGTGAGTAATTTCCTGAAACATCGATAACATATAGTGATCCATTCTCCATTAACGAATTTGTGTACCCTATTTGAGTCCAACTTCCATCAGAATTTTCTGCTTCTGAAGAAATACCATTGAATACAGAAAATAGTTGTCTTCCTTTTGAAGTATTTTCGCTTAATTGTGTATCAAAAGACCCTTCAAAAATAATGCGCTCTTTATTCGGACCGATTTCTAACGTCACTGTCTTTGGGACTGAAGCCGGATGATAACGTTCTTTATTTTTTGACACAACAATTGATATATCAACTCGCTCTTTTGCTCGCTTTTTAAATGTTTCTACTTCAACCCAATAGTCCTCAGAAAATGAAGTGATAGGCTCTAACTTGAGGCCTGTGTCATGTTCTGAGTTTATGTCTTCTATGAGTGCTAAATATTTTTGATAATAATCCTCTTTTTGCTCTTGCGTTAAATTTAAAAGAGATGGCGAGATTTCTTCTGTAATTTTTTTACTATCAGTTCCTTCATCAGCACAACCTGATATAGCAATCGCTCCAGATAAAATACTTATGTAAAGATATTTTTTCAACCCTTTCACCCCATAAAATAATATTAGATATTATAATAATACCATATATGTTTATTTTTGGTATTTTAGAGTTTTTAAATCAAATTCGGTAATAGGGAGTTTTTATAGAGATCCTCCCCAAACTGAATCGGCAATGACGATTAGTATACATAAAAATGAAAATAGTATGTAAGCAACGCTGATACTAATTAAAAGAGTATGTTTTTTTACAGATTGTTCTGGATTATGGATTATTATTTTTAGCAAATTGATAATATTAACACAAAGCACTACCGAGAATAGTGGAATACCTATTAAAGATAAAGGAACTAATGTTTCCATAAAACGCTAACCTCCCCCCTTCACTTTTGGAATATATTATATTATACGTTAAGGTTCAAACATCCCCAAATCATCGTTTGATAATTATTAAGTTTGATTAAATCAGAACATGGAAAAAGAGACACCACCATTGTGTCTCCTAATTCCCATAATACCATTTCCCAATATTTTTACTGTTGGCAATTTTGTACCCCTATTTATACATTAACCGGACCTTTGTTAATCTTCGTTAACGACTCGTTTACTGCAAAAATTTTGCTGTTGATTGCTGTAATACCGAAACCATTTAGACGTTTTGAATGCATTTCCAAGTAAACTGCAGCATTTTCTTTTGTTTCAAATAAGTAAATACCGCCCGCTTCACCAGCTTCCGCATCCTCTGTCCAAATTTTCCAAAGCATGCCTTCTTCTTCGTTAATACTTTCAGCCAAACCTTTAAACCCAGCAGCCATTTCCTCGCCGAAGGGACCATCCATTTTGAAATCTACTTGTAAAATATATGCCATTAGAAGAGCCTCCTTTTTTCCAAACACCTTAAGCTTACTTCTTTATTCTCCTGCAAAATCCTTCTTTCATTCGTCATTCATTTTCCCGCACTTCACAATGCATCGCATCTTTTGCCTCATGCCAGGGCACACTGTATCCCTTCCCTTTTGCACAAAAAATGCTTGAAGATGTATATTCAGGATCGGCGTTTTTACTGTAGTCAATTTGTTCGATGATTTCATCGCTGTTATGACATACATCATAGCCGTCAAATTGCAGTGTTAACGCCCCTTTTCCATTTGTGTAAGCCGAAAATTGAGTAGAATAATCCATAAAAGTTGCTACAGGTGCACGTCCGTACAATGTCACGGTATCTTCTGTTAAAATCGGCGCTTCAAATGTCCCGCTTGCCTGTTGGATATCCGACATCATCCGGCCGATATGGTCGTTTGACGCTTTAATCTTAAAACGGTAATAAGGCTCCAACAGTAAATTTTCCACTTGTTCAAGTCCTTGTCGCAATGCTCTAAACGAAGCTTCCCGGAAATCCCCGCCATCTGTGTGCTTATTATGTGCACGTCCTGTTAATATCGTAAAATGAATATCAGTTACCGGAAAACCTGTAAGTAATCCGTGATGATCCCGTTCAAATAGATGCTTTTCTATTAACCGCTGATGTCCGACAGATAAGTCATCCGCATGACACTGGTTCGAGAAAGTGATGCCTGCACCGCGTGTATTCGGTTCCATTTTTAGATGCACTTCCGCATAATGCTTTAACGGCTCAAAATGGCCATAGCCGACTGTTGGTGCAGCAATCGTTTCAGTATAAAGAATTTGAGGCTTGCCAAAGTGCACATCAATTCCGAAGCGGTCCTGCACCAGCTCCGTTAATACTTCCAGCTGAATCGTCCCCATAACATGAACCGAGATTTCCTGAAATTTTTCATTCCATACGACCCGTAAACTCGGCTCCTCTGCTTCAATTTCACGAAATATCCGGTGTAGTTCTTTAATATGTAACGCACCTGCATACATCACTTTCGCCTGCAATGTCGGAATCATCTCAAATTGTGCAGGATTTACTTCTGTGGCTCCAACCACATCACCAATAATCGGCGTCGCCAATCCCTTCACCGCAAAAATATCACCCGCCTGCACTTGACGAACCTGAGTAAAACTGCTGCCATTGTACAGTCGGATTTCCGTTATCTTTTCTGACGTTTCACCTAATGTAAATTCATCTCGTACCTTTAAAACACCCGATAATGCTTTCATAAATGTGAGTCGCTGCTGATTGTCATGGCGAATTTTATATACTTTACCTTCAAATGCACCATTCACGTCAAATTTTGTTTCCATCAGTTGTGCAATCGTTTCAAAAAAGTCCAGTACCCCTTCATCTTTTAAAGCCGATCCTGACATACAAACAAATGCTTGTTCATTGTTGATTGCATGTTTCAGGCTCTCTAAACAGTCATTCTCCGTTAGATTATCGGCAAAATATTTTTCCATCAGCTGTTCGTCACGTTCCGCAAGCCACTCTTTTACAGTTGGATCCATTCCATTATTGAACAGTAAGGTATTTGGGGATAAATCTTTTTTAATCGCAGACATTACAGCTGCAACATCTGCTCCTTCACGGTCTATTTTATTAATGAAGATAAATGTCGGAACATGGTGCTCCCGCAGCAAATGCCAAACCGTTTCTGTATGTCCTTCGATGCCGTCGACAGCACTGATAATGACAATGGCCGCATCCATTACATGAACCGCACGCTCCATTTCCGGCGCGAAATCGATATGACCCGGTGTATCAATCAGCGTATACACTTGCCCGTTATACTCGATCCGACCCTGCTCCGCAAAAATCGTTATTCCGCGCTGCCGTTCAATGGCATGATTATCTAAAAAAGTATCTTGGTGATCGACCCGCCCGCGCTTTTTAATGGCATTTGTATGATAAAGCAATTGCTCACAAAATGTCGTTTTACCAGAATCGACATGAGCAACAATTCCGATTGTAGTATGCAAAAATTTCCCTCTTTCTTTTTCATAAATTTTGAATCATGGTACAGTCATTCTTGTGAAAGAAAATAGTCTCTTATTTCCTCTGGCAGTTCCTCAATATTGATAATCTCTAACTTTGTAGTGCCAGGTGTTGTTTGAATCAAGAAACTTTTCTCATCAAAGTCCAGTATTGTAAACTGCTTCACCATATTTGGATTAAATTCTTCCTGTATGTACTCAACAATCTCGGCATCGAAATTATTTTCATCCATAAAAAGCGATTCCGGATTTTCAGAATTCCTTAAAGTTTGCATCAGTTCCAATGAATTGGAGGGATTCGTTAACAACCACTCAAAGATTGGGATTGATACAATGATTAATACTGCAATGATTGCAAATATTTTTTTCATATAATAACCTCCACTAAAACGATTGCCCGTAAGTACATACATTTTAACAGAAGTTGGGGTATTTTGATTCATCCATAGTAAAAAGTCATTTTCATTTTCCGTTAGATAATGTGGTGCAAGTATTCACAGATAATGAGGGTATAATAAAAAGCCACTTAAAATTAAGTGACTTCATCCATTACAAAAGCATATATTTCAATGTTTTCATCAGCTTCGATCGTAATTCCGAATACAGTAACAGCATCGTCACTTACCTCAACGTCCATATGTTTGTCAGTCATTTTTCCGAAGATATTTGGATTCATTTTAATTTTATTTACTTTCTTACCTTGTATAGTCAGATAATCCAGACCTTCACGAATTTGACCCAATAAAACGTCCAACTACTTTCCTCCTTGTAAATAATATTTCTTCTTATCATGCCTCAACTAACAAAAAATATTGCATAAGAAAAAGCCACAACTCATAATGAGTGTGACTTAATCGAATCGTTAGATGCAGATTCAGTTCAATTCTAAAACTACCTGTAAAATTCCTGAATTATTTTCTCAATTGCCCTTAACAAATTAATTTAATAGTTATCGCCCTCTGCTAATTTGCGAAGAGTAAAATCAGAACAGCTTTTATAGGGCTATCCATTAGAAATGGAAATCATCTTCGCAAATAATCAGCTCTTTCGGGTCGTACGGTTCGATATGGACAAGTGTTGTTGCATAAGGATTCAACTGCTTCACTTCATTTTCAATCTGCTCTGTAATGGCATGTGAATCACGTACATTTAGATTAGGATTAACACTTACCGTAATATCTACAAGAATTAAGCTCCCGTGCTGTCTGCCACGTACATCGGTAACATCACGGACTCGCGGAATTTTCGAAACACGCTCTTCAATCGAACTGATCAATTCCGTATCAAAACCGTCTGTTAACGAGAACACCGCCTCTTTAAAAATTTCAATAGCTGTTTTAATAATAATAAGACCAATAATAAAGGCAGTAATCGTATCGACAATCGGGAAACCTAATATCGCTGCGGTAATACCGATTGCTGTCCCGATACTGACAAAGGCATCAGAGCGATTGTCATAGGCTGCCGCTTTAACAGCTGAACTGTTAATTCTTTTCGAGAGGTTTAAATTATATTTATATACTGCAAACATGACTGCTGCACTAAACACAGCAACAATAATTGTTAAAATAGAAGGATTCTGATCGATCGGATTTGCGATTTTTTCACCTGCCGATATAAGTACTTCAATCCCGACATAAATCATAATAAATGATGCAACAAGTGATGCGATCGTTTCTGCACGAAAGTGTCCGTATCGATGGTCATCATCAGGCGGGCGCTGGGAAATTCTCAGCCCTATCAAAACGGCTACTGAAGCAATAATATCCGTTGTATTGTTTAATCCGTCTGCCTTTAATGCTTCTGAATCTCCTAAATAGCCTGCTGCTAACTTCAGCGCGCTTAAAAATATGTAGGCAATAATCGATAAATAGGCACCTTTTTCGCCCGCTCGTAAATTTGTATATTGCTCCAAAATGTTTCCTCCCTGAAAAACTTGTTTAAACACGAAAGAGGCTACCCCGCACAAAATCGAACGGGATAACCTCTTTTACATATCATTAATTGTAGTATACCAAAAAATCGGGGGAAAACATACATTCAAGAGAAAATATTATATAATTATAACTTTATGCTCAATCTAAACGACACCTGTCAATTATCATAGTTTTCGGTTTTGTCCGATGTAACCGCATATATATTAATGATTTGGCCTTCTTCCGACAGAACGATGCCATTCAACTGGCCTGTAAAATAACACCCGCCGTCTATTCCAATATATTTTTGGTCTTTACTAATCCAAATATCATTGCAAGCATGAATATGTTGTAATGGTGTATGACCAAAAACATTGATATACGGTGTTTTATTTTCATTTTTATAATGCTGGCGAATCCATAAGAAATTTTCATCCTGCGTTTCATCAACTGTCTCAAAACTCGAATCAAATCCTGCATGCGTCAATAACAGTTTCCCTGCGATTTCATATAATTTGCCGTTATTTAAAAATTCCAATTCCTCCGCAAACTTCTCTTTTACGACTTGCGCTTGTTCAATTGGATCAAGCTCACTAACTTCAACAGGTAAACACTTTAAAAATGAAGCCATTGTTTCCCGACCACCGTATTTGTAATAAAAGGCGTGTTTTTGTCCAGGGTTTTCGAGAAAATCCAACAACATCATTTCATGATTCCCTTTACAAAATATAACCTGTTCCCCGTATTGCCGCTTTAAATCCATTACTTTCTGCACGACCTCATAAGACCGTGGACCTCGGTCGATTAAATCTCCGAGTAAAACAAGGGTATCCTTTTGATTCCAATACGTTAATAACTTTTCAAATGCTTTATACTGACCGTGGATATCACTGATAATAAAATAATTTTTCATATTGCACCCGCTTTTCTACAACCTATTTTACACTACCTACCGCCATATACGATTTACAACTGTTTGCTCATTGCCAAAATCTATTTCAAAAACATCCGGATTCGACAGTTGCTTCCATTCGTCAAATCCAAAATGCGGCTGAGATTGATTGAGTAGTAATGACATAATATTGCCGTGTGTAACGATTGCCACTGACTTGTAATTACATTGTTTTAATTCTTCCACCAATTCATTTATACGTTTTGTCGCTTCATTACTTGATTCCCCGCCAGTAAAATTTAAATCCTTTTCAATATAGGTTTGCTGTAACTTTTCATACCAGTCGGGAATATCTTCACTGCTTAAAACCCTTTCCTTTAGACGGTCATCTAATTTAAATGGAACGTTGTTGTGCTGAACGAAAGATTGTATTGTATGAACTGCTCTCGTAAATGGACTTGAAATGACTAGCTCGATATTTAAGTCAGATAAAAACTTTGCTAAACGCCTGCTTGTTTCTCTCCCAGCCAACGTTAAGCTAGCATTTGGTGCTTGCCCATCGGCTTCACAATGGCGGATTATATATAATTTCACAACTTAAATCTCCTTACGCTAAATTTTATATCTATTTTATAGCGAGGTGCCGCCTCAAATTGAGTCGACTCTTTTTTAAATCATATTTCCAGATTATTTATTCCTTCAACTTTACTTTCAGTCATCCCCCATGACAATTTAGTCAATTTCTAACACGAAAACTTTTCTATAAGCAGGCCAGTTCCCAAAATGCCAGACAATATAACATAAAATATCAAATAATTATCAAGCTTAAAGTATACAAGTTTCTGCATGAATACTACTTTATCTATAGCCTCTGACTCTTTTACAGTATAAACTAGTATGTAAAATATTAGAAGAATGGAGGCAGGAAAATGGAAGATTGGATAAAGAATTTACCAGGTCCTGCAATTAAGCAAATTTTGGAGACAGCCTTTCCTTGGTTTGTTGTCGTAGACAGAAATGCCAAAATTATTTACCTTAACGAAGGTTATTGTAATTTTCTTGAAGTGAAACGTGAAGAAGCGATCGGTAAGCATGTAGCAGATGTGATTGAAAATAGTGAGATGCATCTCGTCATAGAAAAAGGGACACCTGATATTGCAGCCCCTCAATATATTAAAGGTACCTATATGCTTGCCAATCGTGTTCCGATTGTGATTGATGGGGAAATTATTGGAGCTTTCGGGAGTGTAACGTTCCGGGATTTAAATGACTGGAAAAAACTAAGTTCTCATGTTCGAAAGACTTTAGACCAAATTGAAACAAATATGAAACAATACCGCGAATCATTTTACAGCTTGTCAGATATTAAAGGAACCTCCAACTCTATGCGGAAAATTAAAGAGACAATCCTCATGATTGCTCCGACAAAACTGCCTGTTTTAATCGAGGGTGAGACAGGTACTGGTAAAGAAATGTTTGCCCAGAGTGTTCATAGATTATCGGATCAGGTTGATTATCCTTTCGTGAAGATTAATTGTTCCACTATACCAAAAGAGTTGCTGGAAGGAGAATTGTTTGGAAAATGGGATTCGGCCGAACAGCGAATTAAAACAGGAGGAATTCAGCGGGCACAAGGCGGAACTCTTTTTATTGAAGAAATAAGCGAACTCCCAACAACATTACAGGCAAAACTGTTAAAGGTCATTCAGGATGAAAAAGTTCAACCAGCCGGCACTGATGAAGTAATCCCAGTTGATGTTCGCATAATCGTAGGTTCAAATTTATCACTTGCTGGGCTGGTAAGAGAAAAGCAATTTCGTGAAGATTTATTTTATCTTATTCAGGCGATTACATTGCAAATTCCCCCTCTTCGCGATCGGATTGAGGATCTTCCTGAACTAATACAAACTTTTATGCACAAATTCAGTTCCGAAGTGAGTCGCCAAGATTTTAAGCTTAGTCGAAAAGCTTGGTTGCTGCTTCAACAATATAACTGGCCGGGAAATGTTCGAGAACTCAAAAATGTGTTAAAAGCAATTATTCAGTTATCAAATGGTGAGCAAATTACTGAAGATGCATTACCAATTTATATTCGACGACAAAAACCGGATTATATTCGAATTAATGGAACTTTGGAAGAAATCCTTTTTCAAGTGGAAGAGCAGATTCTACAAGAATATCTCGAAAATGAGAAGGACAAAATGCGGATAGCCGAGAAGTTGGGCATAAGCCGATCAACACTTTATGAAAAAATAAAAAAACACAACTTATGACCTAAATTCCGATATTTTGGATTAAATTCCGAAACATCGGATTTTTTTACTTCACATCAATCTTATATTTTTTATCTCCCCCACTAATTGAGTCCGATTTATCGGAATAAAACTGCCTCAAATTCCGTCACAGTTCTGTCACACGATATTGTACACGTTGAAATATTCTGCTTTAATACAAATAAATATGCTTTTAAAGCAATATTTTCACGAAAAATACTTTTCTATTGGAGGTAAAAACATGAAACGCATTTTCTCTTCTGCAGAAGAGGCAGTAAGTCAAATTCAAGATGGTGCAACTCTCATGGTTGGTGGTTTCGGATTGGTTGGTATTCCTGAACAGCTCATCCTTGCACTTGAAGAAAAAGGAGTAAAAGATTTAACGGTAATTTCGAACAATTGCGGTATAGACGATTGGGGATTAGGACTTTTATTGCGGAAGAAGCAAATCAAAAAGATCATTGCATCTTATGTAGGTGAAAACAAAGAGTTCGAACGCCAAGTACTTTCCGGTGAAATCGAAGTGGAGCTGACTCCCCAAGGCACGCTTGCTGAAAGAATCCGGGCAGGAGGTGCTGGCATTCCAGCCTTTTATACACCAGCCGGAGTAGGGACAATCACCTCGGAAGGGAAAGAAATTCGAAATTTCAATGGAAAGGATTATGTGTTAGAGACAGCACTAATAGCTGATTTTTCTATAATTCGCGCTGCTAAAGCTGACCAATTAGGTAATCTGATTTATAACAAAACCGCTCAAAACTTCAATCCTATAATGGCTGCAGCCGGAAAAGTTACGATTGCAGAAGTTGAGGAAATTGTGGCAACGGGTGAATTGGATCCCAATATGATTCAAACGCCGAGTATCTATGTCCAGGGTATGCTTCAGGCAAAACAAGAAAAAAAAGTAGAAAGATTAACAGTACGTTAATAAGAAAGGAGTATTCTAAATGACTTTAACTAATAGGGAACGGATTGCCATTCGGGCTGAAAAAGAAATAGAGCACGGTAACTATGTCAATTTAGGAATTGGGATGCCTACATTGGTCGCAAATTATATATCTCCAGAAAAAACCGTCATCCTGCAATCCGAAAACGGTTTGCTTGGAATCGGACCGTATCCGACAAAAGAGGAAGTTGATCCAGACTTAATCAATGCCGGAAAAGAGACAATCACAACAATACCTGGCTCCTCTTTTTTCACAAGTGCAGAATCATTCGCAATGATCCGCGGCGGACATATTGATGTTGCCATTTTGGGTGGAATGGAAGTCTCCGAAAAAGGCGACTTAGCCAACTGGATGATCCCCGGAAAGATGATTAAAGGTATGGGTGGTGCGATGGATTTAGTCCATGGTGCCAAAAAAATTATTGTCATAATGGACCATGTCTCGAAAGACGGTTCACCAAAAATAAAAAAAGAATGTTCTTTACCTTTAACGGGCAAAGGCGTAGTCAATAAAATTATTACGGAAAGAGCCCTAATTGAAGTAACATCACGTGGTTTAGAGCTGAAAGAAGTATTTGAAGGATATTCTGTTGAGGATGTAATTCAATCAACGGAAGCAAATTTAATTATTGAGAATGTAAAAGAGAGCGTTTCCATTTAACTGTATTCCTGTCAGATAAACGATGTAATACACCATAAATAAGAGTTTCTTTCATATGGCAATTGTCCAAAGAATAGAACTCTTACTACTATTGTACGAGGGGGATTTATATGGATTTGTTGGTTATTCTATTGGCGCTTGGATTATTAATGTTTGCTGCCTACCGCGGTTATTCCGTCATATTATTTGCACCAATCTGTGCGCTTTTAGCTGTTGTATTAATTGCGCCAAGCAATGTTTTACCATTTTTCTCAGGTATATTCATGGAAAAGATGGTCGGATTTATTAAATCATATTTTGCTGTTTTCCTATTGGGAGCTATTTTCGGAAAAGTTGTAGAAATGTCGGGGATTGCCGAGTCAATTGCCAAAACAATTGTCAGCTGGCTAGGTGCGAAACGGGCAATGCTCACGATCGTATTGCTTGGCGCCATCTTAACATACAGTGGAGTGAGTTTATTTGTAGCCGTATTTGCAATTTATCCATTTGCTGCACAAATGTTTAGACAGGCAAATATTCCCAAACGTTTAATTCCGGGTACGATTGCTCTTGGTGCATTTACCTTTACAATGGATGCACTTCCCGGGACACCGCAAATACAAAACGTTATTCCAATCGCCTTCTTTAAAACGGATATTTATGCTGCACCGGTTCTAGGTATCATAGGGGCAATTATTGTTTTAACGGCTGGGTTACTATACTTGGAATCTAGAAGGAAAAAAGCCGAATTAGCTGGAGAAGGTTATTTTGGATTTGATTCGGAAACGGCAGTTACGATTCAAAGTGCAGAAGTAAAGGATGAGCCTGCTCTTCCCGATTTAACTGCCAAACAATCGCTTTCTAGACAAATCCTAGCTTTTGTCCCGCTTATTTTGGTTGGGGTTACCAACAAAATATTTGTTACAAGTATACCGAAATGGTATCCGAATGGCTTTGACTTTGAAGCAATTGGCTTGAGTGCCTATAAAGTAGATGTAGCAACATCTGCTCCTATTTGGGCGATTATTATGGCGTTGATTGTGGGGATTTTATCATCGATTGCCTATGATTTTAAAAGGGTATTTAATGGATTTAAAGAAGGTGTTAATACAGCCATTGGAGGATCGCTGCTTGCTACTATGAATACCGGCGCTGAATATGGATTTGGCGGAGTCATCGCAGCCCTTCCAGGATTTGCAAAAATCAGCGACGGAATATCTACAACATTTACAAATCCACTTGTCAATGGTGCAGTTACAACCACTACTCTTGCGGGTATGACGGGATCCGCATCAGGTGGTATGGGGATTGCGTTGGGCGCAATGGCTGATAAGTATAATCAAGCAATTATTGCTGCGAATATACCACCAGAAGTAATGCACCGTGTAGTGGCAATGGCTTCAGGAGGCATGGATACCCTTCCGCATAACGGAGCGGTTATTACCCTGCTTGCGGTAACAGGACTCACACATAAGCAGTCTTATCGTGATATTTTTGCAATTACGATCATTAAAACCCTAGCCGTATTTGTTATCATCGCACTTTATACATTCTTTGGATTAGTATGATAGATCGGTAGTTATTAAATGGTATGTTTAATATACCGAGAGTTTAAAGTAGTGAAATAAAATTTAAACGGAGCCAGCACTTTTGGCTCCTTATCTAGGAGGCGTTTTTGGTGGTACAAAATAAAGTGGTATTCATTACAGGTGCAGCACAAGGTATAGGATTTGAGATTGCGAAAGAGTTTTATACAAAAGGTGCTTTTGTTGTACTATCAGATATAAATGAAGAAAAAGTGAAAGAGGCAGCAAGCGCACTTGGAGAACGGGCAATTGGACTTAAATGTGATGTGACAAAAGAAGAAGAAATTATAGCAGCAATTGATGAAACGGTACAGAAATTTGATCGAATCGATATACTTATAAACAATGCTGGTATGCAGCATGTTGCAATGATTGAAGATTTTCCGACAGAGCGTTTCGAACTGTTAATAAAAATAATGTTAACTGCCCCATTTATATTAACTAAGCATGTGTTACCGCATATGAGAAAACAAAAATTTGGCCGTATTATTAATATGGCTTCAATTAACGGGCTTGTTGGATTTGCAGGGAAAGCAGCCTATAATTCAGCCAAACATGGTGTTATTGGTCTAACAAAAGTTGCGGCACTTGAAACTGCATCAGATGGCATAACGGTTAACGCTATTTGTCCAGGCTATGTAGATACACCACTTGTTCGAAATCAGTTGCAAGACTTAGCAGCAACACGCAAAATACCTCTCGAAAACGTATTGGAAGAAGTGATTTATCCACTCGTTCCTCAAAAAAGATTACTTGATGTAAAAGAAATCTCTGATTTGGCTCTATTTATCTCAAGGGAGGGAGCAAAAGGAATGACTGGCCAGGCGATCGTTTTAGATGGCGGGTACACAGTGCAATAATTAATTTAGGAATGTTCATCTCTGTTCCCAGAGGACGCATTCTTTAGCATGGCTTGTGGTTCGAAATCCAAACTATCTTCGCTTTGTTGGGGTCCTTAAGTCTCATGTAGTGACCTTTATTAATAAATGGATGCCAAAGTTTTTAAGCAATGCAGGTGTGTAGAAATTTTTTTACCTTTCAACACACCTGTTTCCTGTTTGTCATCTGTAAACAGGCGATCAGAAAACTGCTGGAGGGATATTTGAAATTACCTGTGTAGCTGCTTATTCCTACCTTATCAGCTATTGTTAACTTGGTCTCCTAATCTTGTCCTCCGTTTTGATGTGTCGGATAATATACGTTTCCGTACTGTTAAAGCTCCCTTGTTAATTCGTACTAATTTTTTATAATCCTAAGCAGTTGATTCATTGCCTTTTTTGCTTCCGGAATCGGAAATACCGGGAAAACATGGTTCATTTTCGGATATTCGTAGTATTGAATTGCTACTCCCTGTTCTTTTGCCTTATCGAGAAGCATATTTGCATCGACTAGCAGTAGTTCATCCGTCCCCACAAAAGCGGTAATTTGTCCAATGTCTATCAGTTCTCCATGTACAGGACTTATTTTGTAGTCGGTTAACTCCAAGCCGTCCGCCCATAACCTGCCAAGCTCCTGTGCGCCTATCACTCCAAGCATCGGATCGCGTTTTTCAAGTTCTTTATAGCGCGGGTCTTCCCCTCGTACATCTAGCCAGGCAGAGTGTAGAACAATATGCTGAGGCTGCTTTTTCGAACATCGCTTTACATCCTGAGCCAACGCCATTGCCAACCCGCCTCCAGCAGAATCCCCCATAAAAATAAACGGTGCATCGTATTTTAAAACAAGATGATCATATAAGTCATGGATGGCAACAAAACACTCTCTATGTGTATGTTTAGGTAGCTTCGGATAAATTGGCACAACAATCGTGAAATTTGTCTCCTGTGCAAGCTTTACTAAATAACGCCAATGAAAAATCAGTGGATCATTAATATACGCTCCGCCGTGGAAATAGTAGATGACCTTTTCCGGTGTTTGCTGTTCATTAATTGTGTAATAGTGAATGCTATTCAATTCGTCTTTCTGTATTTGATGCTGATCTCTGAATTTAGCATCCAGTTCATACGGTTTCTCGTTATGTTTCATTGCAATAAATTCATCGAGCAGTCGTAAATCCATAAATTTCTTCTTTGTTCCTCGCAGTATTAAAAACTTCTCAAACAACACACTTTGCACGCTACGCATACAATGCCTCCATCCTATTTTTTCTACTATGATTCTTATGCATTCGACTAAAATTGATTGATCACCTTCTAAACGGATAAACGTTTCTATATATCCTTATGCATACTTAGTACCTATTAGAAAATAAATTCTAAAGGAGGGAATGATGGTACTCATTGGATTTTAGAAAGATCTACCTGATGGGCGTTATAATTGTGAACTTTTGTATTTACCGATTTCAAAAATTGTGACACAGATCGATATTCAGTCAAAAGGAGAGGAAGGAAACTACTATGGTTGATTTAGATTTTTTAATTCAGTACGGATTCATATTATTAGTGATTTCAATTACGACATTTGTCTTGTCTATGTATTTCCGGAAAAAGCCGAAAGTGGATAAAGGATTTAAGTTTGCCTATCATATCGCCGTAAATTTTTACGCACGATTTATTCAATCCCGTTTTGTATTTTTCCGTTAGCAATCATTTATTATTTTGAAAGGTTTTCCGCTAACTTTATATTTGTTACGCTGTTGCTCGTGATCGTATTTGTTTTTCAAACGTCATACAATTACATAAAGTGGAAAAAAGAAGATTAAAAGCCTGTGTTCATCCGAAAGCAGGCTTTTTTTCATTATTTCACTCCGCTCGAACCAAAGCCCTTATCACCGCGCTCCGTATCCGACAGTTTGTCTGTTTCTTCAATGAAAACTTGCGGAACATATTGAATGACTAGCTGGGCGATGCGCATTCCTTTCTCAATCGTAAAAGGTTCTTTCCCGTGATTGATTAAAATCACGCCGATTTCACCGCGATAGCCAGCATCGATCGTACCTGGACTATTTAACACCGTAATCCCATGTTTGAGTGCCAATCCACTACGTGGGCGTACTTGCGCTTCTGTTCCCTCCGGCAGTTCGATTTGAAGACCGGTTTTAATTAATGCGTATTCACCAGGCAGTAAAACTTTCTCTTCAACCGCGCTTAAATCCATCCCTGCATCCCCTTCCCGTGCCTGTTTCGGTAATACAGCATCCGGGTGGGTTTTCTTAATTTTCAATTGAATCGACATATTCAACCAACTTTCTCATTAATAAAATCTATTTACATGCAGTTATAACAAAACCATATTTTTTCTTTATTTTCAATAGGGAGTTTTCTAGAAATCTTATTGGATTTATGTTATCTTTCTTTAGGCTCTTTACTTTTATGTTGTTAAAGCTTATACTCAATTCAACTATATATTGTGTTTTTTTATCACGGTACTACTAAATGTAGTTTAAAAGGGAAGTTTGGTGTGAATCCAACGCTGTCCCCGCAACTGTAAATGCTGACTGAAGACGAATAGACCACTGTGCAATGCATGGGAAGGTATGTCTGACGGATGAGGCAAAGCCAGGAGACCTGCCGCGTTAAAACTACGTACATTTCTTCGGGGAATAGGAAATGGAGGCGCTCTTTAACTCGTTTCCATTTCAAGCTATCCTGTTTTCCGGGATAGCTTTTTTATTTGTCACAAATCTCTCCCGCATACTGTACGACACGATAACTAGTAATATTTATATAGCGAGGGATTCTAATATGAAACTTTATACGAAAACAATTTGCCCGAAATGCCTATGGGTAAAATCAGAACTTGATGCAGCCAACTTGGAAGTAGAGGTCATCAATATCGACCAGGACGAAACAGCAAAACAACAAGTAATCGATGCAGGTTTTCTGTCTGTGCCGTTATTTGAAATAAACGGTGAGTTCATTTCAGAGCCGACTTCTATTATCGATCGCATTTCTGAAATGACTGCATGATTATTTATGCTTCACGAACTGGCAATGTACGATACATCGTGCAAAAACTCGGCTTACCCGCAAAGGATCTGGCCGAGATGGTGAAAATCGATGAACCGTATCTTTTATTTACATATACGGATGGATTAGGCTCTGTCCCCCCTATCGTCGACCAGTTCATGACTGCGAACTTTGAATTATGCAAAGGAATTATCGTAAGCGGAAACCGGAATTTCGGTCATGCTTTTTTCGGCCGTGCTGGTGACCTTTTAGCTGCACAATACGGAATTCCGTTAATTGAAAAAGTGGAAATGCGGGGAACTCCGGCTAATTACGAGTCGATTACAGATTACTACCACTCCATTTGGAAAGAGGCATCGATATGAAACAGTATTTAAAATTAAATAACGATATATTAAACCGTTACCGTGCAACCGGTGAACTTGATTTGGCGAAAGACAAAGAAGCAACACGCCGCTATTTTCTGGAAGACGTCAATGTCCGTTTACGCTACTTTATTGATATTGAGGAAAAAGTGCGCTATTTAGTTGATGAAGGCTATTACGAAAAAGAGTTTTTTGATTTCTACTCGATGGACTTTATTAAACGGATGTACAAAAAAGCCTATTCCTACAAGTTCCGGTTCCCTTCATTCATGAGTGCTTCAAAGTTTTACGAAAGCTATGCGATGAAAAGCCGTGACGGAAAAGAAATTCTGGAAAAGTACGAGGATCGAATTGTCATCATCGCCCTTTATTTAGCACAAGGTGATGAAATGTTGGCGGAAAAGGCCATCGAAGCGGTCATGACTGCCTACCAGCCAGCAACCCCAACTGCTTTAAACAGCGGGAAAAAGGCGCGTGGTGAGCTTGTCTCATGCTTTAAACTGACAATGGATGACACGATGAACTCGATTGCCGAGAACATCGGTTACTGTCTGGAGCTTTCCCGTTTAGGCGGCGGTGTCGGGGTAAACTTGACCGATCTTCGTCCTTTAGGTGATCCGATAAAAGGGATCTTAAACCGTGCGAGCGGGGTTATGCCCGTTGCGAAACTGCTGGAGAATTCATTCTCATATTCGAATCAGCTTGGTCAAAGAAATGGTTCAGGAGTCGTCTACCTGAATGTTTTCCACGGTGATATTGAAGCGTTCATCTCTTCCAAGAAACCAAATGCCGACGATAAAATCCGATTAGCTACACTATCTACAGGGATTATTCTACCCGATATTTTCTTTGAACTGATGCGCCGAGATAAAGATATCGTCTTGTTCAGTTCATATGATATTTATAAAGAATACGGGAAACGCATGTCGGAAATTTCGATTACAGAAATGTACTATGAGCTATTGGATAATCCGAACATCCGTAAACTGAAACGATTAAATGCCCGTAAACTATATACGGAAATTAAAAAAGCGCAGTTTGAATCGGGTTACCCTTTTGAAATATTCGATGATAATGTTAATAACGAGCATCCATTAAAAGAAATCGGACGTGTGAAGATGTCGAATCTGTGCACCGAAATTCTCCAATACCAGCAAACAAGTGTTGTTACCGATCAAAACGAGCCGAATGAATATGGCCTCGATGTTTCTTGCAATTTAGGATCGATCGACATTCACGAAGCAACGAAAGTTCAGGATTTCGGACAGCTTGTCGATACAGCAATGCGTCTTTTGACGAATGTCTCAACGATGACCGATATTGTAAACGTCCCTTCTGTGTCGAAAGCCAACAAAGTGATGCACTCTGTAGGATTGGGCGTTATGAACTTGCATGGACACCTCGTACAAAGCGGAATCCGTTATGGCTCCAAAGAGTCAATTGAATTTATCGATGCGTTTATGGAAGCACTGAATTATTACTCATTAAAAGCATCAATGGAAATCGCGAAGCAAAAGAACGAAACGTTTTATCGATTTGAGGAAAGTGATTATGCGAGCGGTGTTTACTTTGAAACTTATATATATAAAGAAGAAAAAGAACTTACACCTGAAGTGATTAAAGCACTTGGGGGTACACCGATCATTACTCAAAATATGTGGCAGCAGTTGAAGGCCGACGTTTTGGAGCATGGATTGTTCCACTCATATAGACTTGCAATTGCTCCAACTGGCTCCATTTCCTACATCCGCAGCTGTACCGCTTCCATTGCCCCTGTTACAGAACGCGTGGAGGTTCGCGATTATGCTGACAGCCGTACAATTTATCCGATGCCATTTTTAACGAATGAAAACCAGGAACTTTATACCGAAGCATATGAAGTAAACCCGTATGAACTGATCGACCTTTACGCAGCAGCGCAAAAGCATGTGGACCAGGGGATTTCCATGACACTATACGTAACAGATCAGTGGAACACAGAACAATTGGCAAAAGCTTATATATATGCGTGGACGAAAGGCATTAAAACTGTTTATTACGTACGCCAACGTTTACTTACAATTGAGGAGTGTGTCGCATGTCAAATTTAACGTATAAAGCAGTCAACTGGAATACCCCGACGAGTGAACTCGCTCGCATTTTTTGGGACCAGCAATGGAAACAAATCTGGTTCCCCGAAGAAATTGCAGTCAGTAAAGACGTCAAACAATGGAAGGAATTCGAGCATCAGGATACATACAAAAAAGTATTCGGCGGCCTGACATTGCTTGATACGGTACAAACGAACATCGGCATGAATGAAATTGCCAAGTACACACCTGATTTCCAGGAGAAAGCGGTGTTAACCGTATTCGGATCGTTTGAAGCAATCCATGCAAAGTCTTATTCATATATTTTTACAACACTATGTACAAACACTGAAATCGACGAAGTTTTCGAATGGGTGCAAAAAAATGAGTTTCTTCAATATAAAGCAAACCGCATCGGTGAAGTATACACTGCTATAAAAGAAGATGACCCGGAAAGCTTATGGAAGGCAATGTTCGCTTCAGTCATGCTGGAAAGCTTCTTATTCTATTCCGGCTTCTTCTATCCTCTTTATTTAGGAGGACAGGGCGTACTGCGAAACAGTGCAGAAGTGATTAGTTTAATCTTGCGCGACGAATCAATCCACGGAGTAGCAGTCGGCTTTTTCGCCCAGAACATTTTCAAAACGTTCTCTGCAGAAAAACAGCAGGAGCTTACTTTGTGGGGCTATGAATATTTACTCGATTTATATCAAAATGAAATGAAGTATACCGATGATTTATACGCAGAAACGGGACTTTCCCCTGAAGTGAAAAAATACGTGCGCTACAATGCGAATAAAGCGCTCATGAACTTGGGGTTCGATACGATGTTCCCTGACGAGGAAGTCAACCCGATAGTAATGAACGGGATTTCCAATACAGGGTCAACCTATGATTTCTTCAGTCAAAAAGGAGCGACATATGCGGTTGCTAAAGTGGCCCCTATAACTGATGATACGTTTAAATTCTAAAAGAAACGCTATACCAAAAATCTGGTATAGCGTTTCTTCCTATTTAATAAGTTCATTTTATCCATTCTTTAAAAATCGGGTCATGTGTTGAAACTATCGGCTGGTAATTCGCCCCTTCGTGTAAATATTGAAAGGCCGCATTTACTGCTTGCATTGCGTCATGTGTTGCCCCGTGGATGAGTTTCAGTTTACCTTGCTCATAGCGGGCATCCCCTGCTACAAAATACCCGCGACAATTCGTTAAACCATTATCTCTTTGCGCTATACGTCCGTTGAATTCAATGGTACGTTTTTTTGAACCAATATGGCAAAAGACAGCCTCATATGCCCAATCATTAAAATCCGAGAATTTATAAATTGGAATGTTATTATTGGCAAGCCCGTCCATTAAAATAGGCTGTAAATTCAGCTCTTTGTCGGTATATAATGTAACCGTATTTCCATACCCCATTAACTGAATTGCCCAATCTGCTGCCATCGGTGTATGACCGATCACTGCAATTGGACCGTCATATTGTTGGAAAGCTGGCGGGTCATACTGTATTTTTCCCGAGGTGTGCGCATGTTCGATCCTTTTTACCTCATTAAATCCATTGCCGGTTGCCGCTATGATAGTTTTAGCTAGTATGGTTTGCTTTGTTGTCGTTACATAAAACAACTCGTCAATATTTTCAATTTCCTCAACAATTTCTCCAAGTAACATATTAGCTTTACTTACTTTTAACTGTTCGATCAGCGCTTGTTTAAAATCACGCGCTAAAACACCAAATTGACCAGGAATATCGTATATTTCATAGTTTAAAAATAGATTAAGTCGCCCTCCTAGTTCATGATTACCTTCAATTAATACAGTGTTCATCTTTCTAGATGCACTATAAAATGCACTGAATATCCCGGCAGGACCACCACCGATTACACAAACATCGTAAATCATTGCTCTCCCCCATTATTACTGTACAAAAATATCCTTTATGTAATTGTTCGCTATTCCCTTCTATCGAAAAACAAGCAGCACCATTCAACATATAACCCCATAGCTGGTTGTATGGCTGTTTATGAAGCGCCGACATCAAACAGGCTATGGCAACACCATGAGATACGACAGCGATTCTCTCATACGGTAACTGCAACAAATATTCATGAAATCCGAGCATCCGTTTTGTTACATCATTAAAGGATTCCTGAGTCGTATTCACAAATAAATGCGGGGTATTCAAATAGCAAAGATACTGGTCATCCTGCTGAAGGTCCTTTATGTAGCTGCCTTGCCAATGCCCTAAGTGTATTTCACGCAAATTTTTGCTCTTATGAATAGTGCGGTTTGGAAACATTAGGTGTGCTGTTTGTACCGCCCGATTCAAGTCACTGGAAAATACAATCTGCGGGTTCCATTTCACGGACATTGCGTGCTCTATTCCTTCTGTCGTCAGATCCGAATTAAGCCATCCTTGCATTCGCCCTTCTCTATTCCAGACTGTTTCACCATGACGGTAGTAGTTAATGATTTTTAACATAATTACTTATCTCACCCTTGCATTTAGTCCAGATTTCTTCACTTTTGACAGCGATTCGAAACCATGCGCCGTCCAGGCCGACATAGTTTTTTGTATGGCGCAATACGATTCCTCGTTTTAATAAATACTCAAAAAATTTATCCGAATTATACTGTTCCGGTAATTGAAACAATAAGAAATTCGCTGCACTGTTTGATACTTTACAACCAATTAATTTTAAGTCCTTCACCATCTGACTTCTTAATTTACTGCTCTTTTCACGAGATTCCTTTACAAAATACTTGTCCTGTAAACAGAGACTGCCGATTTCATTTGCGATGGCACTCACATTCCAATGCGGCAAGTAATGACGGATTTTTTCTGCCTGTTGCCCTAGGACATAACCGAGACGAATCCCTGCCATTGCATACATTTTTGTCATGGATCGTACGACAAATAAATTGGAATAGGTGTTTGCCAATGAAACAACGCTCTCCGATTCATCGGTCCAGTCCATAAACGCTTCATCGACAACAAAATCGCAGTGGGGATACTTTTTAATCAACTGTTCAATCCAATGTTTTTTCAATAATACGCCTGTAGGATTATTCGGATTGCAAATATAGCAGGCATGGACATCTTTCAGCTGTTTCTCCAATATTTCCTCATTAAATCGATATGTTTCAATATCGTCAGCTAAAATAGAATGAATGACACAATTCTGCTGTTTTAGTGTTCTAGCATACTCCGAAAATGTTGGCTGTAACAAAGCAATCTCCTGTCCATTGAAAAGCTGTGCCAAAGCCATTAACCCTTCTGCTGCACCGTTCGTAACGACAACGTGTTGTGCTGCCACTTCGTGTACATCGGCCGCTTGAGAGCGAAACGGTTCCGCTTGTTCATGCGGATACCCCACTATTTTATCCATCAAATTCGCCCACTGTTGCTCTACTAGCTTCGGATACCCGAGATGATTGACATTTTCGCTAACATCGATGACTTTGTCCGGCATATGTAAGTTCATCGCTTTATATAACGCGGCTGCATTAGCTCCATGTGCGGGCAATTCCATACAATATTCCTCCTGTTATCACAACACACCATGTACAAACATACATGTGCCGGATCGATTTTTTTATATGTATTTTCTGCATCGTATTTTCCGGTTCACCCATATAAGCACGAAATGATTCCACCCCACCATAACGATTATACCCGCCTAAACGGATTCCTAACTGCACGGCTGTAGCAGCCTCCAAATATCCGCTATTCGGGCTTGGATGTTTTTTAGCATCTTTTAGCCAGTTTTTATAGCGATGTTTAAATGGTTGTACCGTATCACATTTTGTAAATAATATAAGGAACCACCCGGAAATTCTGCTGGGCAGATAGTTCGCAACATCATCCAATTTAGCTGCAGCAAACCCAAAATCAGCATACCGTTCATTTTTATACCCAATCATCGAATCCAGCGTATTAATCGCTTTATAGCACCAAGCACCGGTTGCCCCGAAACATAACGCATACATAAGCGGAGCCGTCACGCCATCACTCGTATTTTCCGAGACTGTTTCAATGACACCTCTTACAATTTCAGCTTCATCCAAATGATTCGTTTCACGGCCCACGATCCAGCTTAAATATTTTCTTGCTTCGGGTAAATCATTCGCTTTCAAGGAATCGTAAACGAGCATCGCCGCTTCTTTTAATGATTTCTGGGCTAGTGCTAAACTGATAAAAAAGATTTCGACTACAAGCCAGAGAAGAAGATGTATTTTTATTGCAAGAAAGACAATTAAGAAAACCGAGCCCGTTGTTATACTTACCGTGAAAAAAACTGTTAAAAAGCCATTGATCCGTCTTCTACTGTCACTGCCGTTATTGCATTTCCTCTCAAAAAACGAAATCACGTTGCCAATATAAATGACGGGATGTGTCCATTTTTTCGGATCCCCAACAATGCAATCGATGAGCACTGCGATTACACAAATAATAAAATACATCGTGCCCCTCGCTCCTTTATTTTCGTTTGTTATGAAATGAAAATTCCAGAGCATATTCGATGCTCTGGATAAATTCTAATATTAATGATGATGGTGGTGTTCATATCCGTGTTCTTCTGCATATTTGCGGAAATTCTCTAAATCGATCATACCTGTTGAAGTACCGTCCAGAGCCTGTTCCATGCGCTCCAACAATACTTTCTTCAAATTCGGATGGTAGCCGAAATAATTTGCAAGTAAAAAATCGACGTCTTCATACTGCTCTGTAAACTGATCGACCATTTTAGCCATTCTTTCCATCAACACTCCTGTAAACAAGAAGTATGGAAGCATCACAATTTTTTTTGCTCCAAGTCTTATACAACGTTCAATCCCTTGTTCTACAGACGGAGTTGTTACACCCATAAACGCACTTTCTATAATAGGAACATCCAATTTTTCCCACAATAAACGGGTAATTTTATAGAAATCGCCATTTGCATATGGATCACTCCCCCCACGTGCAATGAGTAAGATAGCTGTATCTTCATGTTTTTCATCTGGATTAAAACCGACTTCTGTTAAACGCGACTTAAGAATTTCAAAAATTTCCTCGTGAATCCCAATTGTTTGACCATATGTAAAACGAATATCCGGAAAATGCTCTCTTGCATGTTCGATTTCGGCTGGAATATGCAATTTTGAATGTCCTGCGTGTAATAAGATGATTGGAATTACATGAACTTCATCCGCACCCTTTTCAATACATAGCTGAATTCCATCTTCTATATTCGGAGCAGCAAACTCTAAAAAACATGTCTCAACAAGAAGTGCAGGATCAATGTACGTTTTCATCTGTTCTACAAACTGGCGTACCTCCTCATTTCCCGCATCTACTCTGCTTCCATGTCCAACAAATAATACTGCTTTTTTCATTGGTCCTCTTCCTTTTTTATATTTATCAATCCCTTTAATTCGATTTTCATGACGAATTCTTTCCCCGTGTTCCATCGAATAAATAATGGATGATTCTTCAGCGGTATCCTGGACAATGGCACGCGAGGTTTCCTCGTTTTGAACGGAATACCATGTCCCTTTCGGATAATCAATGACAACACATTTATCTTTACATCGCCCGTTACATCGAGTTCGTGATGTATGAATCATTTCATCTAAACGATTTTTACGAATTTCATCCCGGATTTGCTGTGTTACTTCTTCTGCACCGGCACCCATACAAGTAGCCCCGTTACAAATTAACAGATGGCGCTGCATTTGACCTAAATTCCAAGTTGTCATAGAATCCTCCTTCTTGTAGTTGATCAAAGTAAGTTTTATTTTTTTGTATGAAAGCGGCAAACTTATCGATTGATGACGCATTGTACTTCCCTAATATATTTTTCACAAGATCGATCACTTGATCCTCCGGTACTTTTTTTAACAATAGATGCCCGGAACCGGCACGTCTGCCCATTGGAATCGCGCCTCCGTAAATATCAACTTTGCCATTATGAAAAATGAGCGCCAAGTCATCCTGGACGGCGTTATAACATGCTTTAGTACATGCATTAAAGCCGATGCGTACCCTATTTTTTAATGGCATTTGTTCAACTTGTTCTAGTAAGTCCTTTGCAAGTGGTAACCCGTCTAACAAATCCCCATCACAAAAGTCGCAACATTTAAATAAAGCACTTGGTGTTTGGGATGCCACATACAAATTCACTTCCGTTAATTTTTCCATTGCCTTCTCCACGTGTGAACGATGGACAGTGACGATAAAACTGTGGCCGGCAGAATATTTTACAGCGCCAGATTTTTCAAGATTCGCTAACACAATTAGCTGATTACTTGTTAAATGTTTGTTTATTAACCCTGGTCGTACAATTAATGCTACATAGTCATCCATTGCTTTTAATTTTGCAAAAGTCTTGTTCGGCATCGGTAGCTGCAACGCCTTCTCGAAATTTTTCTTAGCAAATTCTTGCATATATCACCGCTCCCATTCATCAATTGCACATTTGTAGCGACTGGTAGAATTCTTTTGTTTTTGAAAATTAAAATGAATCAGGGTAAAGACCTTTAACGATAATTTCAAGCGCTTCTGCCACTCGAACACCTTCTGAAGCAGCCGATAATGGTAAAATAACAAAACGCTCATTTTGTACTGCCGGTGTTTGGCTCAATGCCGGATCATTTTTGAGGAAATTAATTTTTTCTTGAGCTGATGTAGAACCGTAATCGATGACAATGATGGCCTCAGGATTACGTTCAACGGCATCTTCTTTTGAAACCGTTGCCCAGTTTTTTTCGATATCACCAAAAATATTATTTGCTCCCGCCATATTCACGAGCGTGTTCATAAAGTTTTGCGTTGCTGTAAATACATCTTTATCACCGCTATCGAATACTAGAACATCGATTGGTTTGTCCACCGCAGGAACTTTTTCTTTAATCTTTTCAATATCTGCATTCATTTCTTCTATCAACGTTTCACCGCGCTCTTCAACACGAAAAATCTTTGCAATATTACGAATATCCGTGTAGATATCTTCTAGCTCCGGAGCAACTTTCACTGAGGAAGACTGCAAGTAACTGCCGATTCCCAGTTGTTCTAATTCTTCGCGTGTCATTAAGTTTTTCTCGTTAAATGCACTTGCCCAACCGCCGTAAATAAAGTCGGCTTCTGTCGAGATAACCTGTTCTTTCGAAGGATATTGTACAGCCAGTACTGGAACTTGGTCATATGCTTCTTGTAATGGAGCATAAATCTGATCATCTAAGTAAGCTGTACCTACCATCGAATCCTCCAACCCAAGTGCAAGCATCACTTCTGTTACATGCTGATTAATAGAAATCGCTTTTTTGGGCGCTTCATCATATGTAATGGATACCCCATCGTTTTCGATTGTTATTGTCTGTGACGTCTCATCTGAATCTGCTGTTACCTGTTTGATATTTTGCTCATCACCCGAACATGCACCTAAAATTAGTGCTGATGCCAGGGCAATTGGTGCCCAAATTTTTTTTCGTAATTTCATTATTGTTCTCCTCTTGTATCCATAGCTGTAGTAGTATAAAAAAATAAATGCATTTTTTCTGTGAATGGATTTCTAGAAACTCCTGCATGTATGTTAAATACTTCTTTTAACATCTCTGTTGTTAAGACACTTTCAGGTGAACCCTGAATATGTAATGTTCCGTCTTTCATAACGATTAGGTCATCACAGTAGGCTGCAGCTAAATTTAAATCATGTAACGCCGCAATAATCGTAATCGGTAAATCTTTGACTAAATCCATTAAATGGAGCTGGTGTTCAATATCCAAATGGTTTGTCGGTTCATCCAATACGAGAATACTTGCCTGCTGTGCCAAAGCACGTGCGAGCATTACCCGTTTTTTCTCGCCACCTGATAGATTGCTTAATGTACGATTGGCTAAATGCGCGACATTGGCTAGTTCCATGCTTCTGTCCGCGATTGACATATCTTCTGAGTTATCAGGACTGAGCCAGCCCTTATAAGGAGTGCGCCCCATCATCACCAAATCCCTTACCGTAAAATCAAATAACACAGTGGACTCCTGACTAACGACAGCCATTTGTCTAGCCAGTTTTTTCGGGGATATATCCCAGACTTCCTGTTCATGCAAAGTTACTTTTCCCGATGACTGTTTCAGATGACGGTACAAAATTTTAAGCATCGTTGATTTCCCGCTTCCATTTGGACCAATAATCCCTATAAAATTTCCTTCTATGATTTCCAAAGAAATGTTTTTCAGAATCTCTTTATCATCAACCGAATATTCAACATGATGTAGCTGGATCATCTCATTCCCCTTCCCCAAAAGAATAGTGCTCGCGACGAAGCATCCAAATAAAGAACGGACTGCCGAATAATGCGGTAATAATTCCTATCGGCATTTCTTCCGGTGCAATTGCAATACGTGCACCCATATCAGCCCAGATAATAATAATTGCCCCAAGTAAGGCACTTAGCGGTAAAACTACTTTATAATTGGACCCGACAATCATGCGCACAATATGCGGGACAATGAGACCGACAAATCCGATACTCCCGCTTACAGCAACTACGACTCCGGTTAATAACGATACAATGATAATAATGAACAACCTGAATCGTTCAATACTAATCCCTAATGTCGATGCTGTTTCCTCACCTAGCAACAGTGCGTTCAGTTGACGATAGCTTAGTAGTAATAATGGGAATATGATACAAAAAGTAACAAAAGGTATTCCGAGATTTGACCACTTTGCACCGCCTAAACTGCCAAGCATCCAAAACATGACGGCCTGGACTCCGCCCTGTTCTTTCGTGATCATTAACATAAAGTTGGTCATGGCTCCTAAAACCATGGAGACCGCAATTCCCGAAAGTAACAATCGAATCATCGAAGTTTTCCCGTTCACACGCGCAAGCATAAAGACAATCACTACGGCAAATACCGCACCCAAAAAAGCAGCAAGCGATAAAGCAAACACGCCGAAAAAACTAAAAGCACCGAATAAAATTACCGAAGTTGCCCCTACAGATGCACCCGAAGATACACCGAGTATGTATGGATCTGCGATGGAATTCTTAACTAGCGCCTGTATTGCGGCACCTGATATTGCTAATGAAGCCCCAACTAAAAATGCCAATAATACGCGTGGTACCCGAATTTCCCAAATGATTACTTGCTGCGCATTTGTAGCATTGGTTTCATTTAAAATTCCGATTTTATAAAGTAAAACCTCAATAATTAACTGGGGTGTAATTCCTACAGAACCTACCATGATTGCACCAATAATCGATATTCCTAGCACAATAATAAAAATAGACATCCATAGCCAAAATTTCTTTTTATTCATAAAAGTTTACCGGCTCCCAACTAATGATCGCTGCATAAAATTTATGACGGTAAACAATCTTGCCTTCCTCCTCTATAACGAATCGGGCAAGTACCTCTTTAACATGCTCAAAATCAAAAGGTTCCGATAATATCTTTTTACTTTGTGCTTCATAGAGTGCTTCATAATTTTCATAGTAATAAACGCGCTCTAATGGCAGCATCTCACAATCAGCGTAAATACCGAGCTGATACAGCATATTTAAAATTTCAATATAATCACGTCTCGGATATTTAATCTGATAGTGATATTCTTTTGCTAAAACATCATAATGTGGTTGAATCGGTCCTGTCGTTAAACCGATGATCGCTCTTTTCTTTGCACGATCATTCATTTTAAGCAATGCATCATTCATCTCATATATTCGGTAATAACAATTGACTCCGATTACAATATCATGCTGTTCAACATCTGCTTCTTCCCATTTCGCATGGACAAAGTGTACTGCATCGTCTTCTATGAAATACTGCTGCAAGTAATCCAAAACACTTTTTGAACCATCAACCAATGTCAGTTTTCCGACATCTTCTCTTAAAGGAAATGTATAATTCCCCCAACCGGGTCCCATTTCCAGACAGCTTGCGCCCTGTGGTATGTATTGACGAATCTTTTCATAAATCGGAACGGCATGTGCATCCGTTTGTTTATAGGATTTTTTTTGCATCGACTGTGCCCAAAAAGCTTCTTCCAATGCATCATTTTTCATCCGTTCAGGCATATTCCCATTCCAGTCCAGCATCCCTTCCTTCCAGAGCTGCTCAAAATCAATTGCGAGTGGCCCATGTAAAACAGCCATCAATTTCACCTCTTATCAACAGTAGTTTCGGAAATAAACGAATAAATCTTCTCCATATCCAAATGCTCACGTACATGGCGGTCCAGCATTTCATAGGCTTGTTCGCGACGTTCAAAATCGGATAAGACCTCTCCTGAGATTGGTTCCATCCCTTTTTGTATACGGACTGTATTAAAATAATCACGTGTGAATAGGCGATTTTGGAAAATCCCGTGTACATATGTACCAAATACTTGCTCCGTATACACACCATCTGTCCGGCCATCATAAAATTGGATGAAAGGTTTCAACGGTTTAGTCGCTACACTACGTCCTAAATGAATTTCATAACCTTCGATTTCATGACCTGTACAGCTCCTTCCAGAAACTTGAACCGTTTGCTTACTATTAATGAACGTTGTCTCAACCGGCAGCAGACCTAAAGTTAAATACGTTCCGCCAGTGCTTTCCACCGCCTGCTCATCACGGATAGTTTCACCCAGCATCTGGTAACCTCCACAAATACCGATAATGCGGACATTTAGATTCGCTAATTGTAAAATACCTTGCATTAACCCGGTTTGCTGAAGCCATAAAAAATCTTCCACCGTGTTTTTAGTCCCTGGTAAAATTACGACATCCGGATTTTTTAAATCACTTAGGTTGGAAACAAAGCGCACGCCTACGCCGGGTTCTTCAAACAATGGATCTATGTCGGTAAAATTCGATATACGCGGTAACCGGATGACAGCAACATCAATCGCAAATTCGTGTTGCTGTGGCTTCTTCAAGCGTAAGCTGGATAGCGCCATTGAATCTTCTGCCTCAATTTGAATATCGAAATACGGAATAACGCCCAGTACAGGAATTCCTGTATACTCTTCCAGCCATTCGATTCCATTTGTCAGCAGTTCTTTCATGCCGCGAAACTTGTTAATAATGATTCCTTTGACACGGGCTTTCTCCGCATCATCCAATAACATCAGTGTCCCGACAAGTGAAGCAAAAACACCACCTCGTTCAATATCCGCCACTAAAATCACAGCCGCATCTGTTTCATGAGCCATTCGCATATTGGCAATATCACGGCTTTTCAAGTTGATTTCCGCGGGACTTCCCGCACCTTCCAAAACAAGAACATCATAGTTCTCCGATAAACGGTCAAGTGAGGTACGAACTTCAGGCATGACCGCCTCTACAAATTGTTCACGATAACTGACCGCATCCATATTGGCAAAATGTTTACCGTGCAGAATCACTTCTGATACCATATCCCCTTTAGGCTTCAGTAATATCGGGTTCATATCTGTTGTTGCATCAATTTTTGCCGCTTCTGCCTGAACCCCTTGCGCTCGACCAATTTCTCCGCCATCTTTTGTAATATACGAATTCAGCGCCATATTTTGTGATTTAAATGGAGCAACCCGATAACCGTCATTAACTAAAATGCGACATAGTGCTGTACAGAGTACACTTTTCCCTACATCTGATGCGGTGCCCTGAATCATGATTGCCTGCACTAAAACTCCAGCCCCTTCATTGCTGTGACGTCCTGCTCGCTGTAATAATGTTTTGTCGCATCAACGGTTGAAACCAGATCAGCCATTGCAATAAGATCCGGATGTGCTGAACGTCCTGTAACGACTAAATGCATTGTGGCCGGTCGATTACGTATTGCTTCAAGTACTTCCTCTAAAGGCAAAACATCATCGATTTGAAATTTGGAAATCGCCAGTGCATTATTTAATTCATCCAAAACGAGTAAATCCGTCGTTTCATCCTGCAATTCCTTTTTTACAATTTGCCAAGCCTTTTTTAACGCTTCTCTATGTTCTTCCGGTGTTTTTGTCCACGTAAAACCAATACCAAGCTGAACGGTTTCAACACCTAATTTACGAAGGGCAATTTGTTCTCCATATGTACGTTCCGGTGATTTAATAAACTGAAAATATTTCACAGTCATCCCACGGCCAATTGCACGTAAGGTTACACCTAATGAAGCGGTTGTTTTTCCTTTTCCTTCACCCGTATATACGAGCAGCATTCCTTTTCTCATCCTAAAATTGCCCCCTAAAGCCAAGTTGTTTTTTCTGAAAACGATGTACGTTTTTTCTCAGTTGTAACCGGTTCCTCCGGATAGCCAATACATAGCGTACCAACGAGATGTTCGAAATCCGTCGCCCCGATAAATTCATGCAAAGCTGTGTCATGTACAAGACCGACACCACGTGTCCGCCACACCATACCTAAACCGAGCGCTTCAGCCATTAGCCACATCGACATGATTGCGCTGCTAACAGCGAACTTATTGTCCAGTGTCGCCCCTTCATCTCCTTCCACTACGGCAGATGTTACGACAATGATGAGCGGTGTTTTTGTAACTGCCTGCATGGAGCTTTCCACTAAGTTTGGTTTTGTCGGGAAGCGCTGCTGTAAATAATCGAATGCTACTTGTTCAAAACGCTTTAAACTATCCCCTTGCAAAATATAAAATTGCCAAGGCTCGCGCATTCGGTCATTCGGTGCATAAGTTGCCGCCTGCAATAATTGTTCAATTTTCTCCCGTTCTACTTCCTTTGGTAAAAATTGACGAACCGCTCGTCGACTTTTTAATGCTTCTAACATGTTGTCTCAATCCTTTCACTAAACCATGCAATTTCTTCTCGAATTCCTACGACATCCCCGACTAAAATCATCGAAGGGTTGACCATTTTTTGCTGCTGAATTTGTTCGGAAATCGTTTCTAATTTACCTGTAATCGTACGCTGATTGCTTGTTGTCCCCCATTCAATTACTGCAACCGGGGTTGTCGGTTTCTTTCCGTGTTTGATTAAGCTTTTCGTAATATGATCGATATTGCCGATGCTCATATAAAACGCAATCGTATCGATTTGTGCGAGACTTGACCAGCTTAAAAAATCCTGCCCCTTTTCTTCACGGCCATGCCCGGTAACAATGGCAAAGCTTGTTGCATAATCACGATGTGTAACGGGTATGCCTGCATATGCCGGTGCCGCTATGCCTGCTGTTATCCCTGGAACAATTTCAAATTCAATGTTTTCATTGCGAAGAATTGCTGCTTCTTCTGCACCTCGTCCAAAGACGAATGGGTCGCCACCTTTTAAACGGACAACCCGCTTGTTCTGCAGTGCTTTTGCAACTAGTACACGATGAATTTCATCTTGTATTAGGCCATGCTTTCCCGGTTCTTTGCCACAATAAATTAATTCGCAATGGGCTGTTGCGTGTTTTAGTATTTCGGGGTTTACTAATCTGTCATATAAAATGACATCAGCTAACTGAATGCATTCTAATGCACGTATTGTCAGTAATTTCGGATCACCCGGTCCAGCACCAACTATATAAACAAATCCACTCAATTGACTTCTCCCGCTTCAATCTGACGTAAAAACTGTGCACATTTTTCCTCATTCTTTTGCTGAATCCAATCCAGTATTTCAGGTTCAAGTAATTGAGCAAGCGCTGTTTTTTTTGCATCGCCTTCATAATTTTTAAGAACAAGTAAACGGGCTTCCTTTAAAAATGCAACGTAATCTGCATAGCTTTCATCATATTGTTCCTCTAAGTCAGCTTTTACTTTTCTAGTAAGCGCCGGACTTGCGCCAGTTGTCGACACTGTTACAACAAAATCTCCACGACGGACAACAGCAGGGTTCATAAAATCCATACGACCTAAAGCATCTGCACGATTTAATAATTGCCAATGCTGTGTCGCTTCTTCCACAGCATCATTGACCGCTTCGTCATTAGTTGCCGCAAAAATAAGGGCTGCATCGTCTAAATCGGCCGGTTCAAAAAGTTTTTGTTTCCAGACTGCTCTACCTTCATCTAAATATGTTTTTAACTTATCCGTTACTGTCGGACTGACAACGGTAATCTGGGCATTCGTAGGTAATAATGCTTCAACTTTTTGACGGGCTACATGGCCTCCACCTACAATCACCACTTTTTTAAAATCTATATTGACCATTAAAGGAAAATAATTCATATTCTTACCTCCAAACAAGCTGCAAGCCAATTTTTCACGAGTTGTGGATTGGATGCGAAATGAAAATGTGTATATCCAGCGACTAGATTTCCTTGTGAATAACCTTCCTGTTTCGCTCCAAAGCGTCCTTTTGTAAAATAAGCAGGTGTTTCATGATTTCCTTCGTATACCGAATAATGGAATTCATGACCTTTAGCCAGCTCCTGTTCACCAATTAAAAAGTTGCCCTCCACACCGGTAATTTCTCTGTAGCCTAAAGCCGCTAACTTATCTTGCATACGAACAATCCCCGGAATGACACCTAGCATTTTGTAGCCATTTCCTTCACGGTTGAAAATTTCTTCAGTCAAATACATGAAACCGCCACATTCTGCAAGTGTTGGTATTCCCTTATCAATTGCCTGTTTTATCGAAATATTTGCCTGTTCATTTTTAGAAAGCTTTTCTGCAAATTCTTCAGGGAACCCTCCGCCAATATATAAACCTTGTGCTTGTTCAGGAACCGGTTCATTTTCAAGAGGTGAGAAGAAATGCAGTTTTGCACCGTTCGCTTTGAGTAATTCAAAATTTTCTTCATAATAGAAGTTAAATGCTGCATCTTTTGCAACAGCTAAATGAATTTCTTGCGTGTTTGTTTGCGTATTGAAAATTTTTGAAGTTTGCTCCAATTCGGCCGCTTTTGTAACTTGTAGCAGCAAATCCAGATCAACAGTTGCTTCGATAGCATCTGCAAGCTCGTCGAAATATGAATCGAGGTCTCCTCGTTCAATTGCCGGTACTAAACCTAAATGACGGCTCGGCAATGCTGGTACCTCACCTTTTTGCAAGTAGCCCAAAACAGGAACTTTGCATTCATATTCAATTGCTGTTTTAATAATTTCAAAGTGACTTTTACTGCCCAACTGATTGGCAATAATCCCCACAATATTGGCATTGTCATCCAACTGCTGAAATCCTTTTACAATGGCAGCTACACTTCGAGCCATACTCGCTGCGTTGACAATTAAAATTACCGGACTACTCGTAATAGCACTTATATGTGCTGCCGATCCTTCATTCGATAATGGTGACTTTCCATCATAGAAACCCATTACTCCTTCAATAATCGAAACATCTGAATCTATGCTGTTTCTTGCGACAATTGTGCGGACCACATCTTCTGACATCATGAAACTGTCAATATTGCGTGAAGACCGTTTCGTTACAGCTGTATGATACGTCGGATCGATATAATCCGGACCACATTTAAATCCTTGAACAGTTAAGCCGCGCTTCATTAGTGCACGCATAATACCAATGGTAAATGTCGTTTTTCCAACACCACTTCCTGTTCCGGCTAATACGAACCGATTCATCCGGTTACCTCCTCTTCAAATGTAATCCTGGAAACAGAAATGGTTGCATTGCCGCTTTTCTTTTTTTTCAAAAGCCAGTCCGTCGCATTGGCACACTTTAATGCTGCGGGTTCACTGACACCGTAAGCCCCTGTAAATTTAAATACTGTTTCAGATGGATTTTGCAGCGGCATTTCATTAAGCTCTGCGGGTGTATACGTTATAAACTGCCAGTTGTTTCTAGCCGTTACTTGCAGGAAACCTTGCTCATCTTTTTTCAAATCGATTGTGGCGATTGCTTTGACGCTTTTTTTGCTCAGCTTTAGTTCTGCAAGCGTTTCATCAATTAGTTGTTCAATTTCTTCTGCAGATGTTCCGCGATTACAGCCCATTCCCAAAACAATTGATTTTGGTCGGTAAATTACACCGTTTTCGAGTAATACTTCTTCCTCTTTTCCGATAATACGATCGGTAATGAGCAATGTAGCATGTGGTTTTGCAGCGATTGCTTCCTCTGTTGTCCGGTAAATTTTCAAAGTATCAGGCATCGGTGTTTCATGCATCCACCATTTTTTTTCACCGGTTTCCTGAACAATCGCAACCTGTTCCTCATTCACTACTGAAGCACTGACAGGTGTTAATTTCTCTTCACTGTCCCAAACCCATCCGTACCGTGCACCAAATAAATCAACCGCGATTGTTTTTTGAACATCGGATGCTGTAGTTACAATCGGAGTCGCATTGATTGCCTGTGCAAACTCATTTGTCAGGGCATTCGCACCCCCAATATGTCCGGATAGAACACTCACGACGTATTGTCCTTTATCGTCAACAACGAGAACACCCGGATCTTTCTTTTTATCTACTAAAATCGGGGCAATCATCCGAACGACTGCGCCAAGGGAAATAATCAATATCATCGACTTATATGCTTTAAATAATGCAGGCAGCAGCAGGCGCACCGTCCCGTCAAATAATTGAATATTTTTTTCAGCCTCATCGCCCTGCTCAAATTTCTTCATATAATAGACATCGACATACGGAAACTTCTCCGCATACTTTCGCGCATTCGCCACACCATGCTTTGTAATGGCTACTAGTGCATAAGGTTTTGTTACACGAACTTCCGGTATTTCACCTTCCCGTAAATTAATCATCGACTTTCACACCTTTACGGAAACCATGTGTAAATGTAGCATCATACAATTTTGAACGGTAATCTTTTTCATGAATGTTCGGATCAAGTGCCCAGCCGGCTAAAATCATCGCATGTTTGCGAATGCCATTTGTCCGCATCGCTTCATCCAGTTCAGCAATTGTCGTGCGAACGATTTTTTGATCCGGCCATGAAGCTCGTTGAATAACCGCAACCGGTGTATCATCCGACCAGCCGGCAGCCTGTAGTTCTTTTGTAATCTTTTTCGTTAATGTGGCACTTAAAAACATTGCAATTGTGCAATGATGGCTTGCCAACGCTTGCAGTTTTTCACGCTCAGGTACTGGTGTACGTCCTTCTGCTCGTGTTAAGATCAAAGTTTGCGTCAAGTCAGGAACCGTCAATTCGGCCCCTACTGCAGCAGCGGCAGCAAATACAGAACTTACACCTGGAACAACGTCATAGCCAATATTATGGTTTTTTAACAATGCAACTTGTTCCATTGTTGCCCCGTACATTGCCGGGTCACCCGTATGTAAACGCACAACCATTTTCCCCTCATTGACGCGTTCGACGATGCAATCAACCATCTCTTGTAAATGCATGCCTGCTGTACGGATCACTTCTGCATCCGCACGGGCTTCGGCAACTAGAGTTTCACTAACTAAAGAATCTGTATACATGACTACATCCGCTTGTTGAAGCAGTTTAAGACCTTTCACAGTAATTAAATCCGGGTCTCCGGGGCCAGCACCTATAATCCAAATTTTCTTCATTATTTTCGCACCACCATACATGATAAATAATTGAGCTCAGCTCCACGCAATTCATTCGTTTTCCAAATAATTTCTTCATCTGAAGTTACTTTTGTCACAACATACGTTTTTTCTAGTAAGTTCATTTCTTCAAGTAAATCCAGCATGTCATCCAATACTTTTGCTACTTTAATGAACACAATTCCGTCATGCGTCTCAATAACACGACGCATTTCTGCCATATCCGAAGTCGCCGGAATCATTGCTACATGGTCATCGCCGTCTGCCAATGGGATTCCTAAACGGTTGGCAGTTCCATTAAATGAAGATATCCCTGCTATAGATTTCATTTGAACTTCGGGATGCATTTCCTTCATTAATTTCATCAAGTGTATATATGTACTAAATAGCATCGGGTCGCCTTCCGTTACAAAAGCGACATCTCGCCCTTCTTTCAAATGTGCATAGATTTTCTCAGCGGATTTAGACCATGCTTCCTGCAACGTTTCCTCGTCCTTCGTCATCGGAAATACAAGTCCTAGCATTTCCTTTTCTGCCGGATTAACGTACACATCGATTATTCGTTGAGCATACGATTTACTACCGCGTAGTTTTTGAGGATAGGCAATTACCGGGCATTCTTTCAACATTCGAAAAGCTTTTACTGTGATAAGTTCAGGATCCCCTGGTCCAACACCTAATCCGATTAATGTACCGATTGTCATATTTCCAACCCTTTCTGTGCTGTTACGATAAAAATTGGATTTAACGGTTCAAAACGCGTTAAATTTAAAATTGGCTTACTTTTTGAGATTTGTGCCTGCAGTACAGCAACATCACAGTTGAACTTTTTAAAATGCCCCATAGCTTCTGCCAAGTTTTCAATAGTCGCGATGTTCATAACAATGCGGCCATTTGGCTTTAATCGATCGACACATAATTTCAGTAACTGCTCCATATTGCCGCCGTTTCCACCAATGAATATGGCGTCCGGATCAGGGAATTCTTCTAATCTTTCTGGTGCTTTTCCTAAAACAGCTGTAAAGTCAGTACGGTGAATATGCTGATTTTGAAGACAGTTTTCCAAATCGGCTTCATTTTTTTCAATCGCAAATACTTGACCTTCCCGGGCTATTTTCGACATCTCAATAGCAACTGACCCCGTGCAGGTCCCAATGTCCCATGCGATACTTGTTTCTTTTAATTGCAGTGCCTGTAAACAAAGCACTCGGATCTCCTTTTTTGTGATAAGCCCTTTATCCGGTTTTCGCTGAATAAACTTGTCATCATCAATACCGATTGACGCACGCTCAACAGTTTCACGCTGCTTTAAAATAACGACATTCAATGGAGAAAATTCGGCATTCTCCATTTCATCCAGAGAAAGATGACGACATCGTTCAGTTGGACCTTCCAAGTTTTCTGCTACAAACGCATCGTATTCGGTCATGCCATACGCTTTTAAATAACGGGCAAGTGCATTCGGTGAATTTTCTTCATCGGTCAATATCGCTATTTTTTTTCGGCCATCGATTTTTTGGGCAAGCCCTTTCATTGACCGGCCATGAACACTCGTTAAATAAGCATCCTGCCAGCTTTCCTGCATTTTTGTGAATGCTAATTGAACAGAGCTTGCATATGGGTAAATTTCTAATGGGAGCTTTTTAGCCAAAACTCCCCCTAAACCGTAAAATAGCGGGTCACCCGATACTAAAATAACGACGTTCCTTTTTTCTGCATGCAGCTTTTTCACGAGTCGTGAGAGTCCGCCTTTTATAATGATTTTTTCGCCAGTGTATTCCGGAAAAAAGTCAAGATGACGTTCACCACCAACAAGTACTTCACTTGAATTGATCCAAGCGATATATTGGGGGAGTAAACTTGCTGGACCGTTATCCCCGATACCAATCATTTTCATCCATTTGTTCAATATTCTCAGCCTTTCCTAGCATGTCCCCGTTCATTGCATACAGCGATGTGGAAACACGTAATTTCGCTTTCATATGATCCAGTGCAAAGTAACAGCAGTTTTTACAAAGCGCTTCAAAAAATTGGTCATTCCCCTGCATGATTTCCCCTACTTGTGATGCCGTATTCGCATGCAATATTTGCTCGATTATTTCTGGATCAGCTCCGGCTTTTTTTGCGATTTCAGCCAAAAACGGAAAACTGATAGGCGCACTTTTTGAATGCACCATCATGACACCCTGTGCTACCTTAGAAAATTTCCCCATCATCCCGACAAGCGATACTTGGGGAATCTCTTTTCGGGCAATATGCTTTAATGTAAAACCGACGAAATCTCCCATCTCTATAAATGCTTCTTCTGGTAAATGCGGATATTGCTTCATTGCATATTTTTCGCTGCGTCCGCCGGTTGTAATGACAAGATGGTCACAGCCTGCTTCTTTTGCAACACTGATCGCCTGCACGATACTCGCCATATATGCTGAACTTGAAAAGGGTACGACTGTACCGCGCGTACCTAATATAGAAATTCCGCCCAGTATACCAAGCCTTGCATTTAACGTCTTCTTCGCTATTTCCTCACCGTCCGGAACTGAAATAATTACTTCGACTCCTTTGTCAATTTGGAAAAGTTGGATCGCTTCTTCGACGACGCCATGAAGCATTTTTCTCGGAACAGGGTTAATAGCCGCTTCTCCCACAGGGACGGGTAATCCTGCCTTTGTCACCCGACCAACACCGACTCCGCCATCCAGATGGACACCGCTTTTTTCTACAAAACGGACAGTGCTTTGAATACGTGCTTTATGTGTTGCATCCGGATCATCCCCGGCATCTTTAATCGTTTCACACATCACTTCATTGTCCTTTACTGCAAATGATGCCACCGTAAATGTGGCATCCTTTCCTACAGGTAAATGAATCGTTACATGTTCAGGAACTTCTCCGGTCACAAGTGCGTACAAGGCAGCCTTTGTCATCGCAGTTGCACAAGCTCCAGTTGTATAGCCGTGACGCATTTCCGACGGATCTTTTTTATTTCGCTTCTTTTGCTCGTTCATCTGCCATGATTGAGATGGCATTTAATGCTGCGACGGTTACAGTACTGCCACCTTTTCTTCCTACATTCGTAATAAACGGAATTCCTTCTAAAATCGCTAATTCCGCTTTTGATTCTGCTGCCGAAACGAACCCAACAGGCATTCCGATAATTAAATCCGGCTTTGCAAGACCTTCTTTAATCAGGCGAATTAATTCAAGTAATGCTGTTGGAGCATTCCCGATTGCATAAATTCCGCCTTCTTGTAGTTGCGTCGCCTTCTGCATCGAAATAATGGCACGAGTTGTTCCCAGTTTTTTTGCTTCGATTGATACATCTTCATCTGCGATATAACAATGCAAATCCCCACCATGTTTTTGGAATCGTTTACGCCCTGATCCACTTTCAATCATCTGAACATCGGCAACAACATGACGTCCAGCTAAAATTGACTGAATGCCCGCTTCAATCGCATCATCCGTAAAAATCATGCTGCGGCCCAGTTCGAAGTCTGCTGAAGCATGGATAACACGGCGAACGACAAGCCATTGTTCATCCGTAAATGGATGCTCGCCCATTTCTTCTTTAATCATCGCAAAACTATAGTCATAAATTTTGTCCGGGTCTACTGTTAGTGGTACGAAATCTGTATTAAAATTCATATTTGCCATTGTTTTTGCCTCCTAATTTTTCAAACACTTCCTCAAATGAAGTGCATAAGTTTTCATATTGTATTTTTGGTCTTTTAATTAAGATGACGGGAATACCCATTTCCAGAGCCGCATCCATCTTTTCGTCTACAGAACCGACTTTCCCGCTTTCCTTTGTAATAATAAGTGTTGTGCTGAACTGTTCGTAAAGCGCTTTATTCAATTCTTTAGAAAACGGTCCTTGGATTGCGATAATATCGCGTTGCTTCACACCAAGTGCATTGCATTTATCCATATTCTCTTTATTTGGCAGCATCCGGCAGACAAGACGAATATTTTCGTTATGTAATAATTGCTCCGTAAAAACTGCGAGCGTTTTACTGCCTGTCGTCAACATAATTGTTCCTGAATGTGCGGATGCAGCAATTGCCGCTTCTTTATACGTTTCCACTTCCGTAACGAGCAGATGTACATAGCTTTGTTGGGGACGTTCATATCGAATATAGGGTATACCCGTTATATTTGCAGCAGCCATCGCTGTTTTAGAAGCCTCTTCCGCATACGGATGACTTGCATCTACCACCGTTGTTACGTATCGTTCTTCGATCAGTTCCGACATTTGCTGTTCTGTTAAGCGACCGACATGATATGGAACATTCGCATCTTTTAGACTCGCAGCAGCAGAATCCGTAACAACAGTGGCCACCAGATCATAGCCGGCTTGCATTAATCGACTCGCCAGCTCTCTTGCATCACTTGTTCCCGCTAAAAATAAAATCATCGTCTCACCTAATCTCCACACGGGGCTTCTTCCACTTTAATTTTGCATGACATATCAACATAATTGAAATTCAGTATTTTCTTCACACGTTTAAAATATTTAAAGAAACGCTCATTAGGATGTGCATTTTCTTTATAGTCCGCAATGATATCCGTTAGTAAAGGAATCAATTTTTCCGGATCGATTCCCTCCAGGACAGGTTGTGCAGCATGAGCTGTTCGCCCAACTGGTTTAGAGCCGATAAACAAATCGAACTTTTTCTTACGGTAAACAATGCCGATATCATCAAAAACCGCTCGATAACATGCCATACCGCATCCATTAAAACCGACGTGCAGCTCTTTCGGCATTTTAATGCCCCCGAGCGTTTCCATGATCTGTTCAGCATAAGGAATGGATTCCGCTTTTTCGCCGTAACAGAAATCACACGCCTTGACGATTACTACGTCGCCGACAGGTTGAACAAGTAAACCCGTTTTTTCTACCGTTTCTACGATTCTTTGAGGTGAATCAGTTGGTACCTTCAACACGAGACGATGATCGGGCGTATATTCCATCGTACCCCGTTCCCCTACAACCTCTGCCAATGTAATCATTTGTGCAGGTGTAATCATTTTATTGGCAACACCTGGTGATACAGCAAACTCAAATATGGATTCCACTTCTTGCTGAACTAAAAAAGGATTTTCTTCAACTTTTACTACTGACGTTTCTTTATGTACGAGCGCTAATGCTTCATTTGCAAGCTGTAATGCGGTTATTTTAATGGCTGCTGGTTCAACTATTTTTTTCTCGATAGCTTCAATTTTTTCATACCCTGTCTTTGCTTCACCCGTTTCCTGATCCAACGCCCAAGGTTCCGCTTCTTTTTTCAAACGTTGGTGCGGTTTTAATAGTTGTTTTTCTTCTCCCAACGTATATTTACGCTGATAACCACGAGGTGTAATAATTTTATTATCATAGTAAAATGTTGAGGAATTCCCTACGACTACCGTAGTCAACATTCCGATATCGTGTTCCAGCATCTCTTCTAGTGTAGTTAACACAATATCCTGCGTATCTCGGTAAGCAGCTTTTACTAGTCCAACAGGTGTATCCGGAGAACGATACTTAAGCAAAATACGCTGTGCTTCAACAATTTGTCTCGTGCGTCTGCCAGATTTCGGATTGTAGAACGCAACGACAAAGTCTGCCATTGCAGCTGCCTCAATCCTTTTTTCAATTACCGTCCAAGGTGTTAAATGGTCACTTAAACTAATTGTGCACGAATCATGCATAACCGGAGCGCCGAGTAAACTTGCACAGGAGTTAATCGCAGATATACCCGGAACAACTTCTACTTCAATGCCTACTTTTGCAGTCCAGCCCTTTTCGATTAATACTTCATATACGAGCCCCGCCATCCCGTAAACACCCGCATCCCCACTGGAAATAACGGCAACAATATGGCCGGCTTCAGCTTGTTTTACAGCTTCTTGTGCACGTGAAACTTCTTCAGTCATTCCCGTACTGACAATGGTTTTCGCAGTCACTAAATGCTCAATCAGTTCTACATACGTTTTGTAGCCCATAATGTGATCACTTTGCTGTAGCGCATCGACTGCACGTTTTGTTATATGTTCACGATCTCCAGGACCGAACCCTACAACAAAGATTTTTCCCTTTTGCATGTATACACCCTCCGTTATAGAAAAATACATCTCGCCCCATAGGGAGTGATGATAATTTTACTTGTGTGGATCCCAATAAAAACTGGTATTACGTATCCACTAAGAAATAAAAAATGCCCGCACCTCTCATCAGAAAGAGGTACGGGCATGTGAAATTAATACTAAAAAAGTATAGAAAACACAAAAACAATTACTTGTTTCGCCTATACCTCTCCCTCCGAAAAGTAAGTATCGTTTAAATAAGCAGGTTTCCTGGCTTAAGCTTCCTTTTACTTTCACATCTTCCCATCATTACGACAGTGATTCATTGTGATTTCATCAGCTATTACAGTAGCGGGGGCTGCATTAGTCTTGCACTAATTTCCCTTTTACCTTACAAAAATCTGTAAGCACTCATTTAAATTGCAAATTATTAAATTATTATAAAAATAACATAGTCTGTTAAAAAATGATAGGGTAATTATTTTCTCCATAAGCTTCTGAGCATAACTGGAGCGTTTATTAGTCGTGTATTAGGTGTTTTATACATAAATTTACTATACAACTAATCAAAGGTTGTTTAATTTCAATTATTCACTTTATTATTTTCCTGTTACGGGTTCATTTAGCTTTTTTACATAATCCACGGCATCATTTATAGATGTGACAGCAATAATTTTGATATCAGGTTGCTCATTTATTTTTACTTTCTTCGCCTCTTCTTCATTTTCCATAGGTATTAGAATATGAGAAAAGCCGCTTTGTTCAGCAATTAAGATTTTCGCTTTTATCGAACCAATTTCCTTCACATTACCTTTGCTATCAATCGCTCCTGTTACGGCAATCGGAACGTCATTGTTAACGTCACCATTTTCGATAAGAGCGCTTAAAACAGCGGCAAGTCCTGCACTGTCACCTTCTATATCCTCTCTTTCTAAAAATCGATTAATAGCAGAAGAGTTTTCAGGTAAATAAGCATTGACATTTTCCTTCATTGTTTCAAAATGTTTCTCCGCAGGACGTACATAACTTAGTAATTCTTCGTTTTTCGAACGGTACCGGATTTTATTCGTGACAACTTCCACATCCAGAATTTCTTTATTAGTTGAAAATTCCACACTATGAATTAGGTAGTCCAAATCTGTTATATATGGAGCTTCAATAACTTCCACTGCCAGTACATTGATACCTGAATCTTCGACTATTTCAAAAGGCTCGTTATATGAGACAAGAAAGTAAGTATACTTTTCATATTCAATCAGTCGGCTTTCGAACATAGCCAATAGAGCTAGTATATAAAAAATCCCCAAAAAAGCTGCTTTCAACTTCTTGTTGTTTCGGTAAAGAAAAAAACCGAAAATTGAAATACCCAAGCCCACCATGATAAAAATAATAAATTGATAACCGTTAATGTTATCAAAATAATATGATAGTAAACCTGTTATGTATAAAAAGAACGGCAGTATCATTAAAAAAAGACGTCTCAATTTTTCAACTCCTTGCTAAACTATAGTTGGACTTCCAAAAACAATCCAATTAGTTGTTTGTGTACATTTGGTTGAACTTAATAAATGCTTTAATAATGTTGCCTCGAATTTCTTCACGTTCCATTCATACCGGTATTTCTTATGCCAATTCTCTACTTCTATGTAATGCAATTCTTTTAGCCACGTTAACAATTGCTCATCCGTCAGTCCCTTATCCAGTAATGCATCAATGACCGGTAACATGCGTTCTTCTTCCTCATCGATTAAAGCATATTCAGTATGAAGACAGCTTTTTAAACTTTGTAATGCACTACAAAATAATTGTGAATCCGTCATCAACGGATGTCTAATTGCTTCTGTCAATAAGTCACTTCCATGTGCAACCGCATGTGCCCAGCCCTTCGTATTGACAAAACCCCGGTAATCCTTCTCAAAAAATAAATAACGAATACTACGGTGAATAGCCTCAACTACGAGTTCTTCAGGCAAAATTCTTTTTTCACGGTCTTTCCCTAAAATAAGCGTAATAACAAGTGCTGAAAATGATTTTGTAAAAACATCATCAGAAGGGGCATTGTGTGTAATATTTAAATAAAGATGCTCATCATCCAAACATGTTTTTAATATTGCATTTAATTGTTTGTCAGTATATTGTTCATTCAGAATTAATTCGCAAAATCCCCGATAAATTAAGTGATCACGTAAATGTCCATCCGTATTTCCGGTATTTTTTAGCATGAACTCGATTAATCCGTTAAAATCAATTAAATCCAGATTGGTCGTTTTATTTACTATTCCTTCTAAATGTTCTTTCATCACCAATTGAATTGCTCCTTTTTATTGCTCCATTTCGAAAAGTTTTTTTAATGGTTCAGGTATTTTGGCAACTTTTTTCTTTTCTAAATCGAAAAAGCATCCTGACTGCTTTCCGATACAATGTGTATGCTTCTCCGTTGTAATTTCCAGCTCCATTTCCCAACTTGATTGCCCGACTTTCACCATCCAGCACCGTCCGAGCGGTTTATCGAAGATTGTTAAAGGGGCTTTGTACTCGATTTCTGTTTTCATCAAGATTGGGGAGATTTGTACTGCCATCATTTCCGCTAATGGATAATGCTCATTTAAAAAAGCCATACGTAAATCCTCAAACCACCTTACATAAACAATATTACTTACAATGCCCATCGCATCGATATCATAGGCATTTATATGAATCGGTTGTTCTGCTAATAAAATTTTCACAATATTATCTCCCTTATTTTCTTTCTTCATATCGAACCATTGTCCAAAAACCGATATCTTCAAAACCAATCCGCTTATAAATGCGTCCGGCAGCAGGATTATCATAAAACAGGCAAATTGATTTTCCTTCGGCGAGCAAGTCAACGCATAGTTTTAACATACAATGTGTCGCATATCCCTTTTTCCCGTAACCTGGTCTCGTTCCGACACCAACAATCATCGCGGATTGGGAATTTTCCGCTGTTGTTGATGCTGATGAGACCATCACGCCTTGTTCATCACGAATAATATAAGTACGCCCAGTTTTAAATTTTTCAGCACGCTCTCTTCCTTCAACACTAAATGTACCCGTTGAAAATTCCGGGATCGATTTGAGCATTTCAATATTTTCTTCGTACTCACTTGGCTGTAAATACGTTACATTTGAAAAATCCAATTCGGCAGTCGGAACCGTTAATTTTGTACATTTTGCATAATACGTTTCGCTGTCCCGACGAATACCGCGGTCAATCCATTTTTTTAATGGAGTGACTAAATGCTGAAGTCCCGATATTTCTATCCGACCTCGGTTTTCGTTAACTATTTTGGCAAATCCTTCGACATCATAATTCCCTTCACTATACGGAATATAGTTTTGATCATAGCGCAGTAAAATCGCTATTAGCTGATCACCTACAAATTGCCCCCATAAATCCTGAATATCAGATTCCATCCCATACGCTTCAATGTCACCTATGATAAATAAATTTTCTGCCGGCTTTTTATGTACAAGTGCCATTGTAATTTTAAGGTCTTCGTTTGTTAACTTTCGAATCATTTTACTTACCTCCTATAAAGTACGTTTTCGAGCCTTCACAATAAAGGTCGTTGGAAAGTGGCTTGCTTTATGTAGAGAATAATACTTTTCGGAATACGGAATTTCTTCATCTTTTATAGAGCATGGAATATTACTTTCAATAATTTCTACAAGTTCAAAGTCTGCTTTTATAAGTTCGTTTATAAATGTCGCCATTTTATATTTCGGTATTTGCATTGGTGCATCTTCCCCTTTAAATGACATTGTTTCAATATATCCTTCACGCTGGTAGGAATCCGTTAAAATAAACTGATGATCTCGGCATTTGATTTGATTATAGAAAGGGTGTTCCCAGCTGAAAACGAAATCGCCTCCTTCTTTTAAGTAGCTGTGAATTAACTTAAAAGTTGCCGGTAGATCACTTGACCAGCCAATCGCATAAATGGAGTACACTAAATCAAAATAATTTTTGGGCAATCCGATTTCTTCTTCCATTGGAGCCGTAAATAAGTTTGCCTCAATGCCGTTTAAAGTTTTCTGCGCCAGTTTCTTTTGGGCACCCGAAAAATCAACACCCCAAAGCTCCTTTGCACAATTGTTATTCATATATAAAAGAGAATGACCGCTACCAAACCCAACTTCCAGCACCGTTTTCCCGGCGACATCTCCGATTAAATTCAGTTCTTCTTCTGTTTGCGCTAAAGGTCCATAGCTTGGCAACGCATCTCCTCCAGCAAAATGCTTCGCAACAATATCCCAGCTTTTTTTATTGTTTTCGATAATTGAATTCAAAAAAGTCATTCCTTCCCCATTTATTATGTACAATGATGAATCTATATTAGATATCCCAATTAAACCATTTTATCCCATAATTTACAATCCAACTATTATTTGATTTTTTATGTTGCAATACGTTCTTTCCTGAGTGATTTGGTGTTTATAGATGTTAATTCGGTTATAAAAACTACATCATTTTATAATAATATTGCCAATTAAACTGTAAATTACCTATTCCTGATATGGTATGAAACTTTCCTCCCTGTGCATTCTAAAGTCATAAGGAGGCGATAATAGATGGCAAACAACAACAGCTCAAACAAATTACGTGTACCTGGTGCACAACAAGCAGTTGACCAAATGAAGTACGAAATTGCACAAGAGTTTGGTGTACAATTAGGACCAGACGCTTCAGCACGTGCTAACGGCTCTGTAGGTGGCGAAATTACGAAACGCCTAGTTCAAATGGCAGAGCAACAATTACGCGGTAATTCAAACAATCAACAATAATTAACGAAAAGGAAGCGCTACATGAACTTGTAGCGTTTTCTTTTCATTTTGGCTTTTCAAGAAGAATACATACATAGACAAACAATTCATAATTGATTTTATATAAATGAAACTTTTAAAGTTTTCCTCCGTAAAAGACAATAATAACCATTAAAATTTGGTGTAAAGGGGCTTGAATAAATTTGAGCTATGTCTTTTAAGGGAGGAAGTTCATAAATGAATATTTATGCTTGGATTGGTTTGTTCGGATTTATTTTCTTTACTTTAATTCCTTTATTGGATAAGAAGCAAAGAACACGTGAAGAAATTCAAAAAGCCATTGCAACAATTGCTATAATATCCGGAATAATTATTGCCGTTTTAGTTTTCAATATAAATTTCCTCACTGCTTTACTGTTCGGTTTTCTGGCAATGATCTTGCTTGATCGTAAAACCTATACAAAGAAGAGACTAACTATTTACGGGGTCATTACTTTAATTGCAGGAATTGCAGCATATGTTTTACTCAGAGACAATCCGAATTATATTATCCAACATTTAAAAGATAATCCGGAATCCAGCTCTTTATATTTTGCTGAAAATGGTGAGCCTGTCATTACTTATCAGTCAACTGTTACACGGCCTTTAGCAAGTACAGTAAAAATTCTTATTGCCCTTGAATATGCCATGCAAGTTGAAGAAAACAACATTCAAAAAGACAAAACAGTACCATTGGAAGATTTGAACCGTTTTTATTTGAAAAATACTGATGGGGGCGCTCATGAAGCATGGTTAGAAGCTATGAAACAAGATGGGGGCATCGAGAATAATGAAGTCACTTTACATGATGTTGCAAAAGGAATGATTACGTATAGCTCAAATGCCAATACAGACTATTTAATTAATCTGCTCGGTATTGATGCGATAAATAAACGCAGAACAGACTTAGGCTTAACACAGCATGAAGACGTTTATCCAATTGTCAGTGCGCTTATGATCCCTGAATATATTAAAAAAGATGGGATGTCCGAAAAAGAATTAATCAAGGCACTCCAAAACTTATCGATGGAAAACTATCGTAAGTTAGCCCAATCGATAAGCCTAAAAATGAAAACAGGCGAAATTAATGCAAGTGAAGCTACATTTGACTCATCCCCAGCCGTACAAAAAGTTTGGTCAGACCGGTTAATTGGCGCTTCTGCTAATGATTACGGGAAACTGCTCGCCCTTATCTCCAATGACGAGCTGTCACCAAATGCGGCTGAAACAATCCGGGATTTAATGGAATGGCCGATGCAATTAAATGAAGAAAATTATAAGAAATATACACATCTTGGCTCAAAAGGTGGCTCTACACTGTTCGTCTTAAACAATGCGATGTATGTCGAAAACCTTAAGGGAGATCAGTACGAATTTGTTATTTTACTTGATAACCTGAAATTTTATGAGCATTTCCTGTTGAGAAACAATCGAAATTCATTTGAAAGAAAGCTTTTGAACAATGCAGATTTTCGCGATGAGGTACGTGAGGCGCTTTTCAACTAAGTTTGGTTTGATTTTATAAATACCGCAACAATCTAAAAAGATGCTTTGCCTGATTTGGCTAAGCATCTTTTTCAATCGATTATTCCTCTGATCCTTTATCCACTTTCCGTATACAGCTCTTTATACATAATGACTATTAGGACATACGTAAACAAAGGAATAAGATAATCCGTATTATTGATTGCGCGATTTAATGAGTTATTATCTGCAAGAATACTTATCACTATTGCGATTAGACTAACGACACTAAAAATGATAAATAACATCTTATTTCTCGAAATGTAATCCTTTTTTATTTCAAATAATAAGTAGACAAGTGCAAAGAAAATTAACACCAATTTCGTCATAAATAATTGTTCAAATCCCCAATAAAAGGTCGCCATTATAAAGATAAGTGCGGCTAAATTCAAGATGATCGGTATATTGATTTTTTTCATATTCCCTCTGCTCTTATTCTGGTCGTTTTGTAATGTTGCTAAATTTACATATAGTACCTTTACCGAATTTTTATACTATAGTAACGCATTGCCTTTGGTACACCTTCCAAGTCAAATACACCATCGACAATTAAACGTCTGACACGATATTCTAAAAAATGGTCACCAATATATTGATCCAGATGACCCATTACTTCTCCGATAATTCTGGCTGATTTTATAAAGTCCTTATTCTGTTTATTTTGATGAAGTTTCTTCACTGTATTGATAATGTAAGCATCATAAAAATTTTCAGGAACACTTTTTATCTTTTGATTTTCCCGGATTCTTAAAACATCATTAGTTTGACAAAGCTGCTTCCATTCATCTTCTAATGTTTTACTTTCCGCTTGCGTCAATAGATGACCCTTTTTCTCGTTTTCGTAAATTTCCATTAATTGATCTGATGACAGTTCCCCCATATTTAACGGCGTAAAATCGATATCGGGTCTATCAAAATAAGTTTTATATGCTTCATTAGTATGAATGATATGGATATCGTTTGCCTTCTCTTTTAATAAATAAAGTACAAACCGTAAACCCGTTTGTTCATGTGCATTTTCCCCTGCCCAAATAATAATTGGGTGATCATTTGGCGTTTGTTGGAGGTCTACAATCGTTTGTTTAAAATGTTCTTCGTGATGATAGAGGTCCTCATCATCAATAATGATATGATTTCTAAACCATTTAGATCGATTCGAAATACCTTGTAAGTTATGTAAGTTCCAAATGGGACCAATAGAAAACAAATCGGAAAACGTAATAATCCTTTCCTGATGACTTAGCCCTAACTTTTTTAAAGCAAATTTCAGGCTGCCTGATGGCGAATCTCCAAAGACAATATGTGTTGCTTGATATTGTACAGGCTCAACATTTGCTTGATTCTTTTTGTACTCCAACAGGTTGTTATATGTATTTTTAATATCTAAAAAGAATTGCTCCTCTGAATAACCATTTCTTTCTTCGACTACTTGCATCCGTAAAAAGATTTGCATTAATAAGGCTTTCCGTTCTTTGCCTTCTAATTGATCAATAACAGCGTTCAAGTCATTAAACAAATGGATACCCCCCTTTTCATTAAATTTTACCATTAAATCCTCATTTGGTATAACTTTCCTGAAGGAAAGATCCCGCTTATCGGTAAACTATACTTCTTTCTGTTCTTAATTTTAGCCACAAAAAAACTGCATCCCATATTTGGGATGCAGTTTATCGTTACATCATTAAAATTAAAGTTTTACGATGTTTGTAGCTTGTGGGCCACGTTGACCGTCTTCGATTTCAAATTCAACTTTTTGACCTTCGTCTAAAGATTTGAAACCTTCGCCTTGGATTGCTGAGAAGTGAGCGAATACGTCGTTTCCGCCTTCAACTTCGATGAAACCAAAACCTTTTTCTGCGTTAAACCATTTTACTGTACCTTGTGTCATTTAAATGACCTCCATTTAATTATATTTAATAAGATCACAATTCCTCAGAAAGAAAAAATTCACATATTACAAAAAGTACTAAATAAAACACGAATACATTTTGTAATAGGTGAATTTATTGTTGTCTTGTAACATTTCTTATTAACACTAGTATATAACAAACTTCTTCATTTGTCTATCCATATGAAATAATTCATTGTCTGAACATATTTAATTATGATGCAATCTATGTTTGGAAGTAGATTTATTTATTTTGAAAGTTAACCATTACTAGACATTATTCTCAAAACTACAGTATCATTAAATGCATCAACTACTTAACGAGGTGTTCACTATTATGGCAGCTAAAAAAGTATTAACAGACGAACAGAAAGAACAACTTCTCACAAAATTGAAAGCACGCTTTTTACAGCATATGGAACGTCATCCGAATATCGATTGGGAAAATGTGCAGACGAAACTTGAAGCAAATCCGGTAAAATTGTGGTCTCTTAATGAAATGGAACGTACAGAAGGAGAACCTGATATCGTTGCATATAACCATGAAACGGACACATACACATTTATGGACTGCTCATCAGAAAGCCCTAAAGGACGCAGAAGTATTTGTTATGACCAGGAAGCATTGGATGCGCGTAAGAAAAACAAACCAGAAGACAGTGCTATGAATATGGCCGCGTCAATGGGAATTGACATTTTAACGGAAGTCGAATACCGCTCTTTGCAGCAACTTGGAAAATTCGATTTGAAAACATCAAGTTGGGTTTTGACACCACCGGATATCCGTAAACTTGGCGGAGCAATTTTCTGCGACCGTCGATACGAGACAATTTTCATGTACCACAACGGTGCTGACTCTTACTACGGTGCGCGAGGATTTAGAGGGTCTCTTACTGTTTAGTTAGTTTATCAATTTCAACTAAAAATAAGCCGTTGTCATACTTTATGACAACGGCTTATTTCTGTTATAGATTATAAAAATCCCGATACAGCTCTTCCAAGTTCCGGTTGATCGGATTCACAGAGTGAATTTGCACACCATTTTTTAATAGCCATTGAAGATAAGTTTCAATCGCAAATGCAGCATCTGTAATGAGCAGACTATCTTTAATTTGGAAAGGAAGATGGCTCTTTTTCATTACTTGAGGAAGATCACTATGCGAATACTTAATTTCGTATTGGACTTCCTTATTAGAATGCAACGGATCTGTATAAAGCTTCCCTTCTTTAATAAACCAGACCGTATCCGTCAAATCCTCCAGTAGATCCAGGTTGTGCGTCGAAATTACAATGCTGATTCCTTTTGCATTCAGCACTGGAATCAATTGTTTCAATTCAATGATGCTCGTCGGATCCAGTCCATTAAAAGGTTCATCCATTAAAATAATGAGCGGCCTTGTCAATATACTTAATGCAATCAGCAAATGTTGACGCATTCCGTAAGAATAAGCTTTGACGGGCTGATGCACATATGAGCTGATGCCGATCAACTTTATGACCTCATCTATTTCTTGTTGCGCTATATTGTAAATGTTCGCCACAAATGACAGATGATCATAGCCGGTTAACTGCATATACAAGTAATTATCACTTGGTAAAAAGGAAATAAATTTAAAGAATTCAGGATTGCTGTTGGAAATATTGTTTATGTGAACAGTGCCGTTATTAATCTCTTCCAATCCTAATACCGAGCGCATTAATGATGATTTCCCTGCACCATTCGGTCCGACGATGCCTACTATTTCACCGGTACCGATTGAAAACGTAATATTATCCAGTACGCGTTTACTTTTGTATTTCATTTCAAGTTTGTTCACCTGCAATACCATTATGATGTCACCTTCCTTTTAAATAAAAGCCCCATACAGAACAATAGGCTCCCGCTGATTAGTAAAATGACCGCACCCGTCAGGAAATTCACTTTTACGTTATTTGCCTCAATCGATTTCCAACCATCTACAATATTCCATGTATCAAAATATACAAACGGATTATACATACTACTTTTTAGTTCTATATAATGGTTCCCTGCAAAGTACCCGGCAATGACAAGTATGGATGTAACGATAATCGCTGCATAATGGTTTTTCATCAGTTTCCCGATAAAGCTGAACAAGCCATTTAAAAAGAATAGCTGCAGGAATACAAGCACTCCACTTTTGACAAGCAGCGTCGTCAAACTTTCAAAATAGAAATAGGCATTGTTCGCAGTTGAAAAGAAAAAGTACTCCTCCAGCCGTTCTGTTGCATAAATCAATACAGGATAATCCCTGTCACCTACACCGCCAACCAATATAGCGATCAGGAAAATAATAGAACCCGTAATAAGCAACAAACTACAGGCAATCACAAAATTATAAATCCATTTCGATATATAAATAGAGGAAAATCGAATCGGTTTTGTTGCTAAAAAGTTCATCGATGGATTCGGCCTATATTCGTCGGCAATCGTTGTCCATAGCAATAATACAAATAAAAACAGGACGAACAACATCATGTTCCAATCCAAGAACCTGTACATTGCAAACAAACCGCTGTCTCCGTATTTCGTATTTTGTTCCTGGAACAGATTTAAACGCTCATAATGTTCTTGATCTAAAGCCTGATGCGGATCATCAAAATTGGATACCCATTTATGTCCAAGCGGCCACGGGGCTATCCTTTTGCCATCCAGAATAATTTCCTGCTCTTCTGATGCCATGTCAGTCAATGTCCAAAGTGTATTATCGCTTTCTTTATAAGAACCGGGCTCAAATGAGTTCATCACATTCCGAAATGTCTCGGCAAATGTAGGTGAGTGGATATCTGCCTTCAGATGTTCCAACGCCTCAAATCGCATTTCTAATTGTTTAATCATTGAGTGATAAGGATTTTGATCAGGCATTTCCAGCTCTTCACCCGTTTCCTCAGCCATTCGTCGTTGCAATTCCTGCTCCATTTCAAATTCATCTGCGACCAGCTTCCAATGTGTTTGATCTTGGATAATCGTATTTTGGGAACTCTCAATTATTTCCAGTGCTTTGTCAGGAAATGTCCGGAACTGCTCATTCACTACAATGACCGTACCGCCAATTATTCCGAACAGTAGAAGAACGGTAAAAAGAATATGGCCATTTCGCTTCTTTTTCATATACTCAAATTTTAATAATTTAAATTTCCTGTTTTGTCGATACTGTTTTTTGGATGCTGTAAATTCAGGAACTCCGAAACTGATATTTTTCATATTAAGGACAGCATAAGTTATGCCGGTACCTATCATAACTAGCAGTAACATGATGATTAAATAAGGGACAAACCGATTTGTATTCAGTAACAACTGTTCATAAGAGACAATCAAGTGAATCGGGTTATACATCTGAAACCCGGACTTCAAATAAATCATATAGCTGATTAAGACCGGTAAACTCATCAGCGTGAACAGTAAACCTAGTTTCGCTTGCTGTTTAATCAGGCAAGTAAACAGCAGCAATAATATCGCACTGAAAATCCCCCAACTAATCGGTATAAACACAAGCCATTTCCATATTGGGACTAAAATGATTTCGGAATTAAATGCCACTTCTACAGGATAGTAAATTGTGTTGAGATTGCCTGTTAATAATGGCGGCAGTAACGACACAATGCCTGCAATGATGATGTAACAAAGGACTATCATCATTAAAGGAATCAAGTATCCAAAATAAATGGCAGTACTGGACAATGAATTGATTTTAAAGAAATCGAATGTCCGATTTTCCCGATCAAAAATATATTTATAGCAAAAAACTAGTAATAGAAGAAAGGCCGTAACGGGACTGAATAGAATTTGGAATAATTGTTTTGTAAATAAGGCCGTTTTAAATGGCGTATTTTGTTCGGTAAAGGCCAACTGATGATCAATGAGCGCTTCCGCTTTCTCCTTTTCAACTGCCACTGTATGTTCCCCAATATAAGGGATTGCTTTGAATGCTATGTAGTTTTCATATTCGTTTAAATAGGCAAGCTGCTGGTCGGCAATCTGTAAATCGTTGTCGTCTAATTTCTTTAAAATATTGTTTATATATTGCTCTTTCAATAGAAGACTTTCCAATGATTGCTGTTCTTCCGGAGTGAGACCTATAACACGTTCTTTAGTTAATGTACTCGTGATCAGCAAATGTACTGTATCTTTCCGATTGTTGAAAGTTTCCTGCAATTCCTGCCTGGTAGCACCAGATTGCGTACTATTAATTACGAGCATCGTCCCGACAAGTACAATAATTGCAACAGGTAATATAAAAATATATTTGCTTTTTAACCAGCCTTTCACGAGAAAACGAATCACTTCATTCATCATTCCTCCTCCTTACCCTTATAGTATGCTGAAAATATAAATTCCTCTTTGAGCAGATTTGCCAAAAAAGCGGATGGCTCAACCTGTTCAAAGAGGATATGAAAATTATTAGGTTCAGATTTTATCCATTACTCCTGGTCTGTGTTACTAAGCGGTGCATATGGTCCTGTTTTAAGTGTACCTGAAAAGAAGGAATAGCCCGGCTTCCCTACAGCATAGCCACGATTATACAAATAACCAGAATACGTTTTCCCGTCTTGAGTAACCGTTACCCACATTGATTGTGTCGTTGTATATGGCACTTCTTTAGAATACCAGAGTGTATCGGATGATTCAGAAACTTCAGGCGTCAAACTTTCAGCTGCTTGGATACTTGAAATATTTATGGATACACTTAAAGAAATTGCTGCTAATAAACTTAAACTTAACAATTTAAATTTTTTCATCATTGATTCCTCCCCTATTCCTATTCCAAAACCTGATTGCTATATATATGAATCTTCTAATTCCTTAACTTATCCTCCACCAGTTCCAATAATCCACAGTTCTAAAGTTGTGATTAATAAATTTACCATTTCGTCCCCTCCTTTGTATTAATTTTACAAACAATCCTACTAAAAGTGTATAATATGCCTAAAAGAATAATTTAGGTGATGAAATGAATAATTACGGACAAGTTATAAAAGAAATCAGGGTTGGTAAAGGCTATTCACAACAATATGTCAGTGAAAAAATATGCTCACAGGGCAACTACTCTAAGTTTGAAAAAGGAGAAAACAGAGAAATTAAATTCTCGATTCTGAAGGAATTTTTGGGGCGGCTTGAAATGTCGTATGAGGAATTTGAATACATAAGCAACAATTATAAAATGCATGACCGGCAAAGGATTATGAAAAAGTTTTACAATCAAACATATAATTCCGAAAATGCCCTGCTCCAAATGATTAAAGAATGTACAGCTTATTTACAGCAAAATCCGAATGACAATTTAATCATGAATATTCGAACTGTAATGGAAGGCATGCTCGTTTTGGCAAGATCCAGTGATTTTATACGGGCTTCTGAAACGTTATCTCCCTTATGGAAGGATCTCTCTCAACGAAATTCATTGTACTTAGCTGATATTTATTTGCTTAATGCAATTTTATTTGTATTTCCGATTTCTACTGCAACCGAAATAAAAGAATTTGCTTTTCGCCATATCGACAAGTACAACGGATTTCAAAATATTAATAAGTTGAAAATAAACTTTCTGATCAATCTGTCGCTTATTAATATAAAAGGAAAAGACTTTGAAACCGCACTCCATCTGTTGAATGATGCAATCGGTAAATGTAAATCGGAGCAGCTTTTTATCAACCTGTCGATTTGTTATGTGAGAAAAGGCGTCTGTCTAAATAATTTAAACGGATTGAATGAAGGTTTTATTGAGAAGGGGTTAACGCTACTTCAACATTTAGAACAAGCAGAACTAGTGAAAATGCTGGAGAAAGAAATAAAAAATAATATAATCGTTAAATAATATAGAGCAAATTAAAAAGGGCAGCCTGTTAAACACGGCTGCCCTTTGAATTTATTTTTTATTAGGGAAATTCATTTTACGCTCTAATAACTTAATGCGGTATTTATAAATCGCATAAATTACTGCCAGAATAATGATGATGATGACAAACGGCTGCAAGTACTGTTTAAACAGATCTCCTGCCTGCTCCCAGTTTTCCCCTAGCTTAATGCCTAAATAAACATAAAGTGCGGTAATTGGAAACATTGCTAAAAATGTATAGATTGTAAATTTCCATACATTCATTTTAGTCATCCCGCATGGTACCGAAATTGCTGTACGGACGATTGGCATGAAGCGTCCGAAGAATGCGACACCCGCACCATATTTTGCGAAAAACTTGTCCGATGCATTCACTTGCTTTTCAGTAATCAAGAAGAATTTTCCGTATTTCAGGACGATTGGACGACCACCATAACGCCCTACCGCATATAAAGTCAACGGTCCGATTGTTCCGCCTACTGTTCCGGCAAGCACCATTAACCAATAGCTGTATTCCCCTTGAGCAATCCAAAACCCGGCCATCGGTAATATGACTTCTGCTGGAATAAACTCAAAGCAAAGTGCAAGTAACACACCGAAATAGCCAAACCCTTTAAAAAACTCAATCATTGATAGAATGATTGTATCTAACAACAAAAACAACTCCAATCATTTGCAATATCCAAAGTTAAAATCGACAAAACACGATTTTATCTCCAAAGTCCACTTCTACATTCACTTAGCATACAAAAACTTTAACCGATTCACAATAGAATTGTGAAAACATGCCGTTATTATGTATGTTCTTCTTTAGAATAGAACGTCCTCTCCTCACAAATGTTGCCTCATCCACAAAACTTTTAATTTTATAGCAGTGTATGTCTATGCAAAAAGCGATATGTCAGTCAGCATGGCCTCTTCCTAATACGTCAAGTATAAAACAAACAGGCGAAACCATATGTACTCTGGAATCACCTGTTCTAATAGTTAAATCAATGCTTTTAAATCATGAATAAATTCATAGATAAAGTAACAGCCAAATCCGAATAATAATAAGCCTGCAATAATGGAAGTCCATTTAATCATCGCTCGGTTCATGACTTTCCTTGTAAGTGAAACAATCGTTAAAAGACCAATATCATGCAGTAAAATACCCGATAAAATGCCTAGTGCAACAATCAAAAATTGATTGGCCCCTTTCCCTGCATAAGAGTCGGCCAAAACGGCTCCAAATACAGAAATCCAGAAAACGAGATTCCCCGGTGAAACAGCAACTAATAAACCATTACGATATGTTGATAAAAAAGATTTATTTGCTTTCTCACCAGCTAACGTAATATCTTTATCTGCATTTTTTATTGAATCGATAGCTAAAACAAATAAAAAAGCGGCTCCAATTAACCAAAGCGGAAGCTGAATATACGCCAGCGATAAAAATTTTGCCACCCCGAAATACAAGGCAATGATTAAAGCCAGATCAATTGTCATTCCGCCTAGCCCTACCGCCCAACCGTGCATAAACCCATTTTTCAAACCCTGTTTCGTCATTTCGACTGTAATGGCACCAACCGGCATTGCAATGGCAAGGCCAATCATGACATACGCAAAATATAAACTCATTCGACCACGTCTTCCAAGAAAAATTCCTTCTTACGTCCGTTTTATAAATATAATTATATTTGAATTTTTATAAATCTTCAATCATATTTATACTTTCCCTAGTTAATTCCAGTATTGATTTATTTCCGGAAATCTATTATGATGGCATTAATTTATGAGAAGGAGGGATTTTTCTATGTTTTCAATTCGTTTACGCTAAGCTGGCAATAAAAAAGCAAACCCATTAGTGATGGGCTTTTTTGTCATGCTTGTAAACGATGAAATCATAGGGATTCCTCTTTAAACGGGAGATTTCTATATTTTTTCGGAGCAGGCATACATATGTCTGCTTTTTTATTGCGTTTTAGACTCATTTACAAAATGGAGGGCTAAAACTATGCAGATGCTACTATTCTTTTAATACGGGCGAATTACACAGACCGCTCGTATCGATAGGCTATCGGTACGAAATTTTATATTTCGGAGGTAGCAAGAATGGAAAACTTAAGCTTTGAACTGAAAAATATACACGTACAATTTTTAGATAAGGATGTACTTACAATCCCGCAGCTGGCTATTTATCAATTTGACCGCATTGGGATTGTCGGTAAAAACGGTGCAGGTAAAAGTACTTTATTGAAATTATTAACCGGTCAGCTCATTCCACAACAAGGGAATGTAAATGCACATGTCGATTATTTTTATTTTAAGCAAACATCCCCTGCCGTTATACAAGACAATATCGATATCACGCTTGCCCATAAAATGAAGGCAGTCGATCCACATAGCGGCGGTGAACAAACGCGGTTTAAGTTATCACAGGCATTCAGCCATTACTACGAGGCTATGCTTCTTGATGAACCGACAACACATTTAGATCAGGACGGCATCCGTTTTTTGCAGGAGCAACTCCGCTATTACTACGGAGCAGTCGTAATAGTCAGTCATGATCGAAACTTGCTGGATAGCATCGTTACGACAATCTGGGAAGTAAATGATGGACATGTTTCGATCTATAGCGGGAATTATTCCGATTATGCAGAGCAAAAAGAACGGGAAAAACAGGAGCAAGCAGCTGCCCATGATAAATATGTTCGTGAAAAGGCACACCTGGAAAAGGCTGTTGCTGAAAAAATGAAAAAAGCCGAAAAAATTACCGAGGCTAAGAAGATGTCAAAAAAAGAAACGAAGGCCAAAGCGAATCGTATGTTTGAAACAAAATCTAAAGGAACGAGCCAAAAATCGGCTTATCGCTCGGCTAAAGCGATGGAAAAACGGATTGAACAGCTACCTGTTGTCGAGAAAGTTAAAGAAGATGTGCCACTTCATTTTAAACAATCGAAAGCAATGGAACTTCATAATAAAGTGCCGATTATGATGCAAGGCCTTACTTTAGCAATTGGAGAGAAGTTACTGTTGGATCAATGTCAATTTCAAGTTCGCTTACAGGATAAAATAGCAATAACAGGTCCGAACGGCAGCGGAAAATCAACATTGCTGCAGGCGATTATCGAAAAGCATCCAAACATCGATCTTTCGCCGAAAGTAAAAATCGGCCATTTTTCACAGCTTGCTTATCAAAACTTACCGGATAAGACCGTTTGGAGTTATATAAAAATGCGAAGCGAATACAGCGATGCGTTCATTCGCACTGTTCTGCATCAAATGCAGTTTGAACAGAATGATCTGCAAAAGCGGATAACTGTTTTAAGCGGCGGTGAACGGATTCGATTGCTTTTAAGTCAGCTGTTTTTAGGTCAATATAATGTTCTCCTGCTTGATGAACCGACCAACTTCCTTGATATGGCTACAAAAGAGGCATTGGCAAAGTTTATCCAAGCCTATGACGGCACTATTCTATTTGTTTCTCATGATGACTATTTTGTTAAGCAAGTGGCTACAAGAATTTTAAATATAAAAGATAACGCATTAGTTGAAGAGTAATTTCTCAGTTCTTTATGAAAGATACAATTCTTTCATTTCCAACCAATGTGCACTAAAATAATTCGTATGGTAATGATAGTAAGAAAAGGTAACGAGCCATTTATTATTTGGAGGTCATCACATGGAAATAGGTATTTCAACTTTTGCAGAAACTACACCGGACGCTTTAACAGGTGAAACAGTAAGTCATGCCGAGCGACTGCGACAGATTGTCGAAGAAATTAAGCTTGCCGATGCGGTAGGATTGGATGTGTATGGTGTCGGAGAACATCACCGCGAAGATTACGCAGCATCTGTTCCTTCCGTCGTACTCGCTGCAGCTGCAATGCAAACAAAACAAATTCGACTGACGAGCGCTGTAACGGTGCTCTCCTCTGACGACCCGGTACGTGTCTTCCAGCAATTCGCAACCCTTGACGGACTATCGAACGGCCGCGCCGAAATTATGGCTGGCCGCGGTTCATTCATTGAATCGTTCCCGCTGTTCGGCAACAACTTGAACGACTATGATGAGCTTTTTGAAGAAAAACTCGATTTATTATTAAATCTTCAGGAAAATGAAATTGTGTCTTCAACTGGCCATTTCCGTCCATCTATTCCAGGGCGCGGAATCTACCCGCGCCCTGTACAGGAAAAGCTACCAATTTGGGTGGCGAGCGGCGGTACACCACAATCTGCAATCCGTGCAGCCACATTGGGCTTGCCGTTAACATTGGCGATTATCGGCGGCAGTCCACTGTATTTTGCACGCATCGTACAACTGTATTACGATGTGGCAAAAAAAGCAGGCCACGATATTTCAAAGCTGCGTGTCGCTTCCCATTCACACGGTTTTATTGCAGATACAACAGAACTTGCAGTAGAACAGTTTTTCCCTTCGACAGCAGCGGCAATGACAAAACTTGGCCGTGAGCGTGGATGGGCTCCTTACACACGCGAAGCATTTGATGATGCCCGCAGCTTGGAAGGCGCTCTTTATGTAGGCGATGTTGATACGGTTGCAAAGAAAATCATCTATCTTTACGAACATGTCGGCATTTCAAGATTTTTCTTACACATGCCAGTCGGTTCCATGCCGCATGACCAAGTGCTGCATGCCATCGAACAGTTAGGTACAAAAGTTGCACCAATTGTACGTGAAGAAGTAGCAAAATTGAAGAAGAGATAAGAATGTTAGTTTACGGGCTGTGCAGCAAAAGACTGCACAGCCTATTTTTTATGACGTTTGCTTATTTCATTTCCAAGAAACTTTTAGACTATATTTACTAGAATAATAACTAAATTGCTTAAAATTCTGAAAATTATTGCAATTATAAATTTAATAAATTACAATAACATGAATTAAATAGAAAGCTGAGGTTACATCATCATGGAAGTTTTACAGAAGATAGGTAAGTTTGCAGGAAATACATTTGCGATCTGGGTACTCGTTGCAGCTGGTTTAGCGATTTGGATACCAGAATACTTCACATGGATTGGCGGTTACATCACCATATTACTAGGGATTGTCATGTTTGGTATGGGGATGACTTTAAAATTAGATGATTTTAAATTAATTCTTCAACATCCGAAAGGCGTTATTATTGGGATTGTTTCACAATTTGTCATTATGCCGTTACTGGCATTTACGTTAGCCAAAGTTTTCAATTTACCACCTGAAGTTGCGGTTGGGGTTATATTAGTAGGTTGTTGTCCAGGGGGTACGTCATCAAACGTTATGACATTCCTCGCAAAAGGAAATACAGCTTTATCTGTTACTATTACATCATGTACAACATTATTGGCACCGTTTGTAACACCGGCTCTTATTTACTTATTAGCAAGCGAATGGTTACCGGTTTCATTTATGGCCATGTTTATGTCAGTAATTAAAGTTGTGTTAATTCCGATTATTTTAGGAATCATTGCACAGTTCTTATTTAAACCACTTGTTGCAAAAAGTGTTGATATTCTTCCAACAGTATCGGTTGTCGCAATCGTTATGATCGTTGCTGCCGTAGTAAGCGGAAGCCGCGATAAAATTTTAGAAACAGGACTAATCATTTTTGCCATTGTTATTTTACATAATGGTTTAGGATATTTATTAGGATATTTAGTAGCGAAACTATTTAAACTGAAATACGATGATCAAAAAGCAATATCGATTGAAGTTGGGATGCAGAACTCAGGTTTAGGAGCGCAATTAGCGATGGCCCACTTCGACCCGGTATCAGCCGTTCCGAGTGCGATCTTCAGTTTCTGGCACAATATTTCAGGACCGGTTCTTGCTACATATTGGGGTTCAAAAGCAAATAAAGAGGAAAACAAAAAATAGATATTATATAAAAAGTGGTACGAATGCATCTTGATTCGTACTACTTTTTATTTCGGTTTATATGTAAATTTTACAAATTTGTATAAATCGTTCTTCACTTCCGGTACAAAAACTTATTTTTCTTTCAAAAATAACTTATATTGTACTAACTTCACTTCTTTACCTATGTATAATTCAGTTCCTTCACAGCTTTCTTCACTGAATCCAGCCTTCTTCAACATCCTTCTGGAGCGATGATTTGTTTCGTGTGTCTCTCCGTAAAATGTGGTGATTCCGAATTGTTCATTCGCATACCCCATTAATCTTTCTATCATTTGTGTACCGATACCAACATTCCATAGAGTACTGTCTCCTATAGCAATACCAATTTCAGCACTATTATTTTTAATTTCTGCTAAATCTGCATAACCGATAAGTTTATTTTTATATTCAATTCCAAGCCGGATCATTTCTTTTTGTTGATTGGTTACACAACGTTCCCACCATTTAAATAATTCCATATGATCTCTATTTTTCTGCCATCCGTTTGCTTCACAAAAATGATCATCCCTACTCCAACCGACTACAGCATTAAAATCTTCTAATTTTAACTTTCTAAAGTAAACCTCATTTTGGTTAATATCCATTATTCATCTCCACCATTTTGCCGATTAAACTTCGCTAGCATAATTACATCGAAAGCCTTGTTATTTTGGTACATATACTTTCTTAAAATGCCTTCCTTTTCAAATCCCTGTTTCATCAATAATTGACTGGAATCGTTGTTTTCTACAAAAACGATAGCACCGATTCTTGTTAACTCCATCTCTTGAAATCCATATTCAACGATTTTAGCTACTGCTTCCGATGCATAACCATTACGCCAAAAGTCCGGATGAATTTCATATCCCACTTCTGCCCGTTGATGCGCTTTTGACCATGAATTAAAGCCAATTGTACCGATTAGCCCCGGAACGCCCTTCCTTTCAATTCCCCAGCGTACCCCTTTTTCAGATTGAAAATTACGAGTAAATGCCTGTATTAACTTTTCTGCCTGCTCCATTTTATTAAATGTGCTCAACCCATAAAATTTTGTTACCTCTTCGTTTGAAAAAATTGAATAGATCGCTTCTACATCGGAAGGTAGAATTTCTTTTAAAACGAGTCGTTCAGTTTCTAAATTTGGAAACATAGTACTGCTCCTTTCGTAAAACAATTATTTTAAGCAATTTACATAATTCAGTGATCAAAATGATTTTTAAATTGAATAGTTCGCTTATTCGGCTTCAACTTATAAGACTCCGCTTCTGTTCCACATAAGTATTTTTTTACTTCTTTGATTGTATATAACGCTTATATGTATTGGTCATCCGAATTCACAACGGACGAACCGTGCATCTTTAAATCAATATTAAAATATGAAAACCCTTGCCGATTGAATGGCAAGGGATATTTCATTTAATCGATGTGTTAAAAACAAATCCTGCTATTAATAGTTATTAATCTGATATTCGTTCATTTTATGAGCTAAACGAATTGTCACTTGAGCTAATTGTGCATACGTAACTTCACTAGTTGGCTTCAACTGATTATTTTCAGCTTCAAGTAATCCTATTGCATATGCTAATGCCACGTGACCACGTAATTCCTTATCCACTAGTGCTGCATCACTGTATTTCAATTCATAAATATCTTTAAGTTGTGCAGGTTTATTTAATTTCAGTGTACCAATTACCCATTTTGCCAACTCCTGATTTGTAAGAGCTGTTTTAGGATTAAATGTTTTAGTAGATGCATCAAGCATTCCCATTTTTAATGCACGTGTGACAAATGGATATGAGGAATCGTCTGGCGTTATATCAGTAAACGACTCGTCTGCCGTTTCAAACTCATTGTATCTAGAGCTGTAATACATGTATGTTACCGATTTTAGTAATACTTTTAACGCTTCCTCTTTTGTAATAGATGCATCTGGGTTAAACTTTTCATTTACTTCTAAAATACCAGCATGAATTAAATAATTTAATTCTTCGGCAGCTTTTGGATGCTCGATTTTCGGCTTGTCCGAATTGGCCATCCCATAAGTATCTAGCCATTCACCTGTTTTGGCATCAATGCCCGAGGACGCCCCTTCTTTGAAGACTGGTTGGTATGCTAAACTGTAATGCTGCTCATTCCCCACTTTTGGATGATTCACATATTGCAGCTTCAGTTTCAACTCATCTTTCAACATTTTTGTTGCTTCCTGTTCTGATATAATATCAGTTGCTGCCGGCCACTCCAAATCACCATAATCGCTCATATACAAGTTTACTAAATCACCTGTTTTGGCATCGACCCCTACTGAGATATAGTCTCCTGATACTGGTAAGCCGTTCACAATACGCGGGAATGAAAAGTTATAACTGTTATTATAGCGCTCGTGGTAGCCATCATTTACAGGCAATGCATACTTGTGAGCTGATGAAGGTATCCATTCTTTCACAAGGGCGATTGCTTTATCCAATGCCTGTTTTTGTGTTAATTTTACTTCTTCTTCGCTGTCATCATTGTCTACTTCGAGATTACTTTTAATATCACTATAATGAATGAATTCCCCTGTTGCTTTATCAATTGTTAGTACAGTCCCTGTTCCACCATTACGATAGTTATACATATATTGAATGTTGAAGACTTCTTTACCAGTCTCCGATGTTGTTTCATCAACTGCCCCAATCTCTAGTTGAACACCTTTAATATCTGTTGCAAGCAATTTCTCGGCCAATGCTCGCGCCTGCTCTGCCGTCATATTCGGCTGTTTTGCCGCTAATGGCGCTGATACAATTGGTGTAATTGGTTTAGCTGATAATGTTGAAGAGAGCCCGTCCAAAGTCAACCATTCCCCTGTTTGCGCATGGATACCTGAAATGACCTGGCTATTTGGTTCGTAAACAAGCTTAACTTTGTGATTCCCTGTTGAATAATCCGGTACGATTGTATATGACAACTGTGCTTTTAAAGCATCTTGCACGCGGTTAGCAATGGAAGATTCATCTTGTTTTTTGGACGGATCATCATATGTGAAATTATTTTTTGGAGAGGTTGTTCTATAAAATGATGATACTGTGCCATCTCCTAAAACACGGATATTAATAGTCTGATCTGAAATTGGAATACCTGAATTTTTCTTCTCATAAATAAATGAATATTCAACAGGCTGCGTTAAAATGGATGGTGAATAATAATCGTGTGCGTTTGGCACAAGCTCATACCCCTCGCCTTTATTGAATTTCTCCATAAATTTATCCGCTGATTTTTGCGCTTCTTCTTTTGAATATTTTGCCGGGAACAATACATCCTTTGTGTTTACTGGTTGATAGTAGAATTGTTCTAACTCTAACGTATCTCCCACAAAAACAAAGCTTCCATGTTCATATTGGTCATCAAAATTCTTTGAGAAATAAAGTTCATAACGCACCGTGGAATCTGCAGGATGTGAAAATCCTGTACCAGTACGAAAATCTTTTTCAGATACATTTAGGAACTCATTTGGAAATAATTCTCGGAAACGCTTCATTAAATCATCTTTTGTTACCGTTGTATTCGTTTGTGCGACCTTAATCGGTAATGTCTCCATACCCATACGTTCATTTCCCATTGTTGAAGCACTAGCAATTGGTGCTAATAGCCCTACAGATAGCGCTGTTGCAGTTAACATTGCACCCGCTTTTTTAAAAGTTACCACTCTTCATCCCCCTATCTCTTTTTCGTAAACACCTGTTTACACTTACATAATACGAATTAAACACCCTAAAGGTTTCATAAAATGTAATATTCTACCTTTGCATTACAAATCTCCAATGCTGATCAACCATATGTCTAATCGTTTTATTAATAACATAAAAAATAAAACCCCCTTTTCCTCTCTTACAGAAAATATTACCAGTTGTCGTGACGGTTATTTTAAATTATTCCTAAAAGAATAAAAACCACCTATTTTATAATATAGGTGGTTTTAGACTTTCTGTTCTTTTTTAAGCAGCAACTCTTAGTTTTTTTCGTTTCATTGGATCAAGTCGTTTCTCGAGCCATAACAGTAAAACATCTGCCAAAATTGCCATTATAGCGGTTGGAAGTGCACCCGCTACAATAATAGCTGTCCCGCTCGTAGCATTTGTCCCTCGAATGATAATATCACCAAGTCCGCCTGCCCCGATAAACGCACCGATTGCGACAATTCCGATTGCTACGACAAGGGCAATTCGAATACCTGTTATGATAACGGAGAGGCTCAGTGGCAGTTCCACCATATACAGGATTTGAAGTTTTGTCATCCCCATACCGCGCCCAGCATCAGTTAAGCTTCGATCAATATTCCTGATACCGACAAACGTATTTTTGACAATCGGCAAAAGAGAATAAAAGAGTACAGTCACTATAACCGTCGTTTTCCCGAGACCTAACACGAGCATAATGATCGCCATTAATGCAAGCGCTGGGATCGTTTGAATAATATTTGCAAGTGTAATTACTGGTCCCGAAAAATTCGGAAATTTTGAAATCCAAATCCCTATTGGAATACCTATTATAGATGCAAGCAATACACCATACACAGACAACTGAAAATGTGAGAGAAACTGTGAAAATACATAAGAACCGTTTTCTCTCATATAAAAGAAAAATTGTTCAACTACCGATAGCTGCGTCATATCTGTCATGGTGTATCATCTCCTGAAAAATAATCGTGTTCCTTTAAAAATTCCTCGGCTACAACGGCTGGTTCAATTAAGTTATTGTCAGCCAGGAAATTCAGGCGTTGCATTTCTTCTGTGGAAATTTTTCCAACTAGTCGTTGCAGAGCCTTTCTTACTTCAGGTTTTTTCTCCAATAATTCCGTATCAGCAAATGGTGATGCATCATACGCCGGGAAAAATTGCAGATCATCCTCTAAAACAGTTAAATCATAGGATGCAATACGTCCATCAGTCGTATAGCCAAGCACGACATCTACTTCGTTTTGAGCAACAGCATCATACACCAGCCCAATTTGCATCGGGAAGACACGTCCAAATTTAAAGCCATACGCTTCACTGAACGCTTTATATCCATCACCATCACGGTTCATCCATGATGTATCAACACCCAACTGTAAATCCCCTGCTACTTTTTTCAAGTCACTGATTGTAGTCAGCCCGTATTTCTCCGCTGTTTCCTTTGTTACCATAAAAGCATACGTATTATTGAATCCATATGAATCGAAAAATGTCATTTGATATTCTTTTTGAAATATTTCCTGTACCATCTTCAATGCTTGCTCAGGATCACTAACAGGTTCTTGTCCGAGTGCACCCGTTAAATCCGTTCCGGTATAGCGCACTGCAGAAATGTTCGCGTCCCCGTTCAGCATCGCCTGATGAAGCACGACAGCTGAGCCTAGATTTTTGATTAATTCCACCTCTTCATCGGTATAATGCTCCAACATTCCTTTTACAATGTATGCAGTAATCTGACCTTCTGTAGAAACTACCGACCCTACACGTAATTTATCATCTTCCTTGCCACAAGCGCTTAAAACAATGACAGACAGTAAAAGCAGTAAGAATTTTTTCAAGATACTCGACCTCCTTGCATTCTAAGCCCCTTCGGGATCATGAAGCGTTCAAAACGACTTAACAGGAAGTCCACGAGCAGGGCTAAGGCAGTTACTAACAATGCCCCTCCTACAATGAGCTCTGTTTTATATAGATTCAGTCCATTAAAAATAAAATCACCCAGTCCGCCAGCACCAATATATGATGCTAATGTTGCCCAGGAAATAACATAAACTGCAGATAAACGGATACCCGACATAATAATCGGCATTGCAAGCGGTAATTCAACCATTCGCATCGATTGCATCGGGGTCATGCCCATTGCTGTTCCTGCCGCTTTTATATTTTGATTCACTGATCGCATCCCAATAAACGTATTATTCAATATCGGCAGTAAAGAGTAGATGCATAAAGCGACAATCGCCGGTACTTTCCCTACGCCTAAAAAAGGAATCATAATTGCTAACAGAGCCAGTGACGGTACCGTTTGCAGGACACTTGTAACCGTTAAAATGATTTTTGCAATTGTCTTCGTTTTCGATAACACTATACCCAGAGGAACGGCAATGGCCACTCCTAATAATAGAGCGCTAAAAGATATGTAGAAATGCTCCCATGTCTTAAGTAAAATATCGGCACTATTTTCCGTAAAAAAGCTTATCATGCATCAATCAGCTCCTGTTCCTCTTCTCCCCAAATCGTATCGTAAACAATATCTACGATGTTCGCTCGAGTAATGAGGCCAATGAGATGTTGCTGATCATCAACAACCGGAATATTACTCAGATTGAGATTTAAAATACGACGAACAGTATCCTGAAGTTTGGAACCCGTCTTCATGAAAATGATATCCCGATTATAAACTTCGGAAACACTTTTTTTCGTGCGCGCATTCCCTGTTAAACTTTCGACTGTTAAAAAACCGAGCAATCGATTTTGACCATCTGTAACATACAACGTATCAACGCGTGATTTAACCATTAAGCGAATCGCCTCATCCAAGCTGCGTTCTATTGTGATTGAAACTGGTTTAATCATTACTTCATCTACCGTTTTCATATTCGGTTTTTGTTGAATTAAACGATGGGAACCGATGAATTCTTTTACAAAATCATTGGCCGGATTCGCTAGTATATTGTCAGGGGTATCAAATTGCACCAGCTTACCTTCATGCATGATAGCGATGCGATCGGCTAGCTTAATCGCCTCATCCATATCATGCGTAACAAAAATTATTGTCTTATCCAATGTTTTTTGCAGTTCCTTAATTAAGTCCTGTAATGTATCGCGTGTAATCGGGTCAAGTGCACCGAACGGCTCGTCCATCAAAATAATGTCCTGCTCAGCTGCAAGAGCACGAATTACTCCGATCCGCTGCTGCTGCCCGCCCGAAAGCTGTGACGGATAATAATCCAGATAAGTTTCAGGTAAGTTCACCAACGATATAAGATACTTTGCCGTTTCGTCACGCTTTTCTTTCGACCACTGAAGCAACCGTGGTACTAGCGTAATATTTTCACGAATCGTCATATGCGGCATTAAACCAATTTGCTGAATGACATAGCCGATACTTCTCCTGAGAGTGACCGGATTCATCTTCGTAATCTCTTTTCCGTTTATTGAAATCGTTCCGCTAGTAGGCTCTACCATGCGATTCAGCATACGAAGGGCTGTTGTTTTACCGCTACCGCTCGTACCAATAAATGCAATAAACTCCCCTTTTTTAATATCAAGAGTTAAGTTATCGACGGCCACTTTCCCGCCACGGTATACCTTTCGTAAATTTTCAATATGTAGCATACAGCTCATCCCTTTTCCAAATGAATTATTGTATTTCTCTTTTTACAAAATACGTTATTTACATACCCCTTTTTTTCTGAAACGTAACAACCTAGACAATAAATTTGCGATTGTATGATTTTTATCCTTTATTTTGTAATAACTCTTATAATGCTGTAACCTTTTCAAAAATCTGCTTAGATAAATTGTTTTCAAAATTGTTTGACAATATATTACACGTTGTTTATTATGTATATAAGTTTACTAGGTTTTAGCGCTGACTAGACAACTAGAGGCACATATTGGCATTTTCCGATGCCAATATGTGCCTCTTTTTTTATGATTAAGGAGGGAAATAATGTCAAGATACGCTTTGAACATTCAATCATTAAACAAAGTATTCACAACGCAGACAGAACAAGTAATTGCTTTGAAAGATGTAAATTTACAAATTAAGCAAGGTGAATTTATTACAGTTATAGGACCTAGCGGATGCGGAAAAAGTACTTTACTCAAAATTATTGCAGGTCTCGATACAACTTATAAAGGCAGTGTTGAGTTAGACCAAAAGCCTATTAAGGGACCTAGTTTGGAAAAAGGTTTTATTTTTCAGGAACCACGCCTTTTCCCTTGGCTAACAGTGGAAAAAAACATCGCAGGCGATCAATCCTTAAAAAATCCGGCTGTTCGTCAAAAGGTAAATGAATTAATTCAACTTGTAAGGCTTGATGGATTTGAAACTGCCTACCCGAAGCAACTTTCAGGTGGTATGGCACAGCGTGTGTCCATTGCGCGTGCACTATTAAGAAACCCCAAGGTGTTGCTGCTCGATGAACCATTTGGTGCACTCGATGCATTTACACGTTCACATATGCAAGAAGTACTGCTCGAAATTTGGACGAAAAACAAAACAACAATGATTTTTGTAACACATGATTTGGATGAGGCCGTGTTCCTCGGACAACGGGTTGTCATTATGAATCCGCGACCTGGACATATTAAAGCCGTGTTGCCTATTGAGCTTTCTTTCCCAAGAAAGCGGTCTTCAATTTCCTTTCAGGAGATGCGTCGCAATGTACTGAACGAATTCGAAAAAGTGGAAGACGAATCCTACACAGTTGGTGCAGGAATTTAAAAGGAGAGAAATTTTATGAAAAAACAGTTATTCACATTATTATTATTAGCTTTAACCTTCCTGTTGGCAGCGTGTGCAAGTGATGAAACATCCAAAAAAACAAAAGCATCTTCAAATAATAATGATGTAGTTGTTCGAATCGGTGTTCAAGGCAGTGGCGGCTTGTTCGGAAAGGCAAGGGAAGATCAATTATTTGAAAAAGCATTTGCATCGTACGGTGCAACAGTAGAATGGGTAGAATTCCATAGTGGCCCACCAATGACAGAAGCAATTGCCTCTAACAAATTGGATTTTGCGGGACTTGGCAATATGCCTGTCATTACAGCACAAGCGGCCAATATCCCGTTCAAGATTATTTCTCAAACATTGGAAGGCAAGAAAAATGTAGGGGTTATTGTCCAATCATCCAGCGGCATTACATCAATGGAAGAGTTGAAAGGTAAGAAAGTTGCTGTCGGCAAAGGAACGAATGCCTATGATTTTATTTTACGAAGCTTTGATAAATTAAACATCAATCCAGATGAAGTGGAGTTAATCAATTTAAATCCTGATGAAGCACAAGCCGCATTTGATTCAGGTGGTGTGGATGCATGGGCAATTTGGGAACCTTACTTAACTATTAATACACTGTCTGATAAAGGAACAATAATAGCAGACGGAGAATCAGTCGGTCTTCTCTCCCCTTCATATACGATTGCACGGTCAAAATTTACTGAAGAAAATCCTGAACTAGTTGTGACGTATTTAAAAACATTTAATGAACTTTTGGCATGGGAAACAGCAAACGAAGAGGAAGCCGTTGAGCGTTATGCGAAAGAACGTAACCTACCAGTTGCGTTAATAGAGCAAACAAGGCAACGCTCAAAAAGCATAAATATTTTAGTAGAAGATGCAATTATTGAGGAACACCAAAAAACGGCAGATTTTCAATATGAACATGGGACGATTCGTCAAAGAATCGATGTTTCCAAAATATTCGACAATCGCTTTTATAAGGAAGCCGTTAAGTAATTCTTTTGAGGAGGCGTTGTCATGGTATCAATTAATAAAACTCTTACTAAAGACAGGAAAAAAATCACTTTTACTGTGAGGAGCAGGCAGCTACTACTTGGTGCACTTCTACCTGTTGGCTTACTTATAATTTGGGAATGGGCAGGACATAGTGGCTATTTAAACCCACTTCTGCTCCCTGCTCCATCAGCTATTTGGAATGAATTCATTTATTTACTTCAGCAACAGCATTTACTTGGACATCTGCAAGTATCCGTTATAAGAGCTCTGTCCGGTCTGGCTATTGGCGGATCTCTTGGTTTGGTGCTAGGCATTATTATTGGGTTTTCCTATAAATGCCAACGTGCATATGATCCAACTATTCAAATGATTCGCATGCTGCCACATCTAGCAATTGCCCCGCTTTTCATCTTATGGTTTGGCTTTGGGGAAACATCAAAACTATTGCTAATCGCAAAAGGCGCTTTTTTTCCGCTGTATATTAATACGTTTTTGGGAATTCGCTCAGCCGACAGCAAGTTATTCGAAGTAGCGCGTGTATTGCAGTTTACTAGAACGCAGCTCGTTATAAAACTGATTATCCCGTCCGCGCTCCCGCATATTTTACTAGGTTTACGCTTGTCAGTAGGGGTTTCATGGCTCGGGTTGGTAGTCGCGGAAATGATGGGCTCAACACAAGGCATAGGATTTTTAATAAATGATGCTCGGTCTATGTCTATTATTACTACAGTTTTTGTAGGAATTATTATCTTCGCATTACTCGGCAAGTTATCCGATTTTATTGTTCTGACTGTTGAGAAAAGATTGTTGAAATGGCAGAGCAATTTCGAAGGAGGGAAATAAATGACACTACTTTCGAAAGAAACAGTGGAAGTAAAACGAAAATGGCCATTACAAAAATTTTACCGTTTTTTATATCCACTCTATTTTCCTGTATCAATATTGGTGCTCTGGCAATTGGCCGGTACGCTCGGTATCTTAGAAGAACATATTTTACCTACACCGCTAAAAATTTTATCGACATTTTGGCTTTTATTAAGCAATGGTGATCTATCTGTACATTTACTTGCCAGTGGACAGAGGGTAGTACTAGGCTTTCTTTTAGGTACCATCACTGCCATTATTTTAGGAGTTGCAACCGGCTTCAGCAAAATTGCACAGCAGATTATTGATCCGTCCCTTCAAATGCTACGAACAGTTCCGTTATTATCGCTCATTCCGCTTTTTATCCTATGGTTTGGCGTTGGTGAGTTCAGCAAAGTTTTGATGATCGCACTTGGCGCATTTTTCCCGGTATACGTCAATATTTTTCTTGGCATTCGTCTTGTTGATCAAAAACTTTATGAAGTAACCGGTATTTTACAATATTCCTTTAAAGAAAAGCTGACGAAGCTCATCTTTCCTTCTGCGATGCCAAATATACTACTCGGTCTTCGTCTGGCAATGGGAACGTCTTGGCTCGTGCTCGTTGTGAGCGAAATGATGGGCGCAAGTGCTGGTGTCGGCTATATGATTCAGGATGCCCGCGCCTATTCCCAAACGGATATTGTATTTGTCGGACTAATTATATTTATCATCCTCGGCAAGTTAACAGATTCGCTTGTCGGTTTATTTGAAAAACGCGCCTTAAAATGGCGGGACACATACAAAGGTTAAGGAGGAATTTTAAATGAGTAAAAGAGAAGGTAAATTAAGTTTAGGTGCTTTTATTTATTATAGTGGTCATCATAGTGAAAGTTGGCGTCATCCGTCTGGATCTGGCCATAACCCTTTTGATATTGATTACTTCATTCAAGTCGCAAAAACTGCCGAACGTGGTAAATTCGATATGATGTTTCTGGCGGATTACCTCCATGTTTCTGGCGCTGAACAGACGGCATCCGGTATGCTTGATCCAGTCACTCTCTTATCAGCAATAGCCGTTCACACAAAAAAGTTAGGATTAACAGCTACAAGTTCTACGACATACAACAAACCGTTCCATCTTGCCAGACGCTATGCAACATTGGACCATATTAGCCGGGGACGGGCAGCATGGAATATTGTAACCTCACAGCACGACACTGAAGCACAGAACTTTGGTAAAGAAAAACATCCTGAACACGGGCTTCGATATAAAATGGCGGAAGAATATGTAGATTTGGTACGTAATCTATGGGATAGCTGGGAAGACGGTGCAATCATTAACGATAAGGAAAACCGCCGCTTTATTAAGCCTGGTTCCGTTAAGGAAATAAATTATAAAGGAGAATGGTATGCCTCACGTGGACCATTAAATGTTCCCCGTCCACCGCAAGGCTATCCGGTACTCGTTGTAGCAGGCGGTTCAGATGCCGGGATTGCCTTCGCTGCAAAAACCGGTGAAGTAGTCTTTACTGCAAGTCAATCACTGGAAAGTTCAAAAGCATTTTATAAAAAGATCCAGGCGAAATTGGCTGAAGAAAACCGTGATCCAAACAGCATCAAAATCATGCCTGGTATTTCACCGGTCATTGCCGAAACAGAAGAAGCTGCTTGGGCAAAATATGAAGAGCTCAACCAATTAATTTCGGATGAAGACGCTTCGAAAACCGTATCCGCTTTTTTAGGAATTGATTTATCCTCCTATCCGGCAACTGGTCTCCTTCCTGAGCTGCCGGACTTAGCTGCACAATCAAATGCGATGAAGAGCCGAATCCAGTTGTTTATAGACTCTGCACATGAAGCGAATCTTTCTATTGCCCAACTTGGCCGTAAAATGCATGGAGCACGAGGCCATCTGGAATTTGTCGGCACACCTGCACAGCTGGCAGATTTACTGGAGCTTTGGTTTAATGAATATGCTTGCGATGGCTTTAATATTATGCCACCTGTCCTGCCAGATCATTTAACTACTTTTGTGGATTTAGTAATTCCCGAGCTTCAAAAACGTGGTCTTTTCCGGGAAGAGTATGAAGGTGATACGCTAAGAGAGCATTTAGGTTTAGTCCGGCCAGAAAGAAACCACTTTAAACAGCATAATGGGCAAGTGAGCTTACAAATTTAATGTTGTGCTGGCTATGAACTTGCAATAGAAATTCCTCCCTATTTCCCAATGAATTGATTAATTTCCATAAAAAATTCCGCACGAATCTCCTGTGAGTTCATTCACTCCAGGGGATTTTTTAATTTGAGAGAATATTTGCACCGAATTAAGTTATCTTTGTTCCTGTTAGATACAGGCAAGAAAGGAAACAAATAATGCATAATGATCAATTGTATCAATTAAAGAAGGCGTAACTAGAGGAAATTCAGGAAATTATTTTAGGGCAAACGAGGAAATATTGCCCGCGCAATAATTTTCAGAATTTTTAGTCACCTATGGATAACTTGAATCTTAGTTGATTATTTTCGGGGGGTGTCGTGTACCGTTTTTCTAATAAATTCTTAAATCTGCTAATATAATTTTATTTGTTCTAATAAAATCCCGAAAATCTAATATGTTTGATGATTCTTCTAATAAGAGGCTAAACTCTTCTAATATTCCCCTTAAATCTTCAAATAACCAGCGTACTTCTTCTAATATACTCATTAACTGTTCTAATAACCCTCCTCGGTACCCCTAAACACAAAAAGCTGCCCAAGTTACTGATACTTGGACAGCTTTCCAATTAGAATGGCATTCCCATAATCGCTTTTGGCTCAAGAAATTCCTCGATACCATAATCGCCCCATTCACGGCCAATACCAGAGTGCTTAAATCCGCCAAATGGTGCCGAACGATCCGTTTCACTATTGTTAATACGGATTTGCCCCGCTCGGATTGAGAAAGCGACTTTCTTCAGTTCTTCTTTATCATTTCCGAATACATAACCGGCAAGTCCATAAATCGTATCGTTGGCAATATCAATTGCTTCGTCTAAATCTTTATAGGTGATAACGGACATTACCGGACCAAAGATTTCCTCTTGAGCAATTGTCATATCGTTTTTCACATTTGTAAACACAGTTATTTTGGAGAAGAACCCTTTATCGATTCCATCAGGTCTGCCAGGGCCGCCGATTACAATTTTTGCGCCTTCTTCCTCACCTTTTTTAATATAGGATTGAACGGTTTCCCACTGATCTTTGGAAACTTGCGGACCCATAAAAGTATTTTCGTCCTGTGGATCCCCTACAGGAAATTCCGTGACTAATTCTTTCATTGATTCTATAAATTCATCATGCATTTCTTCCGGTACAATCATGCGTGTCGCAGCTGAACATACTTGCCCTGTATTCATAGCGATTTGCCCTAATGCCGATTTCGCTGCTTCTTTTACATCCGCATCCTTTAAAATAACGAATGGTGATTTGCCGCCAAGTTCCAATGAAATATTTTTAATATCTTCTGCAGCATTCTTCATTAATCCGCTGCCAACTTCACCTGAACCAGTAAAAGATACAATGTCCACATCCGGATGAGTACTGATTGCTTCACCCACTGTTGAACCCGAACCGTTGACAAGATTAAAGACACCTTTTGGAACACCCACTTTATCCAAAATTTCCGCCAGAATTACTGCTGCAAATGGTGTTTGAGAAGCAGGCTTTACTACCATTGTACAACCGGCTGCCAATGCACTGGCAAGCTTTGTGGAAATCTGATTTGTCGGGAAATTCCATGGTGTAATGAGTCCTGCTACACCAATCGGTTCTTTTTGAATATATGATTTCTCTCTTTCTTCAGTAAACTTAAATGTTTTCAATTGTTCTGCCGCCTCTTTAAAGTGCGTTAGCCCCATTTTATAATGGATTTCCTTCGATTTTGTAATAGGCGCACCTAATTCAGCGGTCATAATTTCCACTAATCGTCTTTACGATTTTCATATTCTTCAGCAATTGCTTCCAACAGCTTGATTCGCTCGTCCACTGTCATTTTTGAAAAGGAAGGAAATGCTTCCTTCGCCGCCTTGACCGCTCGATTCACATCTTCTTTAGTTCCGCTGCTAATCTTACCAATCACTTCCTCTGTCGCAGGATTAATTACTTCAATTGTATCTGTTCCAGTAGAATCAACCCATTCCCCATTGATGTATTGTTTTGTATGATTTAGCATAATCAAACTCCTTTACAAATTGACTTATTAAAAATATTCCCTTTGTGTTTGTCAGTAAACATTTCACCGTAAAGCTAAAGCACAAAAATTCGAAGCCTGTAGTAGCACTTCGAATTTTTAAACAGCGTTACCTATTCATTTATAGCAAGCAATTGCTTGGCGATTTCCTTTACATCTGGATCTTTTGATTCTTTTGCATAACGCACAACAAGCTGTTCGATTTCTGTACCTTGCCAATGTGCACAATCGAATGACTGTAATGTCTGAATCGCCATATACTGTAAATGGTCGTCAGTAGTTTTTAATGCCTGCCCTATAAATTCAATACCCACACCATTATACTGATCCAGTTCTTCAATAAGAGATAAAACAACAACTTTCTGGTCGTTCGTCAGTTCATTGAAATCTCCAAAATAATGCGTAATTTCTATTAGCCGTTCGATAATATGCGAATCCTTCGCGGCAAATAATGAATAATAATATTGTACGTTTTCCGGATTATTTTTCAATTTTTCGAATACGATGTCCGTTATGTCTGCTTTATAAAATTTTGCTACTGCTAACGCCTTCTCCTCATGCTTGTGGTCACTTTGCAGTATTTCCAACGCTTCCTGCAGCCATAATGGATTTTTGGCAATTTCTTCGATGTTTTCTTCTACTGTTCGCTTTTCATGCGGTTTCCAGTTGGAAGAAAAACGATCCTTCCATGTTTCTTCATCATATTGCAAGTACTCATAGATTTGTGTCAAAATAAAAAATTGGCTGAATGTCAGGCAATGTGTTTTTGCATGATGTGTATAGCGCATCAATACTTGACCTGCATACTCATATTCATCCATCATTTGATAAGCCCCTTCGTATAAAAGAGCTAATATTAATGACCCTGCACTGTCAAATATTTTCCCGGAAATAATTTTTTCATGCAATTCAATATCAAGCTTTCCTTTTTCAGCACACATTAATGCTGACGCATTACCGGGTACGGTATTTTTTATCCCTTCCAGCAATATCCACTGTCGGATATCATCATTTGAGGCATCCAGGAAATTCAGTGCTTCGAGTTTACCCCAGTCCGAAACATTTTGCGCAATATGCCATACTGTCTCATTACTGTTTGTTGTGCCGTTAGTTAACGCAAATAAGGCTACTCCTGTGAATTCTTCATGTAATGCAATCACTTTCAAACGTTCCTTATACTCTTCACATTTAACTGATCCTAACACGAGAAGCGCGAATTTCACAACTTCGCGATGCGCTGCATGTTCAAGCAGCCAAATCGCCTCATCTTTCACTCGGTCTTCATCTTTTTCAGCTTCAGAAAACAGCTCCAGAAATTCATGGAAATAGCTGATGACCTTTTCATCTTTAATTTTCTCGTAGGTTGTTTTCCTTGTTTGATCACTCGGATTCGCTACCTGTTCTAAAAATAACTTTATCAGCTTTTTCGTATAAAATGGCGTTACTGCCTCTTGATGAAGCTGGTCTGCAAATCCTGGCGCAAATTTCGGATGATATTCATCATATAAAAAATCGTCATCCGGCAAATCTTTAGTTATAAGCAGCTCATTCTGCTGAAATTGCTCTTCAAGGAAAGGAACTATAAACTCCTTATTTGCCCAAGGTAAAAATTGCAGTTTCATAGCCTCATGGAGCAGCTGTTTTCCATCCACTTTCACCGTTATATTCAATTTAACAAAGCCGCCTATTTTCACATACACTTTATGAGTCTTACCGCTTTTTGATTGGAACGATCCTTTCATCGTTGAAAATGGCATTATATGCGACCAGATTGATTTCCGTACATTTTGTGCAATCATTTGGCCGTCTACCTTTAAAACTTCTTCCATCATGCCATTCTTTACTTCTATTTGATGCCCTTCAAACTCCAGGACCCAATATTTTTCTACTTCTTTTGCAATATCATTTTTAGCGTTACGCATTTCCCGCTTAAATTCCTCTTTAAATCCCATTTACTTGCTACCTATTCCTCTCGTTTCTATAACAACTATTATAACAATTTTTGTTAACTATTTGTTAAATAGTTGTAAACTGACAAAATAATATCACAAGTACTTACTTTATTATGAGAATTATCAGATAAAAAAGGACTAGCATTTAAACTAGTCCCAAAATGTATTATTGAGTTTTTATAACTACTTTCCCGTTATGCTCCCCATTGATAACTGCATCAAATGCCATGCCAGCCTGTTCTATTGGATAACTGTAACCTACAACTGGTCTTAGCTGTTCTGTTTCCAGCAGCTTTGCCACACCATATATCAGTTCCTGGTGTTCTTCTTCCGATACATTAAACAGTACCATCCCACGTACATCACATTCTTTTTGCATTACAAGACGAGGATTAATTTCAATTTCACCACGGTTTCCGACGATAACGATGACACCGTGCTTGGCAAGCATCTGCAAATCGGTCTGCAGATTTTCATTTGCCAAAAATTCGATGATGACATCCGGACCTTTGCCCTCATTGGCATCAAGTACAGTTTCAATTGTTTCTTCTTTTATATGATCAAGCACGACATCTGCGCCTGCTTCTTTTACAAGTTGTTTCCCGGAATCACGGCTTGCTGTTCCAATTACTTTTGCCCCTAAAGCTTTTGCAATTTGAACAGCTTGTAAACCTACTGCGCCACTAGCTCCGTGAACGAAAACCGTTTGACCTGATTTCACTTTTGCTCTTCCTACCAATGCTCTGTACGCTGTCAATGCTGGTATTCCTAATGCGGCTCCCTGCTCAAACGTGATATGCTCCGGAATCGGATGAACAAAGCGGCTTTCACAAACAATCTGTTGTGCTAATGTACCAGTCGACTTACCATTCGGCAAGCTCGCGATAAATACACGGTCCCCTGCTTTTACGTTTGTCACTTGTTCTCCAACTTGTTCAACAATCCCCGCCCCGTCCAAGCCAGGCGTATATGGCAGGTTCGGTTTAATCGCGTATGTACCAGTAGAAGTATAAACATCGCTAGGATTCACACCCGCTGCATGAAGGTTTACCAGTACTTCATTTTCAGCTGGAGTATTTACCTCTGCTTGCTCAACTACTAAATTCTCAGATGTTCCAAATTGATTGATTCGTATTGCTTTCAATAACTTCACCCCATCATCTATATTATATTAAGAATATTAGAAAAATTACATTTTGTATAGAGATAGCTTCGCTTAAATAAATATATAAATACTTTAATAATGGAATATTTTAATTGTTTCATTTGTATTGATGTAATAGAGGAGGCGAGGAGTAATAAAAAAAATAATTTTATTGTTAGCAGTAATGGTGCTATGTAGTGTACCAGCTGTTTCTGCAAAAGAAAGCATGTCAACACCGGCAGGGATTGCTTATGCAGAGCTAAAGGAAAGAGTTGATGAATATGCTTCTAAATACATTGGAACGACTACTGCAGGAGCAAATGTACTAATTGTGAAGGACGGAGAAATTTTCTTGAATACGGCGTATGGCTATTCTGATGTTGAAAATCAGGTGAATGTCACAACGGATAATGTATTTGAATGGGGTTCCGTTACAAAGCTTCTCGTCTGGACCAGTGTGATGCAGCTAGTAGAGCAAGGGAAATTAAAATTAGATGAAGATATTCGCACGTATTTGCCGGAAGGATCTCTGACGAAAATACGTTATGATGCCCCTATCACAATGCTGAATTTGATGCACCATAACGCTGGGTGGGAAGAAAAATTTACAGATTTATTCTATATGTCAGCAAATGAAATAAAGCCTTTGGAAGAAATGCTTCACATTACTGAGCCTTATCAGGTGAACGAACCCGGAAGTGTAGTTGCCTATTCAAACTATGGTGTAGCACTCGCCGGTTTTATTGTGGAACAGCTTGCAGCACAGCCTTTTTATGATTATGTTAATGAACATATTTTTTCTGTATTGGATATGAAGGACACAACGATTCACCCGACCCAGGAAGATAACGCTAGTGTCGCAACAAAAAGAGATGAAATTAACGGTTACATTGTTAAAAATGATGGTGAGTTCACTATTTCAAAAAATGAGCGGATCTATATTGGTTTATATCCAGCCGGAAGTGCAATTGGTACAATAGCGGATGCTGCCAAATTCATGATGGCACTTATGCCGGCAGACGGAACAAACAGTCCTTTGTTCCAAAACAATCGGACATTGGATGAAATGCTGACGACAAGTGACTTTTATGATGATGGCTTCCCACGAAATGCACATGGTTTTTGGAAAGGTTTATATACCGTTGATGCACTTGAACATGCAGGAAATACTGATAGTTTTTCAAGCAACTTCACCTTTTCTAATGATGAAGATATGGGAGTAATTGTTTTCACGAATCAGGCGGGTGAAGCAGGACTAAGTTATGGATTGCCAACACTTATATTCGGTGAGTATTCTGCTGAAGAAGGCAAGCTAACAATGCCGAATGCGCAGGAACTTGAAGGAAATTACTTTATGGCAAGGCAGCCTTATAAAGGTTTTACAAAGCTGTACAGTGCACTTAGTATTGGTCGTTTTGAAGCAACAGACTTAAACAATGTGGATGCTTTTGGGATGAAACTGGAACAAATCGCTCCATATTTGTATAAATCTTTAAATGATTATCGTGTATATTTTCATGTTACGTTGAATGAGGGAAAGGTGAAAAAGATTTCAATGCCGACAAGTGATTTTCTACCAGTCACTCAAAAAATGAAGATAATGAATCTGTTCAGTCTCTTAGCAGTAGCTTTTAGTGGTCTGTATACACTCATAGTTTTACTAATATTGTTCATCAAAAAGATAAAAAACCGAAAAAAAACAGTCCGAGCTACTGTTGTAGATAAATGGGAATTACTATTACTTTCCGCAAATAGTATACCTTTTATAAACATAATAGTTTTAGCTTACAGAACATTAAATTATGCTTCTTATACAAACTTGAAAATTCATTTTTGGGTCAATTATGCGTACATTGCATTCGTAGCCATTTGTCTTGTAGCCATATTTGCTGGTTGGAAAATAACAACGACAACTCGTAGTCAAAAAATACGCTATACATTTTCTTGTATTTCGGCGCTGCTCCTTGTCGTTTTAATTTTCGGCTGGGAGCTTTACCATTAAATTTAAATTATCTTCTGCACACAAAAGCAGATGCACGAATTTCTCTTCGTCATCTGCCTTTGCGTCAGTGCTAATTTTATAAGTTAATTTAACTTTTTTCCTCAAGGCATTGATAGACAGCCATCATCTCTTTTTTATTTAACTCACGAATTCGATTAAAAATCGGAATTTCTGAAACACCTTTTGTATATAGACTCTTATCAACAATTTCACTTACCGTTCCGGTTAACCAAGTTTTCACTTGTATCCCTTCAACTAGTTCATTCAAACCTTCATTATTGATGCCACTTGCATTACAGCTTACACATGGAATTGTTAATTTTGCTACGCCATCGTGTAGTCCATCTTCCGAAAGTGCTTTCTTACCTTTACAGAAAGAACAAGGATAACTTTTCTTGATTTTATTTATTTGGGTAATAAGTTTTTTGTAACCGAATGCTTCATAAACATATGTTAGTTTTTTGTACTTTGCATTCGTAAAGTATTTATCAATGATCGTTTCTCTCGTTTCATCGATATTGACAAAATCACAAACGGTTACGCGATTGTTTCTACTAATGACATCAATATGACCTTTAATGCTGTCCCAAAAAGGGAGGGTATTTTGTAAAACTACTTCATATTGTGCAAAACTCGCCACTTCAATTTCAAACAATTTCAATGCCACTTGTATTTCTCGAGCCAGTAAAGAGACATCTTCTGTTAAAACCATATCGCCGCCAACGATTGATTTTAATTTGACCATTATTGGTAACGGACCTACTATTTTTATTACTTCCTCAAGCGGCTGCTTTATAATCTCACGAATATCTCTATTGCCATACTTCAGCTGTTTCTGGTGGTTTAACACAGTCCCTTCACAAACCGGACATGTAATCATCTCTTTCGATTCCTTCATCAGCTCTTTAATAGGTGATTTCGAAATGAACATATACATCCCTATAATTTGATTAAAGCCTTGCCATGTTCTTCTAGCCTTTTCCGCTTTATCATAGAAGGAATTTTCCCAATATCCATATAAAAAAGTTTCCTTTTCAGCTTCCGTCATCTCGTTATAACTTTTACTTATATCTTGACCGAGTTCATTCTTGATTTCTTCAAAAAGGAATTCCAGTTTTGAGTACTTATAATACTTCAATACTTCCATTACGTCTGGATGCAATAAGCCCTCCCAAAAAGGAACAGTCTTGTTCTGAATGACAACATCAAAATCAAATTTTTCAATAAACCGGCGACCAGAGCAACTTGGACAATGATTGTCTTGAAGATAGAAATCGAAGCTTCCCGTATCTTTATTTGTTGGATGTGCGGCTACAATATGATTGATTAACCCACCAACTTCATACAGAAAACTATATTGACTATATAATTGACGTTCCAGATCAATAGCAATGACTGGAGCTATTTTAGCAGACTCGTATTCACCATAAATTAAGCGGGCCATGGATGATAAACTTTTTAGAATACCGCCTTTATAAATATTTTCTGCATTTTTAAAATAGGCAATATGATTTTCTTTTAAGTAATGAACACCATTTTGTTGGTTAATAGCTGAAGGGATTTGCTCCGGTACGTTATCTATGCCGTCTTGCTCACTATAATAATTTTCATGACTCATTACATTTAGATGTTCGACTGGTTCAATTTTTCTTTTTCCGAAATCAACGATAAAATCGGAGTTTTCCAGCATATACGAATTATGTTCAATCATTATAATCGATACAGATTCATCCTGAAGTATGGCTCTAATGCTATCAATGAACTGATTTAAAATATTTTGCGACAAACCTTTTGAAGGCTCATCAAAAATAAATAATATATGTGGATTTTTAGAATTGGCAAACAGCTCGGAAACTAAATGGACGCATTGGAATTCGCCATTCGATAAAGACTGTGTTTTTCTTTCTAATGTTAAATAACCAAGTCCAAGTTTGATTAACAGGTTCAAGCGTTTATGGGTAATATCTCCAGCAGGTAATTCTTCAATAATATCTTCAATCGAGCGCTGAAAAATATCTTCAATTTCTTCACTATACTTCGTTAGTTTTCTTTTAATATCAAGAAAAGTGGCTACAGTTGACCGGCTTGTTATTGATTGGTTTCGATTTTGCCCGACCATTACTATTTTATCTTTCGGGTATCTTTTCAGAAAATCCTTTGCTATACATTCATTGACAAGTGTAGATTTACCACATCCGGACTCTCCAGTAAAAGTAACAATTCTATTTTTAGGAATCTGAATTTCAGCAATCTGAATATTGCGGCTATATAGCTCCTTAAAATGATAGTATTCTGTTGGCATTGCCTTATTCAGTTCATAATTGATTGGTTTAGGACGAGGAGATTCTTCTACAATTTTTCCACCGTATTTCCCACTGCCCGGTCCGAAAAACAACTGCTCCCCCGTAACATCGAGCACTGTGTCTGAATGATCAATGAGCCAAATTTGATTTTTGTAACCAAGTTGCTTTATTTGCTCTAAAATTTTCAGTAATGTTTGATGATCAAGTCCTACAGAGATTTCATCGATGATAATAACGGTATTTTCACTTGTAGCCATAAATTCCGCCAAATAAAGTCGCGTTAATTCTCCCCCTGATAATGTGCCCATTATACGATTTATCGTTAAGTAACCAATTTTCATATTGATAAGATTTTTAAGGATATGTTGTTTTCCTTCACTAATATGTAACACATCTTTTAATGCAAAAATGGTTTCAACACTTAAATCGTTAACATCGGCTATATTATGTGGTTGATTTAATAACTCGATTCTTTTTTGCAGAACTTCCGGATTATAGCGTTTTCCTTCACACTTTTTACATTCAATGTTTTTAGTCGTACCGCGTCCTTTACACGAAGTACACCAGCCTAGTTCATTGTTAAACGAAAACACTTCAGGAGAGAGATCAAATTTCCCGGCAAAAACATCGCGAATCTCTTTAAACACGCCTGTATGTGTACCAATAGTTGAACGTGGGTTGGAGGATATGGACGACTTTCCGAGAAAAAGTACTAATGGCATTTCTTCCATTTTAATAGCACTAAAATTGGTTTCCATTATATTAGGGAATAGATATTGATATTCGGACTTTGGCAATAATGAAACAAGTCGTTTCTTGGACTCTTCCCCGATTGTTTGACAAAAAGTTGTTTTACCAGATCCAGAAAGTCCAGCAATTCCTAACGATCGATCGACTGGTACCACTGTATCTAAATTAAAAATATTGTTTGCAATTAGTTGATTTATTATCATTTTGTAATATCGCACCCATTCATTTTATTTAATATTCCCGCGTTCCGAGATTCCGAAGAAAATACAGCTGTTTATTTATCATAACACCCCTTCTATTACTCAGATGTTACTACACCTATTAGCTAAAATAAAAGCCCAATTTCCCATTATTGTGAATGAGAAATTGGACTATTCCCGCTACACCTTTATAGAATGTAGCTATTGTAAATTTCTAAACAACCTTTACTTAAAAAATTATCGGAAAAGTAAATATAACGATAGCTGCCCATAATCCGTATACCGGCAGATATTTCGTAACGGCATTTTGGATAGCAGTAGGTCCGGATTTGTTTTGCAGAAAACGCAAATAGGAAATCATTATCCATAGTAGATTTGCACAGATTAGTATATTTACTCCTAAAACAGCAAGCCTATTAGGTGTAATACCATAGGAAGTAAGTCTGAACATGATCGCTGATAATGCTACACTGTCAAAGATAAGCGCAACAACGATTAAAGCGAAATTGACATAGTCGAAGATGCTCTTTTTATCGTCCGAGTCTTTCTCGGTAATGGAAAATATTGTAACAGCTAGTATACCAAGGAGTATACCATTGAAGGCAATCAGGAAATCGCGGTCCAAAAATGGATTTTTTCCGACCGATATGACTGTTACAAGATATACAAGCAAAGTGATTAAAACTATCGGGCTAAAGATTTTTGCTATAAATGGAGTAACATTTTTAGCAAGCTTTAAATTCATTGATACAAGGTGTACACCAACAACTGCAAGTGCTGCTGCACCAAATAAAACAATATTACTAAAATAGAATTCCTCAATGTTCAAGCCAATGAAGCTAAATAACTGCAATGTTAATAATGCAAGAACCATACCGCTAATTGCCATGCTGGCATAGAGGATACCATATTCTAAATTAAATTTGATATAAGCTAATCTTGTACTGCTATTTAAATAATCATTTCCTGTATATGCAAGCCCCAACAGCACCCATAAGAAAATAGGGAAATGTAAATAAGCTAAAATAATGCTATCATCGTTGAAATTTAGTGGCAGCATATTCAGATAAACTCCTGAAACTAAGAACATTGCTACTAAAGAATAAATAACACTTCTTTTAGGAGTACGCTTGTATACAAAGTATGCAGCAATAAAGGGAATAATACCAAATGCCAGATTAATCGGAGCAATTGCTTCCTGTTCGACAAAATGGAATATAATTCTTGTGCTTACCCCTGCCATGATCGCTAATATACCCATGAAAATAAATCCGCTTTGAAACGACGCAGACTTTTTTGTACTATCCTTTTCACTGAAATTCAATCTTTCATACCAAACACTCAAAATTGGAGAATCATAGTTTTGTTCCCATGCCTGTTTAAATGACTTGGTAAAAGCTTTCGGGTCTTTTCTATACATTCTCTCGAGTACATCAGGTTTAGTAATATTTTCAATAACCAAGTTATTACTTTCCATTGCTTTCCCTCCCCTAATTATTGTCATAATCTATTTCTGCTGTAATAGTTAACTGTCTTCATCACTTTTGTATTCTAAAATATCTCCAGGCTGACAATCCAGCGCCTTACAAATGGCTTCTAAAGTTGTTAACCGAATTGCCTTTGCCTTCCCATTTTTCAATATAGAAAGGTTTGCCATCGTAATCCCAACCTTTTCCGAAAGTTCTGTTACGCTCATTTTCCTTTTTGCCAACATCACATCGATATTAATTATAATTGCCATTGTTATTCACCTCAGACCGTTAAATCGTTTTCAGATTTGATATTAATTGCTTCATGTAAAAGTTTTTGAAGAACAGCTGCAAAGACTGCAATTACCAATGAAGCAAAAGGAACAACTAATCCGACTAAGATAACTCCCGGTGCGTCATCCATTTCCGCAAACACATAAAACAGCGGCAAAACCAATACATGTAAAACACTGATCGTTATAGCACAATATTTTATTTTCTTTAATGGTTTCACAGCTAAATCGGAGAACGCTTTATTATTGTCGATATAGCGCAAAAGTAGGAAAGCCTGATACAAAGCAAAGAAAAAAGGAATTGCCGAAGCATCGAAAACGATGTAAACAAAATATTTTACGAAAGCAAACTCCGGAAGCAATTTTGCAGCAACATTTGCCAACTCAGGTACTAGAAAAATGCAGAGCACCAAAACAGGAATACCTAAAAAAACAACAGCAACTTTTAAAAACAACGTAGTTACTTTTTCCATAAATCGCACCTCATTTATTTATTTTCACTTCTGATCTTATTACATTATTTATCGTAAATCAATAAATTTATATCTAATTTCGTGAATTATTTATTGCATATTAGTGGATTTAATTAAAATAAATTACGTTCTCCCAAATAAAAAGCCTGGATAAACCTTATTAAATAAGGCTTTCCAAGCTTTTACCATCTGTTATTTAATTATTTTCACTTTGCCCCGCTTATTTTAAGAAGCTTAAAAAGTTAGAGAAAGATGCTACAAGGTCTTGGTAGTAACCAACCACTTTATCTTTTAGTGCGATTTTTTCACTTTGATCTTGTTCTGTCTCAGGTTCAACACTAATTTCTTCCGTATCTGTTTGTACTGGTTCTTCTACCGGTTCTGAAACAGTATTCTCTACTTCTTCAGTAACTTGCTCTGGTGTTTCAACAGTAGAAGGTAACTCTTCAGTTTCTACAACTACTGGAGTCTCCAGGTTTTCTTCAGTTTCAGTTGGTAGTGCTGTATCATCAATCGGGATTTCTTGAGTTGTATCTTCCTCTACAGTTGTTGGTACCGTTTCAACAACATCAGAAGAAACATCTGTTGCTTCATCAATTACTGGAATATTTTCAGTTTGTTCATTAGTTTGTTCAGAATCGTAATTACCTAAATATTGTTCAATATGAGTTTGGTAGTAGTTAATTAAGCTTTGGTAGCTATTATCAATAAATTGATAAGATCCTTCTACCCATGTAGTAAAGTCATCTTCTGTACCTTCCTCAGCCTGATCATCTTCAGTTACTGGTGCTTCCGGTTCTTCTGTTACATCTTCTGTTTGATCATCCTCAGCTGCTGGTGCATCTTCTGTTACATCATCTTCTGGATTCTCTTCAGATACCGGCGTTTCTGATTCTTCAGTTTCACCTTCTTTATCCTGATCATCATCAGTTACTGGCGTTGCAGGGTCTTCTGTTACATCTTCCGCTGGGTCCTCTTCTGATACCGGTGTTTCTGATTCTTCAGTTTCACCTTCCTCAGCCTGATCTTCATCAGTTACTGGCGCTGCAGGGTCTTCTGTTACATCTTCCGCTGGGTCCTCTTCTGATACCGGAGTTTCTGATTCTTCAGTTTCACCTTCCT
>NZ_JBELZM010000004.1:80835-234092 GCF_040273735.1 Solibacillus sp. | reverse complement strand
ATTGTATACGCGCCTTGTCCCTCAGAAATAAAGCGCAATGCTGATTGAGAGTGACGGTGAGAAGGGGCTTTTTCACCCGGCAGCAACATTTGGACCGCTACATAAATCGTTTGCGTAGTAGATGCCCAACCCCATGGCTGACGATATGTTAATCCTGGGTTTTGGAAATAGATTGCACGACGTTCTCCACCACGATCCGGTGTAAAAATTTGTGCTGCTTCGCCCATTTTCTTTTTTATTAATTCATCACTCCAAAGGTAAGCTTGTGCTTGTGGCTTGGGTGTATGATTCATAATTTCCGGAATGGCTTCCCAAAGTGGACCTAAATGATATTGTTCAATATCTTTCGTAAAATCTTTTACTGTGTCACTTTTCATAAACTCTTTTACTTCTTCTGATACTCCTGCCATACTTCTTCACTCCTTTAATAGTAATTGTTTGCACAAAGAAAATCGTTTATCGTACTGAAATGTTATACACCTACAGGAACGTTTGCAGCAGCCACTTTATTTTCCAATGCGCCAACTTTATCAATTTCGATACGGACAACATCGCCGTCTTTTAAGAAAGTCGGAGGGTTCATAGCAACACCAACCCCACCTGGAGTACCTGTTAAAATCACATCGCCTGGCTCAAGTGTCATTAAATTAGATAGGAAAGCAACCAGCTTCTGTACTGAGAATACTAAATTAGCCGTATTCGTTTGCTGACGTACTTCGCCATTCACTGTCAATACAACCGATAATCCTGAAGGATCCGGTAATTCATCAGATGTTAATAAGTAAGGTCCCATTGGTGCAGAACCATCTACTGTTTTACCTTGCAACCATTGTAATGTACGACGTTGGATATCACGGTAAGTAACATCGTTCGTAATTGTATAGCCAGCTACATAATCCAATGCATCTTCTTCTGAAACGTTACGTGCCTGTTTACCAATTACAAATGTAAACTCCGCTTCATAGTCAAGCTGTTCAGAAATCGGATAGAATGGAATATCATCATCCGGACCTAAAAGTGTGTTGGCAAATTTGGCAAAAATAACGGGATGTGTTGGCAATTCACGGCCCATTTCCAGAATATGTTCACGGTAGTTGTGACCTACGCAAATGATCTTTCCTGGATTCAATACTGGAGCACCAACATGTACTTCACTACGCTCAAAAACTGCTTTCGTATTAGAAGCGTTTGGATTTTCTAAAATGAACTCGACAGCTTTTTGTGCCAGTTCAATAGATTTTTTCCCGCCTTGATAAATACCATCAGTTGTTGCCGGCACATAAGCATGGGCAATCTCCTTATAACGGTATTCACCTTCTGCTTGTAATTTCGCTTCATAAGCATGGTTTAAATCGATTACTTGTTCCTTCACAATCGCTCCAGCACGTGTAATACCGTTGCTTGTATAGTTGACTAATTTCATAATTGTCCTCCTTTATCGAAATAGAATACTTAGTTCTCTATTTAAAGAAAATATAAAGTACTTTAGGTAGTAAAGTCAACATTTTTCAGAAAAATCATTTAAATAAATTGCTTAATACCTATTAATAGCGGCTAGTTATCAGTAAATTTAGAAATTTTGTTGACAAATGTTTCTCTTTTACGTTACATTTTCATTATAAGTAAACAAAGTTCTCTATTTATATAATTGGAGGTAATGAGATGACGAATATTAGTGATGTTATTGTAGTAGGTGGGGGAATTGGTGGTTTAGCGACAGCGCTTTCAATAGTACAACGTACAGATAAAACGGTAGCAGTATTAGAACAAGCACCTGCATTCGGAGAAATCGGAGCAGGTATCCAATTAGCACCTAACGCACTGCATGTATTGGACCAATTAGGTGTTAAAGAAGAAATATTGAATGTAGCGGTCGTACCGAAGCGCTTAGTGCTAAAAGATATTTATACGGCAAAGGAATTAGCTGTACTTGACTTGACAGACGGTTTCCAGGAGCGTTTCAAACAGCCGTACGTTGTATTGCACCGCTCGGATCTACACCGTGTTTTATATGAAGCATGTTTGAAAAATAACCGTATTTCATTTAAAAACGATGAGCAAATCCAAACAGTATCACAAACGCCTGGTCAAGTAACGATTACAAACCAACGTGGTGAGTCCTATACAGCAGAAGCAGCAATAGGGGCAGATGGTATTAAATCAAATGTACGTAAGCTATTTTCTCAAGACGAAATGATCTGTTCAGAGTATGTAGCATACCGCGGCACATTACCGATTAAAGAGATCACTGCTGAAGGCGATATTGCAATGGATGATGTTATTATGTGGATTGGACCGAACTTACACTTAGTACAATATCCGGTACGCCGCGGTGAATTATATAATCAAGTCGTTGTGTTCAAAACATATGACTATAAACCGGAAGGCGATTGGGGTACTCCGGAAGAAATGCAACAACGCTTTGAAGGTGCACATCCGGATGTAGAGCGTGCGTTAAAATATATTTCGACTCAATTCCGTTGGCCGATGTTCCACCGTCTTCCAATTGAAAACTGGACGGATGAAAATGTAACACTATTAGGAGACGCTGCTCATCCAATGCTTCAATATTTAGCACAAGGCGGTGCCCAGGCACTTGAAGATGCATATGTATTAGGGGAAGCTTTGGAAAATGAAGCAACATACAATGAAGCATTTCTACGCTACCAGAAAGAGCGCCAACCTCGTTCAGCAATGGTACAAAATTCAGCGCGTCGCTGGGGTGAAATTATTCATGCCGATACAGCTGACGATCTTGACCGTGCGCTTGTGTTATTGCGTGATCATCTATTCGGCAGTCACAACGAAACAAACTATGATGTAGCAGACTTTTTATATAATTACTTCAACACACGCAAAAGTGAAGTTAAGAGCTGAATAAAGGAAAATTAAAAAGAGAAAGGGGATTAGTTCCCTTTCTCTTTAAAGCCATATACAGTCGACATTTCTTTACTCATATCAATAATTTGCTGCATCATTTCAGATGAAGTGTCTGTAGGTACGTCCTCTTCAAAGCCAACAACCGTAATAGCGCCGACAAGCTCATTTTTGTAATTGAGTATCGGTAAACCGATTGAGGAAACATGACGTACAAGCGGCTCATGTGCAAACGAAAAACCGTTCTTGCGAATTCCTTTCAGCTCGCGTTGAAAAGCCGCAACATCAAAGTTGGCAAGTTCATTTTGCTGAGCTTCAATCCAGTTCGTAATTTCCAAGGAATTAGCATAGGCTGCAAAGATTTTTCCTGTAGAAGAATTGATCGGTAGTTTTGTACCGACTTGCGCACCGATACTTAAGCCAAAATTCGTATTCCAAATATTTGTGATAACTGGGGAATCATTTACCCAAAGCGATAGCAATGTTGTCATATTTGTGAGATTGCTAAGTTCTTTGAAATAGGGTGTAAGGCGTTCGATAAAATCGTCGTTTTGCATGGCAGCATTCCCGTATTCCAAAAATTTATAGCCGAGTGAATAGCTACCGGTCTTTTGATCACGATAAAGCAAATCTAACTGGATAAGTGTATTTAAATATTTATAGAGATTACTTTTAGAAATGCCGGTTTGTTCCTGAATATCGGAAAAACGTAGTGGGTGGTCGCTTTGTGCAACGACATCGATAATTTGAATACCTAATGCTAATGATCCGATTGTAGTACTGCTTGACATAGTATTCTATTCACCTTTCTTAAAAAGTCATTCAAAATAAGGAGATTATATCATGAAAACTAATGTTATGGAAAAGAAGTTTGAAAGTTTCGAGAAAAGCATCAATTGTATGGTTGATCTAATAAGTATAACAGAGACGGAAGTGCTGTATAAAAAACCATCCGAAGAAAAATGGTCGGTTATGCAAATTTCTACACACATCATTGAAGCAATCGAGTTTTGGGTAGCCGACTTAGAGGCACTCCTAGTCGTACCAGGAGCTAAATGGGGACGTAACCATGAACACGTCCGTCGATTGGCTGCGGTAGATGAAAATTATGTAGCGACTGTTTCAAAGGAAAAAGCGATTGAAAGGCTGAAATCGCTCATTCCTTTAGTTAACGAAAGCTTTGCAAAAGTGCAACAGGAAGATTTAGAGAAAACAGCCCCTAGCTACAATCCGAATTTTGATGGCAAGCCGTTATCATTTCTAATCAATCATCTAATTGTATTGCATGCTGAAAGTCACGTAGGGCAGATGCAACGTCATTTAGAATTGGTACAGCCGCAAAAAGTAGAGTAAGAGTCGGAAATATCCACTGTTTGATGTGCGTATAGTAAGGTATTATAAAGATACAATAGAGAGGGCTGTCTGGAATGGATTTCGGGGCATGCCCTTTCTGCGTACAAAACAGTAGGAGCAGGTGGAAAAGTGGATGCGATGATAAAAACAGGTAATAAAACAGTCTACCCGATTATTTTCCCTTCTGACTATAGTGGATTGGGGAGTATTAACTGTTATGTCTACCAAAATGGAGAAGACTATACATTAATTGATGCAGGTATTAAAAATGAGGAATTTGAGCAGTTTTTCTATCAGCAATTGAAGGAATATAATATTGAAATTCACCAAATTACCCGTATTATTTTAACGCATTTTCATAATGATCATATCGGGGTAGTAAATCAAATTACGAGTGAATATCCGATTCCAGTCTATGCCAGTGAAATGGCCATTCCCCGTTTGAAATGTGAAGATGATTACTTACAGCAGAAGCTTACCTTTTACTATGGGTTGTATGAGCAATACGGTGTACCAGAATTTGCCCGTGAACGAATGGCAAAAATGGAAAATACACTTCACAATAAAGAACACGTAATGATTTCTCCGCAGATTCTAAAACTGGAAGACGGGCAAGAAATCGGTGGGTTACGTGTAGTGTCCGCTCCCGGGCATTCACCGGATTCGATCTGTTTGTTTGATGAGGAGACGGGCTGGTTGTTTGCGGGAGACTTTTTATTGGCTACTGGTATGACAAATGCTTTAATCGATCATGACGATTCAGGAGACATAACGAACCCGATTAGCCAATATATAGACTCGATTGAGAAAATGAAAGCATACAATGTGCACACCGTATTTGCCGGACATAAAGAGATTTATGATAGCTTGAATGAAGTGATGGAGAAAAGCTTAAGTAAAATAGAATACAAGCTGCATAAGGTTGTATCCCAAATTAGCGAAGGACATCATACGGCGAAACAATTAGGAGAAGCAATCTACGGTGCCCGTTTTGCGAAGTATTTTACATTTATAATTTCTGAAATTATCGGATTAACGCTCCTGGCAGAACAGCGCGGTTTGATTGTGCGTGAGTTGCGGGGCGGCGAGTGGTGTTTTACAGTTACAAAATTAATTGAAAAATAAGTCAAAAAAGCTGCCTGGAAAATGCTTTCTCAGGCAGCTGTTTTTGTTTAATAGAGGTCGCTCGAGTACACTTCTCGTAACACCAATGATCTTTAGAAAGACATAAATTATAGAGCAATTTTATTATCAAAATCTGCCATAAATTATATTTATGGAATTCGATAGTTTATCAATATTTTAATAATTCCTGTTTTAACTGTATGATTTATCCATAGAGGAAAATATTCCGAGGAGGAAGTAATATGACAAATTATGATGTAGTTGTAGTTGGTGCAGGAAATGCAGCTTTATGTGCAGCGATTGCAGCCAAGGAAAAAGGGGCTCAAGTACTTGTTTTAGAACGTGGATCAGTTGAAAAGCGTGGAGGAAATTCATTTTTTACAGATGGTGCGATTCGTGTTGCCTACAATAATTTAGATAACATTAGGAAGTTAATACCTGAAATAACTGATAAAGAAGCTGAAAAAATTGTAATGCCTGAATATAATTATTCAGACTTTTATAATGATCTAATGCGAGTAACAGAAGCGAAAAGTGACCCGATACTTGCAAATCAGCTTATTTCTAAATCTTATGAAACTATTTCTTGGATGGCTAATTTAGGAATTAAGTTTGAATTAAACGAAAATCAGTCTTTTGAACAAGATGGTAAGCTTCATTTTTGGGGTGGATTGCCACTAAAAACGCATAATAAGGGTGTTGGTTTAATACAAAAGCTATTTTACAAAGCTGAAGAAATCGGAATTGAAATTTGGTACGATTCTCGTGCAACTGAGTTAATGACGGACAATGACCACATAACAGGAGTTCTTGTTGAAAAGAAGGATAAAGTAACTATGGTCAATGCATCTAGTGTTATTTTAGCGTGTGGTAGTTTTGAAGCAAACAAAAAAATGCGTAGTGAAAATCTTGGAGAAGAATGGGAGAAAGCGATCGTAAGAGGGACAGAATTTAATACTGGGGACGGAATAAAGATGGCATTAGCAGTTGGTGCACAAAAATATGGGCAGTGGTCTGGCTGTCACTCTATAGGGACAGATTATAATGCTCCTAAAGTAGGTGACTTTAATAAACCTGGTGATATTTATAAAAAATCTTCATTCCCCCTTGGCCTCATGATTAATCGTAATGGAAATAGATTTGTTGACGAAGGGGCAGATTTCCGAAACTACACATATGCAAAATATGGTCGTGAAGTATTAAAGCAGCCAGATAATACGGCTTTTCAAGTTTTTGATGCTAAAGTACGCCCTTTGTTACGTAAAGAGTATAATCTAGAAGAAGCAACTTATTATAAGGCAGACAGTCTTGAGGAGCTAGCACAATTAATATCTGTAGATAAAGACGGACTATTAAAAACAATCATGGAATATAATGCAGCAGTTCAAGAAGGAGAGTATAATCCAACAATAAAAGATGGTAAAGGAACAGTTGGAATTACTCCGCCAAAAACAAATTGGGCATTACGATTAGATCAGGCTCCTTATTATGCATATCCTCTTACTTGCGGTATTACCTTTGCATTTGGTGGATTACATGTAAATCAAGAAGGGAAAGTTTTGAATCAAGGAGGGGAACCTATATCTGGACTATATGCAGCTGGTGAAATGGTTGGAGGAATATTCTATCATAATTATCCTGGTGGATCGGGATTAATGTCAGGTGCTGTATTCGGAAAATTGGCTGGTACCTCTGCTGCTCAGTTTTCGAAAGAAACATTGAAATTTCATAAAGCATAATTAATAAAGCATCTGCCTATAAGGCAGATGCTTTTATTAGTTATAAAAAGACTATTTTCTTATTTTAAATTATTTAAACTATCTTTTAAATTTGCATCTTCAATAAAATCAACAAATGCCTTAACAATGTTTAATTTTAATGATTCCTCATGGTATAACATCCATGTTTTACGAATAAGAGGATTTCCATCAATTGTTTTAATATCTATTTTATAAATGTCATCGCTATCATTTAAAAGCATACTTGGCAAAATAGCATAACCTAACCCATTTAGCACCATTTTTTTGCAAGTATCAGCCTTATCTACCTCTATGCTGACATGTGGGGGTTGAGTGAAATTTTCAGACCACCAATTATCTATAGAATTCTTCAACGGGAGATCTGTATGATAGTCAATTCTCGGCAAATACGGGAGGTCTTGGAGTTCTATTTTTTGTTTCGAGGCAATGCAGATTGTTTCTTCAAATAGCAATTGCTTTTTATCTTTCCAACTGTAGTCTCCTCTAACAATACCTATATGAACATCTTGATTTTGAATTAGATGAGCGATGTGGCTACTAAAATTGGTGGTTACTTTAAACTCAATATTAGGATACTTTTCTTTAAATAATTTCAATAAATCCGGTAGCATGTAATCAGTGAAAAAAGTAGAAACACCTAACCTTAATGTTCCCTCTATATTATCTTCCATATTAAGAACATTCTCTTTGATTTTTTGCAGACTTAACAAAACTTCATGTGCACATTTTGCTAAATACTCTCCTTGTGGAGTAAATTGAACTCCACGCCTTCCTCTATTCACGATTTTTACGTTAAATTCCTTTTCTAATTGTTGTAACCGATTTGTCAAAGCGGGTTGAGAAATATATAAATTTTGAGCAGCTTTTGTTATGTTTTTTTCTTTATATAAGGTCTGTAAAACAATCCAATCACGTTCATCCAAAACAATAACCAACCTTTCTGTTATAAATAAAATTTATGGAATTTTATAAAAAAATAGTATTTTAATTATTGCAAATATTATACTACACTTTATTTAATAAACAAATATTAGGAGTAGATCTTTCTGTAAATAAACATCGAAAGAAGGATTAGAATGGATAAAAGCAGAATCTTTTTTCAAAACGTTTGGTTTGTAACATTAAGTGGATTAGGGGGATTTTTACTTTCATTAACCGGTCTTCCGATAGGTTGGATGATTGGAACACTTCTTACAGCAACTTCACTTTCTATTCTACGTCCTGAATTCTTAAAACTAAATTATAAACGAGATGGGCTTCCAAAATATTGGTTATATATCGGGCAGTGTATTTTAGGTATAGAGTTGGGGCAAAAAATGAATAGCTCAGTACTCTATATTTTTCAAGAAAACTGGTTAACGGTTACTATAATGCTTCTGTTATCTATCTTTTGTTCTTTATTTTCGGGTATTATATTATGGAAATACAGTAATTTAGATATATTAACGAGTTTTTTCTCTACTGCACCTGGCGGACTTTCTGCAATACCGGGTATTTCGGAAGAAGTAGGGGCTAATACGGGTGTTGTCAGCATTATTCAAGCAATGCGTGTTTTTTTAGTAATTCTTACAATACCTGTAGTAATCTCATTATTGTTTGGAAATTCTGATGGAAATTCCCCTAAAATGGTTACTGCAGAAAACGTAGTATATAGTTCTGAAAATATTGTTGTAACAATCATATTTGTTTTTATTGCGGTTGCTGGCTATTATATAGGGAAAATCCTTAAGTTCCCAGCCCCATGGTTGATAGGGAGCATGGTTAGTATTGCTGCTGTAAAATTTTTTAGTACAGGAGTAATAGAGGATAATGTTGTAGCATGGTGGCCTCATAGTTTAATCATAATATCGCAAGTTTTTATTGGGGCAAGTATCGGCTCGCGTTTTCATAAAAAAATGTTTGTTGGTCTAAATAGAACTTTATTAGTTTCATTTCTATGTACAGCAGGATTGATTGTATTTGTTTTTACGGGAGCTTTCATTGTATCAGTTGTAACAGACATAACATTTATCACAGCTAGTTTAGCATTTGCACCAGGTGGTATAGCTGAAATGACAACAACTGCACTCGTTCTTAATGGAGATGCTACATTTGTTGTGGCTGTTCAAGTGCTCAGGATTATAACGGTCTGTATCACACTACCTCCTTTTTTTAGATTTTTAAATTATCTCGAAGGCAAAAAGAGATCCGATGCACCAATGTCAACAGAATTATAAATATTTAAATGTCCTTACCCTAAGAAGTTGGTAGAAAAAAATTATTTAAGGTGGTGTTAGTAATTGAGTCCTTTTTATGAAAATGAAAAAAAGATTGATGAAGGTTTTTCATATTACTTGAAACCCGGCAAGGAAATTGAAGAAAAAGAGTTCGAATCATTAGTGCTTAAAGTCAGAAATATTATTAACCAGTCTTTACAGGACAATAAGGAAATTGTTTTTTTATGTATAGGTTCTGACCGATATATAGGAGATGCTTTGGGACCGATAGTAGGGTCAATGCTTAAAGAAAATCAAGGTCCTTTTCACGTATATGGTACATTAGAAGACCCTGTACATGCTTTTAATTTAAAAGCAATACTGAAAGATATCAATAAACAATTTAAAAACCCACTTATTATTAGTGTAGACGCTTCTATTGGTAATAAAAATGAGGTGGGGTATACAGTATTTAAAGAAGGTTCATTAAATCCGGGTACAGCACTTCGAAAGGTTCTCCCGAAAGTAGGGGATTATCATTTCGTAGGAATTATAAATTATATAGATCCTTTACCAACCTCACAGTTCTTGAATGATACCCGATTATATGTAGTAATGAATATTGCTAAAACTATTGTAAAAGTAGTTAATAAGGTAATGGGGTCTGACTATAATTTATTGGATAGATAGTTTAGATGATTGCCTTCCTATGATAAAAGATAAAGCCATCCAAAGAAGGCTGACAACCTAATTCGAATGGCTTGTTATATTTGATGAAAGCTAAGTATAAAAGAGGTATATATCTTAGCTGATAGCACCTGTTACAAAAGCAACAACAATAATGACTACCGAACAAAGAACAGTCCATTTAAGTGCATACCGTTGGAATTCTCCAAGATCTGTTTTAAGCATTCCTACTAATAAAAGAGTAGAAGCAACAAGTGGACTTAAAAAGTGTACAGGTTGTCCTAAAACAGATGCTCTTGCAATTTCTAGAGAACTGACCCCGTATGCTGCACCTGCTTCCGCAAGAATAGGTAAAACTCCAAAGTAATAAGCATCATTAGATAAGACAAAAGTAAATGGCATACTAGTAATTGCTACCACCAGCGGGAACAGACCTCCCACGGAATCTGGAATTATGGATATTAGTGAATTTGATATTGCATCTACCATTTTTGTTCCAGAAAAAATTCCTGAGAAGATACCGGCAGCAAATACCAATACGGTAACTGTTAAAGCGTTTCCTGAATGAGATAAGATACGCTCCTTTTGCTGTTCTATATTTGGGTAGTTAATCATGGCAGCGATTACAAAGCCAATAAGGAATAATATGGAAGGGGAAATTAGACCCATTACTAAAACTCCCATGACAGCTATTACTAATATTAGGTTTACCCATCTTAATTTAGGGCGCTTTAATTCTTTTTCCAGTTCCAGTGTCTGGGTCGAAGCAACTTCTAATAGTTCTAATGAATGTCGTGAAATTTCCTCCATATTGATTATACCAATCCGCACTCTTTCCTTTTTCCCAAGAACAAAGGCTATGAAAAGAATACAACCCATGCCTGATAGCATTGTAGGTATAATCGGAAGGAAAAACTCATTAGCATCAAGTCCTAAAGAAGCAATGGCTCTGGTAGCAGGACCTCCCCATGGTGTCATCCCACTCATAATACTGACAGAAAGTAATGAAATTGTTCCAAGAATAAGAGGGTTCATTCCGATTCGAAGATAGAGCGCCAACATAGCAGAAATAGTAATCATATGAGTTGTTGTTCCATCACCATCTAGCGCAACAGTCATTGCAATGATTGCAGTCCCGATAGCTATTTTTACCGGATCCCCTTTAACGAAAGTCATCATTTTATTAATTAGTGGATCAAAAAGGCCAGCGTCGATTAATAATCCAAAGAAGAGAATAGCAAATAGTAGTAAAGCAGCTGAAGGAGCAACTTGTTTCAAACCATCCAACATCATTTCTCCAAGTTCTAAACGAAAACCAGCAATTAATGCAAATACGATTGGTACAATTACAAGTGCTGTAACCGGAGATAATTTTTTTGCCATAATCAGATAAGTAAATACCACAACCATTGAAATCCCTATAAATGTAAGAATAAAAATCCCCTCCAAATTTGAAATCGTTTACATTTCAACCTTCCCCTAAAAGATTAAAATATTTGGTAATTTCAGAATATTATAACTGTATTGATAAGTAAAATATATTTTTTTTGCATTAATATTAAAAAAAATCTTATAATCACTTTTAAAGGACCGCTAAAACACTTTTAACTAAAAAAAAGATGGATTGTAAATACAATCCATCTTAAAGGTTTGAAGTTTCGTTTAGGAAATCTATAAAATTTCTAACTGTGGAAAGCTGTAACAAATCTTGATTGTACATTAACCATGTATATCTAAATACAGGATTACCATTTGTATAGAACAGTTCGTATGTTTGCAGATTGTCTGAAGGTTGTAAACAAATTTGAGGTACAATGGCTATTCCCAAGTCATTTTTAACCATTTCTTTACATGTTTCCAATCGATCTGTTTCCATCATAATAAGGGGGGGTTCAGAATATTTGTCATGCCACCAGCCAGTAATTAGAGTCTTTAGAGATTCATCTGTTTTATAATTTATAAATGAAAGCTCCGGTAATTTCTCCATATCTATTTCTTTTTTTGAGATTAAACAGAGTTTTTCCTTATGTAACAATTCCTTTTTACCATACCATTCATAATTTCCGCGTAATATTCCTAATTGTACAGTCGAGGAATCGAGAAGATTCATAATATCGGTGCTCCACCCTGTATTTATATTGAATTGTACATTGGGATATTTAGTTGAAAATTTTTTTAATAAATTAGGCAGTTTATATTGAGCAAAGTTACTTGAAACCCCCAATCTTAATGTACCCCTTACTTCATTTTGCATATTTAGCATATAATCTTTGGTTTTTTGCAACTTATTTATCATTTCCTCGGAATACTCTACTAAGTGTAAGCCTTCGGTAGTAAACTCTATGCCACCCTTTGTTTTAAAAAATAATTTAGTATCAAATTCCTTCTCTAGATTTTTAATTCTGTAAGTCAGAGCTGGCTGTGATATATATAACCGTTCCGATGCGCGACTGATTTGTTTCTCCTGGTACAAAATTCTAAGGGCATTCCAGTCTTTTTCATCCATATTAGTCATCTCCTATTAAATGATTATAAGTTTTTTTTTGCATTTATTTAATAAATTATCTATTTTACTTATGATATTATCTATCATACTATATTTTCATAAGCACCGGTACTTTTTAACAAAAAATGAGAAGGGGGTACCTAGATGAGAGTGCCTGTAGTTGTTATGCGTGGAGGAACTAGCAAAGGGGTATTTCTAAATTTCGAAAATATGCCAGATAACCGTTTATTATGGGATGACTTTTTATTGGATATTATGGGAAGTCCGGATCGTAGACAAATAGACGGTCTTGGCGGAGCAAATTCTTTAACTAGCAAAGTAGCAATTATTAAAAAATCGGATTTAAATGATGTTGATATAGAATATACATTTGCCCAGATAAGCATCGCAAATAATCTGGTGGATTTCAAAGGGAATTGCGGCAATATTTCTTCTGCAGTTGGTCCATATGCAATTGAGCAAGGCCTAGTACAAGCAATTGAGCCTATTACAACTGTAAGGATATTTAATACTAATACTAAAAAAATGATAATTGCAGAGGTAGAGGTTGAAAATGGTCGTGTAAAAACAGAGGGTATGTGTTCTATTCCTGGAGTTCCGGGGACAGGTTCACCTATCTACCTCTCCTTTCCAAATGCAGAAGGTGCAGTAACCGGAAAATTGTTTCCTACCGGGAACCCAATTGATGTGATTCAATTACCTGAAGGGCCTATAAGTATTTCAATTATTGACGTTGCCAACCCGTTAGTTTTTGTCAATGCTTCTGATGTTGGTCTAACAGGTTCTGAATTACCCCATGAATTTACTCGTGAGAAACTTCTGGAGTTGGAGGCAATCAGATCAATGGCAGCTGAAATGTGTCATTTTGCAGCCAAAGAGGATGCAACTATGAAATCACCTGCTGTTCCTAAAATGACAATCATTGCTCCTCCTATGGACTATATTGATGTAACAGGCATAGAAAGAAAAGCCTCTGATATGGACTGCAGAATTAGAATGATGTCCATGCAAGAACCGCACCAAGCTCTTGCAATATCAGGCGCCATATGTACTACTGCCGGTGCATTTTTAGAAGATACAATTTTATCAGAAAGCATAAATGTGAAGCAAGAGGTTGTTCGACTGGGACATCCGGGTGGAATAATGGAAACGAAAGTAAATTTAATTGCTGGCCATATTAGTGTAATTAAGGTTGTGCGTACAGCACGTACTATTTTAGAAGGTTATGTATATACAAAGAAAAGTTATAAAATTGCCGAAGTCTCTTCACAAGCATTGGCATAATAACTAAACTACTGTGAGTAATAGAAACTGCACCCCAATTGGAGGTGCAGTTTTTAATGGGAAAAGGTCCCCCACCTTATTAGGCTAGAACCTTTTGATTACTCTAAAGTGAGCGTTCCGCTAAATGTCGTTCCTTGATCACGGCCGGCTTCACAATAAGACTCGGTTGTTTTAATTGTCTTATTAGTAAGCCGTTCGAATTCAATAACACATCGATCACCATCCGCTGTTTTGGATAACCGCGCTTTTGTATCGGTTGTGAATGTCGCTGTTCCTTCAATAGTGCCGGATGCCCAGCCGTCATACGTATAATAGGTCAATTGGAAACCGGTTTTCGTACTATTAGAGATTGTTAATACACGCCCTTTTGAATCAAGGTCCCCTTTACCGTAAGTATGAAAATACGTATACTCGCCATTCCAAGATTTATTTGGCTTCTTTTCGGCGGCAGGGGACCAGTTTGCACCTACGCGCAATGAGCGATCAAGCATATTGCGGGCTGAGGAAGCACGTTGATAAAGCGGGCTATTACTAGCAAAGCTTTCTTCTGCAATGTCAGAACGATAAAAGAATTTTTTGTTTTGCATGTTATAAAAAAATAGAACGAGCTGTGCACGCGTTAAATTATTTGTTGTACCGAAAAAACGCTGTAAGTTAGTTTGCTCATACTTTGCATTTTGTCCGTTAGAAATATCATGATCTAACAAAAAACGGATTGCGTTATTTAAAGCCGTTTGTCCATCTGCCATATAGGCAATTGCCTGTGCAACAGTCCCACGTTTTACAGCAGCTCCTCGAATGCTGTTATGAAAGTACCCGTTTAAAGGTACTTGATAGGCGGCAAGCGTATTATAGTTTGTATCCGATGGAATTGCTTTCGGTGTGAACTTTTCGAGCTCTTCCGAGACATGCTCCAAATCAAAATAGCCTACAAAAATTTGAGCGAATTGTTGTTCTGTGACCGGTTGGTTTGGACGGAATGTCCCGTTAGCATAGCCGTTTATAATATTGTAATCATATGCCCATTTAATCGCATCGTACGCATAATGGTCTGGTGGAACATCTTTAAACACTTGCTTTGCTGCCACTGAGTTAGCCGGAAAAATAAAAAAAGACATCCCTAAAATAACCGCTAAGTAGAAGCGTTTCATAAAAAAGCCTCCTTTATAATTGGATTAATTTTACTTTAACATGACTTTCTCTTATTTCCACTTACTTTATATTCTAAAATATGGGATAAAAGCCGATATAATAGATACGGTATATTAAATGAGATAGGTAGTGATACATATGAATAAATCAAAGTTAATGCTAGCTGCTTTAGTCGCAATCCCAGTAAGTGTTGGCATGGTGGGGGAAGCAGGGGCGGAGCAAACCGAAACGTTGGGGGATTCTCTCGCAACACCTGTAGATATTAACAAAGCGATAGAAGGTTTAAATACAAACTCAACTAGATTAGAATTGGAAAAAGTTAAGGAAGCTTATAACAAACTTTCGCAAGAATTGCGCCAACAAATTAGCAACTATGGCAAGGTGGAAGTACTTTTGGACGATTTGGAGAAGAAGGAAGCGCAAATCGCCAATCGTATCGCAGCCGAAAAAGTAACTGAAATGATTCAAACGTTCAACGACGAGTCAACGCCTGCTGAGATTAATGCAGCCCGAAAAGCTTACGATGCATTAAATATCGAGGCGAAAAAGCTAGTCGATAAGCAAGTAGTTACAAACCTGGAATACTTTGAAAGCCGTTTAGCTGTGCAAAAGGCGCAAGCTGAAAAAGAAGCAAAAGTCGTGATGGATCGCATAAAACGTATCGATAAAACGAAATACACTGAAGCTCAAATCAAGAGTATTCGGCTGGCGTACAATACATTAAGTGATTATGCGAAGTCGTTTGTAACAAACCTTAACATACTAATTGACGGCGAGAATTATATTATTTATCAAAATACGGTTGTAAAGCAGGCAAAGCTTGATGCCAACGCATTTGATATTTACATGAATGATATTAGCCGCAGTTCGACGACACAGGAAATTGCGAGAGCCCGTTCGATTTACAACAACTTATCGGCGGAAGCGAAAAGACATGTAACAGCGTTGGAAAAGCTTGTCCGTCTTGAAACAATGTGGAGAGATCCACATTATATTGAGCTTGTTTATACGTATTACCCGGATTATATACATGATATAAAGCCAGGTGGAGTAGTAGTCGAAAAGCCGACATACGACCCGCTATACATTCCGGATGATTCAGCAAGTACAGTGGCGACAACGATTCCAAAAACGGCAAACTGGTCACAATATGAAACAATGACTTACCAAAATGGACGTTACATAACACAAATTACCGCTTCTCAAGTGAAAAACATCGCAGATCGGAATATGCGTCTAAAAGCAGGAGAGATAGAAATCGTTATTCCTACATCGGAAATACAGACTTCTGCAGCTACTGTTGGTGTATCGGTAAATGTAATGAATAATCAGCTGCATATCCAATTTACAGAAGGCAATCGTGCAAAAACATTTGTAAGTACTGTAGAAGTCCATGTTCCGGTATCTAAATTAAAGGCAAATACTTCGCAAGTAATACAACGTGTTTTATCAACCGGTACATCGCCGGCATCCTTTAAAGTGGATGGCTCGAAATTTATTATCCGCACAGCTACGGGTGGTACATTTAAAGCTGCGAACAGCAGCGTCATTTATACGGATATTCCAAATAATGACCAAGGACGTGCGATTCGAGAGCTGACAAAGCGCGGCATTTTATTTAATACAAAAAACCGTCTAGTGCAAAGCTATAAACAAGTAAGTAAACTCGATGCAGCAGTAATGATTGCATCGGCACTTGATGTATCAAGTAACACTAGATCAAAATATTTGGATATAGCAAATACCCAGCAGTTAAGACTAGTTCAAGGTTTATTGGATGCGGGGATTATGAGCGGGGCCACATCAAGCCGTTTCGCACCTAACGCCACAGTGACAAAGGAAGAAGCAGCTATCATTATTGCCAACATGTACCGCTATTTAAATCAGGATTTGGCGGAGGCGTACAATGAATTAAACTTCAGCTATTCGGATATATCGAACCTGACATTGGAAGCACGTCAAAGCATTGCAATTTTAGAGCTGTTTGGGGTTGTTGATGGGGAAGGTCCGTTTAATCCTGAGAAAACATTATCGCGCGGTGAGTTTGCCGAACTTATTTACAATGCTTTAAAAGCAGTCGATTATTTATAAAATTCAAACCTATGATTTTCTTTTCAGAAATCATAGGTTTTTTAAAGGAGAAAATTAGCAGAAGTCGCTAAGCTTAAAACGGGAAAACCTGTCTCCTGTCGGATTTTCTGACAATTCCTTTACAAATACGCTATAATTAACAACTACAGCACACATGCACAAAAGGAGTTTTCGCATGGTCTATTTATCGATGATTTTCTTCAAAATTGTAGCACCAATTTTAATTTTGCTTTTTATAGGTGCCATTTTACAGCGCAAGTTTCAGTTTAACCTTAAAGCATTATCCCACCTCATTACATACTGTTTCATGCCGGCAGCGGTGTTTATCAATATTTATGAAACATCTGTTGAAATGAGTGTGCTCGGACAAATTACGATTTTTATTATTTTGTTTATCGGTGCGCAAATGCTGTTAGGTCAGCTGCTCGCAAAACTGTTAAAACTTGATAAAAGAGAATCGGCTGTTTTTAAAAACAGTGTTGTCCTTATAAACTCTGGTAACTACGGGATTCCGGTTGCACAAATGATTTTCGCGACCCAGCCGATTGGGGTAGCAATACAAGTCATTCTTGTTATTTTTCAGAATATGACGACGTATACATATGGCTTGTATAATTTAATTTCATCAACAAAATCAGGAATAGCGATTGTCCGGGACTTTTTGAAAATGCCAATTGTTCATGCGCTTATTATTGGCGCGGCATTGAATTACTTTCATGTCCCGATCCCGGAAACGTTTAGTATTCCACTTGAACATATTGCAGACGGATTTGTGGCGGTTGCACTTATTACATTAGGGGCTCAGCTTTCTACTATTGAAATGCGTTCGATGTTCAATAAAACAATTTTTGTCAGCTGTTTTACACGGTTGATAGTAGGTCCGGCAACAGCACTTATTATTATTTTTGCATTGGGCCTGGACGGTGTAGTGGCACAGTCGCTATTTATCGCAAGTGCATTCCCGACATCGAGAAACAGTTCCAGCTTGGCGCTTGAGTATGATATTGAATCGGAAACAGCAGCCCAGACAGTACTGTTTTCTACGATTATCAGCTGTTTAACAGTGACGTTTGTTATTTATTTATCAACAATTTTATTTGCATAGAGAATGGCTGCAGTAAAAGTAATTTAAACTTTTACTGCAGCCCTTTTTCCATAAAAAAACCGCAAGTATCCCCTCAGATACTTGCGGTTGTAAGCGATTATAGTTGGATATCAATAACGCTTTCGTAATCTAGTAAACACTAAATATGAAAAGCTAGTGAATTTAACAATTTGAGCAAGAAGCTAAATTCATAGATCTTAGTACATACTTACCGTATTAGCGTATGGGTTTGAAAGGTCCATACCATCTAATGAAAGACCCATTGCCTTCGCTACACCTTCACCATATGCTGGATCAGCTAAGTAGCAGTGTAAAATGTGACGACGTTTGATGAATTCTTCAACACCGTTCATTTCAGCAGCAGTCGTTTCGAATAGACGTTGTTGCTGTTCAGGTGTTTGAAGACGGAATAACTTACCTGGTTGCTCGAAGTAGTTGTTGTCATCTTCACGGAAGTCGTAGATGTCAGCTGGACCATCAAGAGCTAATGCAGGATCTTTATATTGTGTTTGACCTTGTAATGCGCCATAGCTATTTGGATAGTAAGTAATAGCTGCACCACGGTTTCCATCAGCACGACCTACGCCATCGCGGTGGTAAACCATAAACGGACACTTTGGTGTGTTTACAGGAATTTGATGGTGGTTAACGCCTAAACGGTAACGAGTTGCATCTTGGTAAGCGAATAAACGAGCTTGTAACATACGGTCTGGTGAGAATGAAATACCAGGTACAACGTTTGATGGAGCGAATGCAGCTTGCTCAACATCAGCGAAGTAGTTTTCAGGGTTACGGTTTAATTCGAATTCCCCAACTTCCATTAATGGATACTCGGACTTGTACCAAACTTTTGTTAAGTCGAATGGGTTGTCCTTAGAGTTGCGAGCTTGCTCTTCAGTCATCACTTGGATGTACATTTTCCATTTCGGGAAATCGCCTTTTTCGATTGACTCGAATAGGTCACGTTGAGAAGATTCACGGTCTTTACCGATAATTTCAGCAGCTTCTGCACCTGTTAAGTTTTCGATACCTTGTTGAGAACGGAAGTGGAATTTCACGTATACGCGTTCGCCAGCTTCGTTGATCATTGAGTAAGTATGAGAACCGAATCCGTGCATTTTGCGGTAGCCGTTTGGAATACCACGGTCAGACATTACGATTGTTACTTGGTGTAATGCTTCAGGTAGTGAAGTCCAGAAATCCCAGTTTGAGTTACCGTTGTGCATGTTTGTTTTTGGATCACGCTTAACAACGTGGTTTAAATCAGGGAAGTGTAATGGATCACGGAAGAAGAATACAGGTGTGTTGTTACCAACCATATCCCAGTTACCTTCTTCAGTATAGAATTTTAATGCGAAACCGCGAATATCACGCTCTGCATCAGCCGCACCACGCTCACCTGCTACAGTTGAGAAACGTGCGAACATTTCTGTTTTCTTACCAACCTCAGAGAAAATTTTTGCTTTTGAATATTTTGTGATGTCATGAGTTACAGTGAATGTACCGAATGCACCAGAACCTTTTGCGTGCATGCGACGTTCAGGAATTACTTCACGGTTAAAGTTCGCTAATTTCTCAATTAGGAATACGTCTTGTAATAAGATTGGGCCACGGCGACCAGCTGTTTGCGAATCATCGTTTGATACTACTGGAGCACCAGTAATTGTTGTTAAACGCTCGTTTGTCATGTATAGTTCCTCCTAAATTTTTTTGAAAAACTCTTCTTAAATAATATAACAAATCTAAATCATAATTTCTACTAGATTATAATAATTCTTTTTAAGTAATCTTTATATTAAAGAACTGGTTATTAATAATAAATATTAGGGAAGATTCAGATAATATAGCTTACTAGTAAATTATACCTTTTATTAGCAGGAAAAGGTAAATATTACTCCGGGTTTTTGGTTAATAATAGCGTTTTCCTAGTGAATCGTTAAATGTGGAGAGTTCTTATATTAATTCTTATATAATAGAGGCGACTACCATACGAAAGGACATGGTTATGCAACTTACATTAACTTTTATCATTTTGGCAGTTACGATTATTTTATTTACTACAAATCGATTGCGGGCAGATCTTGTCGCAGTAATGGCATTATTATCATTTGTTATATTAAATATTTTAACGCCTGCTGAAGCGCTGGCAGGGTTTTCGAATTCTGTAGTCATTATGATAGCAGGGCTATTTGTTGTCGGGGCAGGTATTTTAAGAACGGGACTTGCTGGTATGGCAGGAAACCTTCTATTGAAATGGTCGGGGGATAATGAGCTCCGTCTCTTTATTTTGCTGCTTGTCATCGTCGCAGTTGTCGGGGCGTTTATGAGCAATACAGGTACGGTCGCGTTAATGCTGCCGATTGTTGTTTCGATAGCAATCAGCATTAAAGTAAGCCCGTCCAAGTTTTTGATGCCGCTATCCTACATTGCGAGCATGTCGGGGCTGATGACGTTAATTGCATCGCCGACAAACTTGATCGCTTCACAAACACTCGTTGATCATGGCTTCGAAAAACTGGGGTTTTTCACAATAACTCCAATCGGAATTATCGCGACGATTACCGTCATTGTATATTTAGTATTAGTACGTAATGTGCTGCTGCCGAATGAGGAAAACCGTTCGCAGTCAAGTGCGGGGTATAAGCTTTCTCCAAAGAAAATTGCCAAGGAATATGATTTGCAGGATAAGCTGTTCCGGGTTGTCGTTAGCGAGCATTCGACAATTTCGGAACAAAAGCTCGCCGATTTGAAGCTCCCGGCAACCTATTATATTTACATTATGAAAATTAAACGCGGTGCTGTGCAGGAAGGGCTTAATTTACGCCCGATGACGTACCAGGAACTGGCGGGCCCGACAAGTGTTATTCATGTCGGCGATGAGCTGTATGTTCAAGGTCTGGCAGATGATGTTGCAAGGTTTGCTCATGATTTTGCATTAACTGTTCAGCCGTTTGAAGATCATGCAAAAGAGCTCGTAACGAAAAAAATTGGTGTGGCGGAAGTGTTATTAACACCGCAATCACGTCTTATTAAGGAGACGGTCAGTAAAATTGGGTTCCGTGAAAAATACAATTTGAATATTTTGGGGATCAACCGTAAAGGTGATTACCTATTAAAAAACATGGCCGATCAAAAGCTGCGTTTCGGTGATGCGATTTTAGTGCAGGGAACATGGGATGAAATCGAAATGCTGTCCCGAGAAACGCAAGATGTTGTCGTAGTGGGGCAGCCGCGTGAGTTAGCAGGAGCAATTGCCGCAAACGGAAAGGCACCGATTGCAGGTATTATCATGCTGCTGATGATCGGGCTTATGGTGTTTGAAGTATTTGATGCCGTCATTGCTGTATTAATCGGGGCCGTTCTTATGATTATTACAGGCTGTCTGCGCAATATGGATGATGCATACAGTAAAATGAACTTCGAAAGTATCGTGCTCGTAGCGGCAATGCTTCCGATGGCGACAGCGCTTGAAAAAACAGGAGGAATGACGATTCTGGCAGAAGGCATTATCAGTGTGCTCGGTGATTTCGGTCCATTTGGCGTATTAATGGGGATTTATTTACTGACAGTTGTTTTCGGGCAATTTGTTAGTAATACGGCAACAGCGGTACTATTTTCGCCCATTGCCATCACTGCAGCACTTGCTATGGATGCGAACCCGTATACCTTTATGATTGGGGTAGCAACTGCTGCGAGTATGGCGTTTGCAACACCGATTGCATCTCCGACGAATTCCCTTGTACTAACAGCTGGCGGTTATAAATTTATGGATTTCGTCAAAGTCGGTGTTCCGTTACAGGTCATCATGTTTATCATTATGATGATAGCGGTACCGTTGCTGTTTCCGTTTTAGTCGGTACAGAATGCTGAATTTTTATAAGGGGTATTTGAATGGGCAAGGCATTCAAATACTCCTTTATTTTACGGCAACAGTCTGTACAATTTTATTTTCCTGTACACCTAAATCAATAACACCATCTTCACTCTTAATTTCCAGGCGCATCACATCACCAGGCTGTAAATATCCGTGATCTTTTTGTGAATTGTAGAATGCATCCACTTTTGCTTCATATGAGATGGAGTTATCGTAAATAATGCCTAAAATGTCCGCATTCAGACGTAGACCTACACCAGCAGGAGTACCTGTCAAAATAAGGTCACCGGTATTCAAATCAAAAATGCTCGACATTTCAGTTAAAGTTTCAGTCGGTTTAAATAAGAGCTGATCTGTTTTCACCTGTTGACGTATCTCTCCATTTACGGTTAAATGAAGCTCCAATTTTTCCAAATAATCAATTTCGCCGTCTTCCAATAAGTAAATATACGGTCCAGTAGGGCAGAAGCCGCGATAGCTTTTTCCTTTAAACCATTGCTGTTCAACGATTTGTACATCCCGTGCCGAAACGTCATTCGTAATAACCAATCCTGCTATATAATCTTTCAAATTATGCTCCGTCACTTCAACCGCTTCTGTTACGTCCTGCTTCATAATAATGCCTAGTTCAATTTCATAGTCGAGTAGTCGAACATGTGCAGGGCATACGATATTTGCTGTTGCAGAAGTTAAAGTACTTGATGCCTTAGTAAATAGTAGATTATAGGGCGGCTTTTGCTGTGAAAAGCCGGCTTCAACACGGTGTGCGCTGTAGTTAGTACCTTGGCAGTAAATGTTTGCATCATCTGTTACAGGCGAAAGAATGGTAATGTCAGATTGAGTCACAATATGACCTGTTTGTTTTGCAGTAACAATATCCTCCATACCCGTCGTTAAAATATCCCGTAATGATCGGTAAGAACCGTTGATAACGTATAGTTCATCTTCTAACACACCCCATTGAACCAAATCATCTTTCTGAAAACGTACTAATTTAATTCCCATTACAACCCCTCCTAAAATAGTAAAGCTAACGTAATTTTAGATGAAAAGAGTAAAAAATAGTTAGTTGTTAATTAATGGATTTATAAAGAAGAAATCAGTAAAAATTAATGAATAATAAAAAAAGAGACTGTTCAACTATGGAGAAATCCATAGCGAACAGTCATTTAATAGGTTAAGCCACCTCTGTCTGACCTTCACTATCATTAATGGATAGTGGCGATTTTCTTGTTGTAATAACCGCCCAAACAATTGCTAAAACAAACAAACCAATAGAAGATATTAGTAAAGTTGAACGTCCGCCTTCTAAGCCAAAAGCACCTAGAAGAGTGGCAAACATATAAGGGCTTACAATACCGCCCAAGCCTTGACCAGCAGCTGCGATTCCGACATAGGAAATCCCTTTTGCCAAGTTTGCTAGCTCGGATACTCGTGCTAATACGCCAGGAAGTACGATTCCCAAACCCATGCCGCCGAGTACACTTGCTACAAAAATCATCGTTAAGCTGCCTACTGCAGAACACCATAAAATACCGGTAGCTGTTAAAAGTACACCTAGTGGTACGATCAGGTTTGGCATCATCGAACGCAGTTTACCGAAGATGAAGCCTGTTATTAGTGTACCTGTTGTAAAGAGGGAAATCGCCAGACCGGCTTCCGTAGCATTTCCTAAACCTTCAGACTGAATAATGATTGAGATATTTGTTACATAGCCATAAATGAAGGCAGAGAAAATAATTTGCCCAATTGTAAAGCCGTATACTGTTTTTGGTGCTTTAAAAAGCACATCTTTAATGGAAGCATTGGGTACCTCTTGTTTTTTCGGCTCAGGTAAGAACAGGAACGTAATAGCTAAAATCCAAATAGGGAATAAGTACACTAGGAATCCATAGTTCCAACCGTAAGCGTCTGCCAGCATACCGCCGACTACTTGGAAGAAGATTGCCCCAACACATGCGATTGTCGATGTACCGAATCCGATTAGGAAATCACGTTCACGGCCATCAAAGAAACCAGTAATAATATCAATGGATAAAGGTAAAGTAATACCAACACCAAGGCCTAAAATACCACGGAAAACAATAATTGCGAATAGATTGCTTAAAAAGAATGGCATGATACCGCCGATTAAGAATAAAATTAAACCGGTCATCAATAATGCACGTTTTGAAAATTTATTTGCTAGCTTACCATAGAAAAGGGAAGGGAAAATTTGAAGCAAACCTGGCATTGTCGCAATTAACATTACAGTAGTAGGGCTAAACTCCGGGAAGGCTACAATAAGGTCTGCCATAATCGATCCAGCTACACCAGCAGCTACGTCTTGGAAAGCGATCAGGACAATTAAAAACTTTAAAAAACCTCTTTTGGATGTTGGAAACATTAAATACCCCCTAATTTTTATTTTGTTTGAACCTTAAAGACTCGGCATGTTGTGCAAAATACCCCCTCAATCGATTGAATATTCAGATATTAACATGTAAGCCCTTTCACAGTAACGATAATAATTTACGGAAAAGTATTTTTTAATTAAACAAAAATTGTTAAATATCGTCACGAAATGCTCTGGCTGAATACGTTTTAAATAGTCGAATGTAACAACAAATAAAAAAAGTACAAAACTACGGAATTTCCGCTGTTCTGTACTCGAAATTCGGTTATTCTATTTCAATTTCACCTAAAACTATTAAAGATTCGATTAAAAGGATTAATTCAAAAAGGTTTTTAGAGCTGCGCAGGTTCCGATCGAGCAGTTCTTCAATTTTTTGAATCCGGTAAACTAGTCCGCTCATCGATAAATTCAAGTCAACCATTGTCAGATTAAGGTTCCCGTTATGATTTAAAAATGTATATAAAGTCTTCAAAAATTCGTCTCTTTTATTTGGTTTTAATGACAAGATAGGTTCCAGCTCACGGAGGGCCAATTTCACAATAATATCGCTGTTTTGATGATTAATTAACGAACCAAGTATATTTGTATTCTCGAAATATACGATTGTATCCCGCTTATTAATATTTAATGAAGAAATTGCCTGCCGATGTGCTTCCACAATGTCCTCAATATCGTTAATGACACGGCTTAGTCCAATACGGAAATCATAATTTCTGAATTTACGTTGTAAATGCTTCAATATATTCTGGAAAATATCATCGGTATCATCCTTTTTAGGGAACAGAAATACAATTTCATCCTGGAACTCTGTAATGAAAATCGATGTTTGATGCATTTCCAAATAGACGATGACTGACTGAATAATTTTAGAAATATTGGATGCTTCATGAACGGGTATGCCTTTTTTGGTAATGCCAAGACTTCCGATATAAAAATCTTCGTTTAAATCAATTTGTAGGAGGTAACTGCGGCTGATCATACTTTTCTTTGAAGTATACTGCTGCTGCAGTAACTGTTCAAAAAAGTAAGCTTTAATATTTTCAGTCGCTTCCAGACTCGATTTTTCATTTAAATAACAAAGGGAGATGGAAACGGCCGAACGTTGTAAATAATGCATTTCTTCTTTAAAATTCGTATCTTTCGAAAAATATATGAAGGATATATAACCGATAATCTGCTTCTGCACAATAATCGGACTAATTAACCGGGTATGATTCGGACAATCCACCTGACTTGGCTGCATAGGGTCGATTGGCTGGATTAAAATTTTTCCGGATTTCGTTTGGGGCATTTGCTGAATAAAGTCGTCTTTAATAAAATTCAGCTGCTCCTGTGTTATCCCGATCGAGTGGTGTGTATTAAAGCTTAAATCCTGTACGATAGCTGGTATGTTCAACGTATTGTAAATTGTCTCCAAAATCTGGTCGATATGCATTCCTTGTGAAATACCCAATGTTAAGTTGTTATGGAAAGTCGATACTTTTTCTGTATGTTTCTTCTCCTCGAAAAGCTCCATATATGTTTTGTTCAAGTCATCAATCATACGAGTCTGACTAATTTTCTTTAAGTCAGATTGAGTTTCAGGGTCCCAATGCTCCAGCATGCGCATTTCAAATGCACAATGCTCGTCTCCTTTGGCACGACAGGTCATTTCTACAATATATACTTCTTTTTTCGTCAAATAAGAGGTAAACCCGCTTGAATAACCGGCCAGTGTATGACAAATACAGGAATCGCTTTGTCCGAAATGTTTCAAATGTTCCTCAACTTCATAAGAATTAACCCAAATTCCTTTAGCGTACATATACTTCACCGTATCATCAGGGTGTAACTGTAAAACTCTTTCAGAAAGGAGATCGGTAATTTGTCCAGAAGCAAGGTGATATCCAACAGCACTGTTTAGTTTTTCCGTTAGTGTAAGTGGTAAATAATCGACTTCTTTGGCGTGAGTAATACCGATATTCCAACCGTAACGCTGTAAGAAAAATTTCGCGTATTCAAGGCCTAAGCTTTCAATTAATTCCTTCCTTAAAATTCCAAATGTATTAGTAGTAGTGTACAACGCTTTATCTACATAAGATGAGCCAGCCATTTTCAACCTCCTGAATATTCGGAATATTAACTATTTTAAAATGAAACATACCACACTTTACATCGAAATGAGAAGAAAATTTTTAAATTTTGTTAAATATTAGTAAGAAAATTACTATTTTCAACTTGTTATTATTTTTTTAGAGAAACTTTAATTCGAGGTCAGTTACTACTAATTTTTCTAATATACCTTATAAAAATTATTATCCAGAAAGCTGCTTTACATAGAAAACGCATTTAATTTAATCTGAAAATTGACTTCCGTAAAGATGAAACACAAAGGTCTAGAACAATCTATACAAACCGTATTTTTATACGATTGGACGTTTGCTGTCTGATCAAGATTCGTTAATTTTTACTTATATTTGATTGTAAATTCCACAGATATTCACCATATTATTCGAAATTTAAAACCGTAATATTGAATTTAACAAATATAAGGAGTTGAAATGATGACGACAGCGCTTACAGAAAGACAAATTGAAGTAATGAATAAAATGCAGGAGATTGCAGCGAATGTTCGTAAACGTGTAAAAGAAACAGAGGAGATTAGAAGAATACCAGAAGCGACAATGCAGGAATTGAAAGATTCTGGCTTAATGTATATTTTACGTCCGGAACGATACGGCGGTTTGCAGGCAAATGTCGAAACTTACAGCCAGGTCATTATTGAACTATCGAAAGCATGTGCCTCAACTGGATGGATTGCTTCTCTTTGTGCGATTCGCGATATTATGGTGGCGGAATCATTCAGTGAAAAGGCCCACTTGGAAATTTTCTCTGACAACCCCGAGGATGTATTATTTGCGGGTGTATATGAACCAAGATCTTGTACTGTACGGAAAGTAGAAGGCGGTTACCTTGTTGAGGAAGGTCATTGGATGTTCTGCTCTGGTTCACTGCATGCGACTTGGGGTTACTTTGGGATGTATACAAAAGATGAGAACGATAACATTTTAGAGCAGCTGTTAATGACAGTACCGTTTGATGTGCTGGAAATTGAAGATGACTGGCATACGTTAGGTCTTCGAGGAACGGGCAGTAATGCGGTGAAAATGAAAAATGTTTTCGTACCGGAACACCGAGTTACATCATTTGTAAAAATTTTGGACGGAGATTTCCAGTCACCGCATTTACGAGATATTCCGTTATATAACTCTGCACTGTTCCCATGTTTAATTTTATCTTTGGGCTTACCGGGTTTAGGTGTTGTGAAAGAGATGCTTGATAATTTTAAACAATCATTACCGTACCGTACTGCCCAGCATATGGGTGTGAAAATGATCAAAGATGCGGCGAGCACACATCAGTTATTAGCAACAGCTGAGTTAAAAGTAGAAACTGCTGAACTTTACTTTATGAATTTAGCAAAGTCTATTGATGAGTGGGCAGCAAAAGGTGAGATTATGCCAAAAGATTTACGTCTGAAAGCTTTGGCGGATATTGGCTACGCAAATGAAATGCTGAATGAAGCGGTCCAAGCAATTTTAAGAGCGAGCGGATCCGGCTTTGTCTACGATGCGAGTCCGATGCAGCGTCTCCTTCGTGATTTCTTAACATTAAACTCCCACCGTTCATTGTCTCCGGTTATTACAAGAGAAAACTATGGCAGACAATTAGCGGGTTTACAGCCAAATCAAATTCGTTATTAAGTAAATATTTACGGAATTTTTAGAAAAAACTAAAAAGTTTTCTTGTAGTTGATCGTTGTGAATTAAAGTACAGTTACTTTTAAGTAAGGGGGCTAAGTGAATGAAACAAGCAATAGCAAAATTAGGGTATGTCGCGTTACAGTCTTCGAATGTGGAAGCATCATTGCATTTTTTCCAGGATGTTATCGGCCTTGAGCTAACAGAACAGATTGGAGATACGTATTATTTACGGGCGTGGGGAGACTTCCAACACCATACACTGTCCATTGCGCCGGGTGAAGCAGGTCGGGTAACCCATATCGCTTTCCGTACAAAGCGCAAAGAAGATGTGGCTTTGTTTGCGGATCAATTAGGCGGCAAAGGTTATGAAATTGAGCATATCGCCGCTTGGACAACTCCGGGAATCGGTGAAGCAATCCGTTTTACGGCACCATCGGGACATCGATTAGAGCTTTATTATGATATTGAAAAACCGGTTGTGGAAGAAAGCCGTCGCTCTGTCCTGAAAAACCAAACGTATAAATCATACAACAAAGGCGCCTCTCCTCGCCGTCTTGACCACGTTAATATTCATACGGATGCGGATTCAAGTGTCACTTATAAATTCTTCACGGAAGAACTTGGTTTCCGGATCAATGAGTGCGTTGAAACAGAAGAAGGGGATATTTTAGCCGGCTGGATGAGTGTAACACCATTAGTACATGATGTGGCTTTAGTATCTCATGAAAAGCTTGAAACAACAGCGCGATTCCATCACATTTCTTACTGGCAAGATAACTCAGGCGATTTACTACGTGCTGCGGATATTTGCAAGGAGCATGGGCTGCAAATTATTGGACCTGGAAAACATAGTATTTCTCAGGCAATTTACTTATATGTAATCGATCCTGGAAGCGGTTGCAGAGTGGAGCTGTTTACAGGCGGTTATTTAATTTTCGAGCCGGACTGGGAAACAGTTGTATGGCGTCCCGAAGAACGTGCATTTGGAAACACATACTGGGGGGACAGCATTACAGGCAATCCGCTTATCGTGCCGACAATTGATGCAACAGGTATTAAAGAAAAGAAAGCTGTTCCAGCATTAGAAGTATAGGAGGATGGAAAATGACAGTAGCAAATGAAGTGACAATTAAATCAGGTCACGTGAAAACAGGTAAATATACATCGTTTGTCCATGAGGCAGGTTCAAAGACAAATGAAACGATTCTATTTTTACACGGTTCAGGTCCTGGTGTAACATCAATCGCCAACTGGAGTTATGCATTAAATGACTGTGGAAATGATTTTCACTGTTTAGCACCTGACTTATACGGCTTTGCGGATAGTGATCATCCGGATGAACCGCTAAAAAACCGTCAATTATGGATGGATTGCTGGGTTGAGCAATTAATTGAGCTACTAGATTACTATGAAATCGAAAAAGCACATGTAGTAGGGAACTCTTTAGGCTGTTCCATTGCGCTGGAATCGCTGCTTGAATATCCGGAACGCTTTGACCGTGTTGTATTAATGGGTCCGGGCGGTACACCTAATACAAAGTTAAGCTTAGAGTTGGCTCGCGCAAAATCATTTTATGACAATCCTTCTAAAAAACGTTTACAACAAATTATGGGTTGGTTCGTTTACGACAAAGATGCGATGCAGCCGGTTATTGACGGTTTAACAGATGCGCGTTATGCCAATGCAATGCGTGAAGAAGTGAAGCGCTCAAATAACTTGATTTTTTCAACGGCAGCTGTACCGATTCCGGTCGTAGCATTGAACCGCATCAACCATGAGATTTTGCTAATCCATGGTCAAAGCGATAAAGTATGCTCAATCGAATCAAGCTACTATTTAGCAGAACATATTCCGAATGCCCAATTGCATGTATTCCCTCAATGCGGTCACTGGACACAGATCGAGAAAAAGGAATCGTTCAATTATTTAATTCAACAATTCTTTAACCGTAAAATTTAAGCTCTTCTGAGTGTTTTCCGCTGAATGATAATCAAGCGCTTACAAAATGAAGTGGAAGTGATTTGAAAATGTTAAATGAACAAGCAGATATCGTCGTAGTAGGTGCCGGAAATGCCGCGTTATGCGCGGCCATTTCGGCAGCAGAACATGGCGCGAAAGTAACGGTACTGGAAGTTTCCTCCGAAGAAGAAAAGGGTGGCAATACAACATATACGCACGGATCAATTCGCTTTGCTTTTAAAGATGGTGAAGAGGTCCGGCAATTGCTGCCGGATATGACAGGTGAGGAATATGCGATGACGGATTTCGGCAGCTATCCAAGCGAACAGTTTTTTGATGACGTATGTACGATGTCAAACTTTCGTACAGATTACGATTTAACATCGGTCATGACCGACAAGAGCTTTGAAACGATGCAATGGTTACTCGATCACAATATTAAATTCATCCCAATCTATGGTCGTCAGGCATATAAAATAGACGGAAAATTCAAATTTTGGGGCAACATGGTCATCGAAGCAGTCGGCGGCGGAAAAGGCTTAGTTGATGCGTTACATAATGAAGCCAATCGTCTAGGCATTACAATTCATTACAATACGGCGGCTGTTGATCTCGTAACGGAGCAGCGCAAAGTAAAAGGGATTATCGTCCGCCACGCCGGTGAAGAACGCCAAATTGACTGTCAGGCAGTCGTGCTGGCAAGCGGCGGTTTCCATGCGAATGTGGAAATGCGTACGAAGTATTTAGGACCTGGTTGGGATACGGTTCATACGCGCGGTTGTAAATATAACGTGGGAGACGGCTTACGAATGGCAATGCAGCTCGGGGCCCGCACAACAGGAAACTGGTCCGGTGCACACGCGGTTGGAGGCGACCGTTATTTGCCGGACTATAAGGAAGGCTTCCAGAAATTAAGCTACCCGTTCGGCATCCTTGTCAATAATGAAGGCAAACGCTTTATAGATGAAGGCTCCGATTTCCGGAATTATACGTACGCCAAGCTTGGACGTGAAATATTAAAGCAGCCAGGGCAGTGTGCATGGCAAATTTTCGATGCAAAAACAAAACCTTTCCTGCGAGAAGAATACGAAGGACGACACGTATCGAAAGTGTCCGCGCCTACGCTGGAGCAATTAGCTGAAAAGATGGACGGCATCAATAAAGATCTTTTCCTGCAGGAAGTTCATTCCTTTAATGCAGCGATCAACCGTGATGCGGTATTCAACCCGAATATATTGGACGGCAAAGCAACAATTGGTTTGAACGTACAGAAGTCCAATTGGGCAAACCAGATTGAAGAAGGTCCGTTTGAAGCGTATGCAATCGGGTGCGGTATCACATTTACGTACGGCGGTTTGAAAATCTCGAAAAAAGCGGAAGTCATTCATAATGATTCCACAACAATAGATGGTTTGTATGCAGCGGGTGAAATTGTCGGTGGTTTGTACTACGACAATTATCCGGGTGGTGCGGGGTTAACTTCCGGCGCGGTATTTGGCCGCATTGCAGGTGAACAGGCCGCAAAATATAGCCGAAGAAAAATTACGATTTAAGGGAGGAAGTTATATGACAATTATAGAGCGCAGAGTAAAAACAGGGGATTACGAAACATTTATTATAGAGGGCGGTATCGGAAATAAAGATGCGGTTATTTTAATCCACGGATCTGGCCCTGGAGCAAATGGTAAAGCGAACTGGCAACTTGTCATCGATGATTATGCGGAAGATTTCCATGTAGTCGCCCTTGATCTATTCGGTTTCGGCAACACGGACCACCCGGAGGAATATCCGGAAAACGGTGTGCAATGGATGTCGGTACGCGTGAAGCAGGTACTCGACTTAATGGATGCACTGAACATTGATAAAGCAAATCTGATCGGAAACTCATTAGGCGGCGTTGTAGCAACATATTTGAACATGGCTGCCCCAGAGCGCTTCAATAAAATTGTGCTAATGGGTGCAGGTGTTTCATTGTCACAGCCAACTCCGGAGCTGTCAAAACTGGCAAACTTCCATTTAGACCCGACAAAAGAAAACTTGAGCAACTTACTGAGCTGGTTCGTCTATGACTTGGATCGTATGCAGGACTTTGTGGATCAAGTGGTAGAGGCACGTTGGGAGGCATTCCAACGCCCGGAAATTCAGCGTTCTTACCGTGAAAACTTTACACGTTCAACAATGATAGAATTCCAAATTCCGCAAACGGCACTGGAGCGTATGCAAAATGAATTTTTATTAATCCATGGCTACCACGACCGTTTCGTACCAGTACAAAGCAGCCTTTATGCGCTGGAACATTTACCAAATGCAGAGCTGCACATCTTAAAAAGATGCGGTCACTGGGCAATGATCGAACAGCGTGAAGAATTTCTACACGCGACAAAGCACTTTTTCACAAAGGATAAAAAAGAAGTACATTCTTAATCATAATAGGGGGCTATATCATGGGAGAAACAGTAGTAAGTACATTGTCTGTAAGCGAAATGCTTGTTGAGAACGCACGCCAGCTCATTCCGAAGTTACGTGAAGCAACATTGGAAATTGATAGAAACAGCCAAATTCCAAATGAAATCATTCAGGAAATGCGTGAAAAAGGATTATTGAAGGTTTTACGACCAAAAATTTTCGGTGGACATGAAACAAGCATGCAAAATTATTTTGATGTCGTAACTGAAATCAGCCGCGGAAATCCGTCTGCCGGATGGTTCACAGCGTTAAGCAATATTCGCGATTACATGATTTCCTATGTATACGGCGAAAAAGCGCTAGCAGAGATTTTTGGACCAAACCGCGATAATGATGTGATTTTAGCAGGTAATTTTAAACCGATCCGTATCGATATTGAAAAAGTTGATGGCGGTTACTTCATTAAAGACGCACAGTGGCCTTTCGTATCAGGTGCTCCATATGCTGACTGGTTCTACTGTGGCACACCGGTAGACGATGGCAATGGCGGAATCGAAATGGCGATTTTAATCGTGCCTCGTGAAGATGTAACAGTTTTGGATGACTGGGATGTAGTCGGATTAAAAGGATCAGGCAGTAACAGTATCGTCATTAAGGAAGTGTTTGTCCCGGATCACCGCATTTCATTGGACCGCTTAGCTCAGCAGCGTCATTATATGATCGATGAATTAAAAGACAATCCGTTATACCGTACACCATTCGTACCGTCACTGACACTATCAATTGCAGCACCGGTATTAGGCACAGCTCTTGGCGGATTTGATGTCCATATGGAACGGGTGAATAAAGCAGGTATCGGCAATACATTCTACAACAAAATGTCAGATGCACCGCTGACACATTTACAGATAGCGGAAATCGATCTGAAGTTGGAGTGCGCAAGATCGTTATTCGAAAATGCGATTAAAATTTTGGATGATTACTCAACGAGCGGCAAGGAATTCACGCAAAAAGTAAGTATTCGAATTAAGGCACAGTACGGCTATGCCAACCAATTATGTAAGGAAGCCTATGATTTGATGCTGGCGGGATCAGGTTCGGTATTTGCTTACAATAACAACGTATTCCAAGCATTTTACCGCGACTTCATTACGATGCACTTACATGCATTCATTACACCGTCAAGCTTGCTTGAAACACATGGTCGTTTAATGGTGGATCTAGAGCCTAACACATATTTTGCATAGATAAATAAATAATCAAAAAAGGGGAATGCACTATGACAAATCCGGAAATTTCAAAACTTGGCCATTTTGGTTTAGTAAGTACAGATTTAGAAAAATCACTTTGGTTTTTCAAAGAAGTAATTGGTCTTGAAGAGACAGAAGAAGCGGACGGTGTTCACTATTTACGTGCATGGGGTGACTTCGAGCACCATACATTAACACTTCGTGCCGGTGAAGAATCTCGCCTTGATCATATTGCATGGCGTACAAAACGACCTGAAGATGTAGATGCTTTTGCCGAAAATCTGCAAAAAGAAGGAATCGAAATCAATTGGGTAGAGGAAGGTACGGAAAGAGGCCAAGGAAAAGCTTTCCGCTTCCAGCTGCCGAGTAAACATACTTTCGAAATTTACTTTGATATGGAGAAAACATTGGCTGCACCGGAAACACGTTCCGTATTAAAAAATCAGACGCATAAATCATGGAATAGAGGTGTATCACCGCGTCGTATTGACCATGTGAATCTATTAAGCTCTATACCTGCAAATGAATTTTCAGATTTTATGATACAACACTTAGGCTTTAACTTACGTGAATATGTGGAAGCACCGGACGGCAGCTATTTAGGCGCTTGGTTAAGCGTAACACCACTCGTACACGACATTGCATTCAGCTTTGACCCGCATTCCGCTTCTACACACGAAGTACACCATATTTCATACTGGTTGGATAACGCTCAGGATTTACTGCGTGCAGCGGATATTTTAAAAGAAAACGGTATTGAGTTTAAAGGACCAGGAAAACACGGTATTTCACAGGCGATGTACATTTATGCAATTGACCCTGGCAGTGGCGTACGTCTGGAAATCTTTACAAACGGCTACTTAATTTTCGAGCCGGATTGGGAGCCAATTCGTTGGACACTAGATGAGATGAGCTTAGGTTTCACTTATTGGGGCGATCAAATGGACAATAACCCAGAAAATAACCCGACAATTAAAGCGTAACAATATTTCGCAGCAAAGCGGATAGTTTACGATGTGAAAATATGAACTTCAAAGAGGAGGCAACATTATGATGGATGATCGTTTATTTAGAAATGCGATGGGTAAGTTTGCGACAGGTGTTACCGTCATTACAACAGAGCACGATAAACAGGAGCATGGTATGACAGCGAATGCATTCATGTCTGTTTCTTTAGAGCCGAAGCTAGTTGTGATTTCAATCGGTGAAAAAGCGCGCTGCCTGCCAAAAATTAAAGAGAGCGGTATTTTCGGTGTCAATATTTTAGCTGAAGATCAACAAGATTATTCAATGGTTTTCGCCGGTCAAAAGAAAGATGAAGTAGTAGAGGTAACTTTCGAGCGTTTAGCAGGTGTACCGGTTTTACAAGGTGCCATCGCACAGATCAGCTGTGATGTTGTATCGGAATACGTTGAAGGCGATCATACATTGTTCATCGGCAAAGTACGGGATATTAAGCTGGATGATTCGAAAGAGCCGTTACTATTCTATGCTGGCAAATACCGTTCATTAGAAACAATTACTGTATAACAGGGGGATTCAAATTGGATATTCAACAAGCTGCTAATGCCTTATTAACTGCTGAACGTTCGAAACAGCCAATTGAACCTTTCACGTCGTCAACTGATATTTCAGTTGACGACGCTTATCATATTCAGCTGCTACAAATTAAAGAGAAGTTGAAGGAAGCTGAACTGGTAGGCATGAAGGTTGGATTGACGAGCGAAGTCATGCAAAAGATGTTCAATGTAGACACGCCTGATTTCGGGCATATTTTGAGTACGATGGTATATGAAAATAACAGTACAATTTCGAAATCGCAGTTTATTCAACCGAAAGTAGAATTCGAAATTGCTTTTTTATTAAAAGAAGATCTAAAAGGCCCGAATGTGACAGTCGAACAAGTATTACAGGCAACAAAAGCGATTGCACCGGCAATTGAAATTATCGATAGTCGCATTATGGACTGGAAATTTAAATTTGAGGATACGGTTGCAGATAACGGCTCGTCTGCCGGTGCAATTATTGGTACACCAGCCGAATTGCCATCCCTTGAGGACCTTGCCAACATTCCTATTGTCGTGAAGAAAAATGGTGAAGTAATCGATCAAGGTGTAAGCAATGCGGTAATGGGGAACCCGGCGAAAGCGATTGCCTGGCTTGCCAATATGTTGAGTGAATATGATATTTCACTGAAAGCGGGTCAATTCATTTTAGCGGGTGCGATTACAGGGGCAGTATTTTTCGATGCGGATGACGAGTTTGAAGTTGATTTTGGTAAGTACGGTCAGTTGAAAGTACAGTTTACAGATTGAGGGTTGAGGTGAGCAAATTGACGAAGTTAAAAGTAGGCATTATCGGTTCAGGGAATATCGGTACGGATTTAATGTATAAAATTGAGCGTTGTGATGCACTGGAGATGGCGGTCATGGTAGGTATTGATCCGCAGTCGGAAGGTTTGGCACGTGCACGCGACCGTGGCTATATTGCAATCGAAAATGGTATTGAAGGATTTAAATCACAGTTAGATTTAGTTGATATCGTTTTTGATGCGACGAGTGCCTATGCTCACAAAGAGAATTATGAGGTTATAAAAGCTGCAGGTAAAAAGATGATTGATTTAACACCTGCAGCAATCGGGCCGTTCACTGTCCCGCCAGTAAATTTAAGTGAGCATTTTGAAAAAGACAATGTCAACATGGTAACTTGCGGCGGCCAGGCGACGATTCCAATTGTGGCAGCAATCTCCCGTGTTGTACCTGTGGACTACGCAGAAATCGTTGCAACGGTTGCAAGTAAAAGTGCAGGCCCGGGTACACGAGCGAATATCGATGAATTTACACGGACAACGGCAAATGCAATCGAAGCAGTCGGCGGTGCAAAAAAAGGAAAAGCAATCATCATTTTAAACCCGGCTGAACCGCCAATTATGATGCGTGATACAGTCCATGCGCTCGTAACGGAGACAGGAAAGGAAAATGAAATCCTTGCTTCCATAAAAGAGATGATCGAGGAAGTGAAAACATACGTCCCGGGCTACCGTCTATGTGGTGAACCGATTTTTGAGGGCAATAAAGTATCGGTTTTATTAGAAGTGGAAGGGATAGGCGATTTCTTCCCGCCATATTCAGGAAACTTGGATATTATGACGGCAGCTGCTGCACGTGTAGCAAATGAATTAGCCAAAAATCTAATAGCGCAAGGAGCGGTTGTGCGATGAGAGACATTCATATTTTAGACGTATCGTTACGAGACGGCAGTCACTCTATGAAGCATCAATATTCCGAGCAACAAGTACGTGACATTGCGAGAGGATTAAATCAGGCGGGGGTTGAGTATTTTGAAGTCGCACATGGTGATGGCTTAGGCGGATCGAGCTTGCAGTATGGTCTGTCTGCTGTGGACGAGCTGAAGTTAATCGAAGCTGCTGCCGGTGAATGTACCGATTCTAAAGTAGCTGTCTTACTTATTCCCGGTATCGGAATTAAGGATGATTTAAAAAATGCCGTGAATGCAGGCGCAAAAATGGCACGTGTAGCAACACATGTGACAGAGGCGGATATTTCAGCACAGCATATTGCCTATAGCCGTGAATTGGGACTGAAAACTGCCGGATTTTTGATGATGGCACATATGGCTCCGACAAATGTCATTGTCGAGCAGGCTAAATTATTTGAAAGTTACGGTGCAGAAATAGTATATGTGACGGATTCTGCAGGTTACCTATTACCAGATCAAGTAACGGAACGCATTCGTGCATTGAAAGAAAATATAGGCTGTGAAATCGGCTTCCACGCACATAATAATATGTCCCTGGCGATGGCGAATTCTTTAGCGGCAATCGAAGCGGGCGCTACTTATATTGACGGCTCATTACGTGCATTAGGGGCAGGCAGCGGCAATACGCAAACCGAAGTATTAGTTGCGGTATTGCAAAGGATGGGCATTCAAACTGGTGTTGATCTGTACAATATTATCGATGTTGCAAATGACATTGTCGCACCTATTTTACCGAGGCCGCAGGAAATTTCCGGTTCGAGCTTGATTATGGGTTATGCAGGGGTGTATTCAAGCTTCTTACTCCATACAGAAAAAGCTTCCAAACAATTCGGTGTAGATGAGCGCGATATTCTGGTTGAGCTGGGCCGTCGGAAAACAGTCGGCGGACAGGAAGATTTAATTTATGAAGTGGCACAGAGTTTGCGGAAATGATTAGCAGCTGTGTTGGCAAATTTATATATGAAACAAACCGATAATTTTTGAATGCTACCTTAATATAATGAGGTAGCTTTTTATTCATCTCATATTTTTAAATACTTATATAGATAGAGAAGGTGAGCGCATGAAGATTTGCGGGAATTACCGTGCGAAATTTGCAGACGGTCCAATCTGGCATCAGGCATACGGGGTGATTTGGCTTGATGTTTCCAATAAAAAAATCATCACATTCAATCCGGAAACGGAAAAAGAAGATGTGTATGATGCAATGGGATGGATTCAATCGATTATCCCGACTACAGATGGTCAGTTTATTGGAGTTTATAAAGACGGCCTCTATTTAATCAATTTTAAAATAGGCCTGAAAAAACCGTTTGTTTTGCCGCCAGATCTGTCTGAAATACATTTTTTAAATGATTCTAAATGTGGACCAGATGGACGACTATGGGTAGGCTCTTCAGACGGTTTTTTTAAAAAATTCAAAGAAACTCCGCAAACCGCATTTTCTAACTATCCATTCGAAAATGCAAAGTTAATTTCCATTGATGCAGAAGGCGAAATTCAGACGCATTTATCAAAAGTAGCGATATCAAATGGTTTAGAGTGGGATCGCAAAACAAATAAATTTTATCATATCGATTCTTCGAAACATGCAATCTTTCAATATGAATTAACAGAAAGGGGACATCTGCTATTTGAAAAGGTTGTATATACTTTCAAAATGGTCGAAGGGTATCCTGCCGGCATGACGATCGATAGTGAAGGCGATTTATATGTAACTTTATTTAAAAGCGGTCTTATGGCAAAAACAAGTAAGGAACAAACTCGTGTTGTATGTATTACTCCACAGGAACAGCAGATTAAAGAAGAATTCATCATTCCTGTTTCCCATGTCACTTCCTGCACAATCGGCGGTAAAAATTTGGACCACTTATATGTTACAACAGCCTATGAAGCATTGCCGGAAGCGCGTGTTAAAGAGGAACCGCTAGCAGGCTATTTACTGCAGTTTCCTATAAAAACGACAGGTGTATTACCATATGAATTTATGCTGGCGAACAGTGGAAGTGATTCTTGAAATTCAGTAATTTTTTACTAAAAGTTAGATTTTTCTGAATAAAAGTTTCCTAGATATCAAAAAGTACATTTTGTAACATTGAAGACAATAAGAAGTTATTTATATCCATCATTTTAGGGGGAATTGCAGTGGCACCAGAAATCGCTAAATTAGGCCATGTTGCTTTAGTGTCAACAGAATTGGAAAAGTCATTAGTTTTCTTTAAAGAGATTATTGGATTGGAAGAAACAACGGAAATTGACGGTGTTCACTATTTGCGTGCCTACAGTGATTTCCAGCACCATACATTAAGCATTGAAGCCGGTGAAAGCGCTCACGTCAAACATATCGGCTGGCGTACAAAAACAGCTGATTGTGTTCAAGGCTTCAAAGAGCTTTTAGACGAACAAGGAATAGCTGTTCAGGAATATCCAAAAGGCACAACACCAGGCGTCGGTGATTCGATCCGTTTTCAATTACCTAGCGGCCATACATTTGAACTCTATTATGACGTGGAAAAGTCAAAAGCTGCATCTGATAAAGCTTCGATTCTGAAAAACCAAGTATATAAATCATGGAATAAAGGGATTTCGCCTCGTCGATTTGATCATGTAAACATTCATACGACGACAGATGTAGATGAATCCTATGAATTTTTAATGGAAGTGCTCGGTTTCAATATGCGTGAATATGTACGTGGCGATGATGGTATATTGGCCGGCTGGATGAGTGTGACACCACTTGTGCATGATGTGGCGATGATAAAAAAGGAAACGCTTCCAACACCAGCCCGACTCCATCATATTTCTTACTGGCTGGATGATACGCAGGATATTTTACGTGCTGCAGATATTTTAAAAGAAAATAATCTGCCATTTATCGGTCCAGGTAAACACGGTGTATCTCAGGCAATCTATTTATATGTAATGGATCCTGGAAGTGGTTGCCGTGTGGAATTATTCTCGGGGGGTTACCTGATTTTCGAACCGGATTGGGAACCGGTTGAGTGGACATTGGAAGAACGTGCCTTGAGTAATACATATTGGGGCGACAGTGTGCAGGATAAAGAATTAAATAATATTACGATTGAAGCAAGGTAGGAACCTAAGTAAACCACTAAATTACGACATTTTAGAAAGGTTGTGAAGAAGCATGAAAACAATTATCGTAAACGAAAAAAATCTGGCGATTGTCCAGCAAAATAGCGAACCGGCAGTAATGGCATTAGGATTTTTTGATGGTGTGCATAAAGGTCATCAGCAAGTGATTTTAGCAGCGAGGAAAAAAGCCCGGAAAAAAGGCTTGAAATTGGCTGTGATGAGTTTTTTCCCCCATCCGAAAACGGTCTTTTCAAATGAAGAAGTAGACTATTTAATGCCGATGGAGAAAAAGGCCGAGCGCTTTCAGTCATTGGATGTCGATTTGTTCTATATTGTGGATTTTACGAAATCGTTTGCTGCTCTTCAGCCGAAGCAATTTGTCCAGCAATATTTAGTGGGGCTTCAAGTGCAGTACGCTGTAGCAGGTTATGACTATACGTACGGAACTAAAGGAGCCGGTACGATTGCTACAATCCAGTCAGACAGCGACTGGAAAATTAAAGTTGATGTTGTTAAGCGTTTTGCCATTTCAGGTAAAAAGGTGAGCTCGACATGCATTCGTGAAAAGCTGAAACAGGGCTATGTCGAGGAAGTAACGGTGTTGTTAGGAAAGCCGTATAGCGTTCAATACTCGATGGAACACGGTCTGCACGACTACTATACACTTCCTCAATGCGGAGAATACTATGTCACGATTTTAGCCGGCAAGCGGGCAGTCTCGCAAAAAGTTTATATAAAGAATTCACAGGAAATTATTTTCTACCATGATTTAAATATTGAAGATTTTTCGATTTATTTCCATCAACGCGCAACCCAAAAATACCAAGAAATTAGTTGAGAGGCTGGTTAACCTTGAAAAAAACAGAGATGTTTCAACAGTTATTAGCAAGTAAAGACACATTTATATTACCGGGCGCCTTTGATGCAATGACTGCCCGCATTATCGAAGAAACAGGATTTAAGGCCATTTATGCAACAGGAGCCGGCATTTCAAATGCACAGCTTGGCTGGGCTGATGTCGGGCTGACGACTCTAACGGAAATCGCCCAGGTCGTTTCCTGGATGAGTGAAGTAACAACGGTACCGATTGTTGTTGATGCCGATACAGGTTTTGGCAATGCGATCAATATGCAGCGAACGGTAAAGGTTCTGGAAAAGGCGGGTACGGCTGCACTGCAAATCGAAGACCAGGTTATGCCGAAAAAATGCGGTCATTTCAACGGTAAAGAAGTGATTTCACAGGATGAAATGGTCGGGAAAATTAAAGCTGCTCTTGATGCGCGTAACGATGATCAGTTAGCGATCATTGCGCGTACGGATGCTTTAGGTGTTCTTGGTTTCGAAGAGGCGATCGAACGAGCAAATGCTTATAAAGAGGCAGGTGCACATGCAATTTTTGTGGAAGCGCCAACTACGTATGAGCAATTGTCGCGTATTACAAAAGAGGTAACGGGTATTCCGCATATTATCAATCTTGTAGAAGGTGGTAAAACGCCTTTAGTATCACGTCAGGAAGCGCAAAATTTAGGGTTTCAGATAATGCTGTGTGCAAATTCGGCTTTACGCGGTGCGATTAAAGGTGCTACAGATGCCATGCAGATTTTAATGCGTGATGAATGCCAGGCAAACATTCATGATGTCATTTGCACATGGGAACAGCGCCAGGAATTGTTCAAGTTAAAAGAAATTCAACAACTGGAAAAACAATATTCTTAATATTCGGAAAGGTGGTGTGGATATGAGCGGAGTGGACTATGATTTAGTCATTGTAGGATGCGGTGCAGCAGGTACAGCGTCTGCATTAGCTGCAGCTGAACGAGCGAAGGAACAAAATGAAAATTTAACAATTGCCATTTTAGAGCGTGCACCTTTTGAACAGCGCGGTGGAAATACTCGCTGGACGGCGGCTTATATGCGTATGGAGAATATCGATAAGCCTGCAGATGGTCTTGTTGAGGATATGGTCTCATTTTCGGATTCATTCATGGATCGCGCCTATGCCGAAACCTTACGGGATGAAGCAGGAGAAACATTGCGTTGGGTGGAGTCGAAAGGTGTTGATTTTGATTATTTACCGACGATGTTTTTGACAGCATCAAGACCCCGCCTGTTACCGATTGGCGGAGGACGCGCGATTATTGATGCCCTTACGTTACGCGCACGTGCTTTAGGTGTGGAAATTATTTATGAGACAACAGCATGGGATTTAACGCTCGATGATGAAGGAGCGATCAATGGCATTAAAGTACGTATGGCTGACGGAACATCAATCGTACTGAAAACAAATGCGGTCATTTTAGGTGCAGGCGGTTTCCAAGGAAATAAGGAAATGATGGCACAGTATATCGGCCGGGATGCACATAAAATTCCCCCGGTATCTGAAGGTGGCCTGTTTAACAAAGGCGAGGCAATCCGTATGGCACTAAATATCGGAGCTGCCGGAAAAGGACAGTTTGATGCTTTCCATGCCGAAACAGTTGACCCGCGAAGCAAACGTGAAGAAGCGGGCGTTATGTTGTTCCCGTATGCCGTCCTTGTAAATAAGCAGGGAAAACGCTTTACGGATGAAGGGGTTACGACAATTGATGAGCAGTATGAGGAAGTGGCACGTAAAATCTTTTATGAATGTGAAGACCACATCGCTTACATGATTACCGATCAGAAAATGTACAATATCCCGAATTATGAAGAGGCACTGCAAACTGATATCCCGGCAATCGTCGGAGAAACGATTGAAGATATCGCAAATCAAATCGGTGTGAATGCAGAAAACCTAAAGCACACAATCGATGAATTTAATGTAGCATGTCCGACTGGCGAATTCATCTATAACCGGGTTGATGGCCTTGGGACAACAGGCTTGGCACTAAATAAATCGAACTGGTCCATTCCGATTAACGAAGGTCCGTTTATAGCGTATCCGATTATTTGCTGCAACGTATTTACAAATGGCGGATTAGCGACAGATTTAAATGGACGTGTCGTAACAGGTGATGAAGCAGCGATTCCTGGTTTATACGCTGTAGGCGAAACTTCAGGTGTGTATTACGGCAAATATCCGGGTGGCACATCGGTGCTGCGCTGCTTAGTATTCGGTCGCCGTGCAGGACATGATGCTGTGCGCTATATTGCGGAAAAGGAAAAATCTTATCAATAGGAGGCCCATATGGAATTACTAGGTAAAGTAGCGCTTGTGACAGGCGGAGGCAGGGGCATCGGCAAAGAATCAGCCTTATTATTAGCTTCGAAAGGTGCGAAAGTTGCTGTTTGTGCGCGTAATGAACAAGAGTGTGCAGAAGTGCAGCAGCTGATTGAAACAAAATATAATGTTCCTTCAATCGGAATTAAATGTGATGTTTCTGATTATACACAAGTCCAGGAAGCAGTGGCAGTTGTCGCAAAGGAACTTGGACCGATCGATATATTAATCAATAATGCAGGTGCGATGGCATTGAAGCCATTTACAGAAACAACGCCCGATGAATGGATCAAAATGCACGACATAAATGTCCATGGCCCGTACTACTTCTGTTATGAAACGGTTCCGTCGATGATTGAAAGACGTACAGGGTCGATCATCAATATTTCTTCGATCTGGGGAACGAAAGGCGGTCCAAACCGCAGTGCCTACATCTCTTCCAAACATGCGGTAATCGGATTTTCAAAAGCACTGGGTGAAGAATTAAAACCATATGGGATACGCGTGAATGCAGTTTGTCCGGGCCCGGTTGATACACAAATGACCAATGATCTCGGAGCGAACTTAAATAAAGACGGCTGGTTGGATGCCATTGATATTGCAAATGTCATCGTCGACCTTGTAATGCCGAAAAGCCGCGCGATTACTGCTACTTCAGTAGAAGCTTTCGGATTCGGTGCACCAGTAGGTTTAGCTAAATAACAATGAAAAGGGGATATCAAAATGACAGAATTAACGTATTCGTTCCGACAAAACACAGTTACTTTAGATTTAGCAAAGAAAATGTTAGAGAAGGCAGAGGAAAAAGGGAAAGAGCTAGGCATGAAGTTCGCGATCTCAATCGTTGACAAAGCCGGAAATTTAAAAGCATTTTCAGCTATGGACGGTGCACCGGTATTAGCGCTGGAAATCGCACAAAACAAAGCATTTTCAGCGGCAGCGTATAATCGTGCTACACATGAATGGTACGACCGTTTAAAAGATGATCCGCCACTAATGGAAGGTCTAGTTCATACGAATCGCCTCGTTATTTTCGGAGGGGGTTACCCGATCCAATTAGATGGTGAATGTATCGGAGGAATCGGTGTAAGTGGCGGTCACTATACACATGATATGCAAGTTTGTGAAGCCGCTCTTGAACTGTTGGCCGAAACAGTTAAGGAGGCGTAGGACGCATGAGCCGTGACCATCTTATAATTGTTGGTGCGGGTATGGCAGGACTTTGCGCGGCAGTAGAGGCTTCTGCTGCTGGCGCAAAGGTCATTGTCCTGGAAAAACAAGCTGAAATTGGCGGCAGTTCTTTATTAAGCGGCTGTTTTATGGCCTTTGCCGAGACGGATTTTCAGAAGAAGCTCGGAATTGAAGATACGACAGAAAGCTTAATGGAGGATTTTCTCGCTGTAGGCCATTATAAAAACAAACGTATACTCATTGAAGCATACGGTAAACATCAGCTTGCTACATACAACTGGCTTGTCGAACAGGGAGTCCAATTCCAGACATGCCAAGCTGTAAGCGGACATTCCAACCCGCGCGGACATACGATCATTCCTAGCCAGGCGATTGGCCAATTACGTGCAAATGCTGAAGCAAACGGCGTATTGATTAAAACGAATGCATCCGTTGTACGTTTAATAAAAGACAATGAGCAAGTTGTTGGTGTTGTATATGAAGAGAACGGTGAACAAAATCAACTTACTACGGATTACGGTGTCCTGTTAACAGCGGGCGGCTTTTCTCAAAGTGAAGAGCTCCTGGCACAGTTTGCTCCGCAATTAGCCAATACTGTTCGACTCGGTGGTGCCGGTAATAAAGGCGACGGGATTAAACTTGCTGCTTCGGCAGGCGCATGGCTGGAAGACTTTACGTATTTGAAAGGCACATACGGTTTTCATCCAACATCGACAAATGATAAAAAACGGCAGGCCCATACGTTTTATAAAGGCGGGATCATCGTTAACGAACTAGGAAAGCGCTTCGTGAATGAATCGATTTCATATAAGCTGCTTGGTGATGCAGCATTACAGCAACCGAATTGCCGGAGCTATCAAGTATGGGATCAGACGGTCATGGACAAAAGCGTCGAAAATGATGCACTATATGATTTTGATCTACTTTACAGAGAAGGTTTAATCGAAAGCTTTGACACAATTGAACAGTTAGCAGAGAAAGTAAGGCTGCCGGTTGATGCATTAAAGCAAACGATTTCTACTTATAATTCTGATGTGAAAACAGGGCAGGATACAGCATTTGGCCGCACATCGCTCACACATAAATTCGGTACACCAACAGCAATCGAAACAGCTCCATTTTATGCAATGGAAACAGCAACAGCTATGCTTGCTACGTATGCAGGTGTCCAAGTCGACGAACAGACGCATGTACTCGATCCGTTCGGCGAGCCGATCAAAGGTTTATTTGCTGCCGGCGAAATGGTCGGAGGTTTCCACGGAGCGGGTTATATGACGGGAAGCTCGTTAGGAAAAGCTGCAATTTTTGGTCGCATAGCTGCAAGAACAGCAATACAAGCAAACAAGCAGGAGGTACTTAAATGAAAATTTGGCACCAAAGCTTAACATCGATTGAAGATATTCCAGAATATCGTGATGCGGTCATTCAGCATATTTTGAAAATTGCACGTCCGGATGTAGATGTTGTCCTTCACGGCATGACGAATGATACGTACCCTGAAAATTATCCCGGTCACTATATTACGTACAACTATTTGCAAAGTTTGCATAAGGAGCAGTTCATCCGCAATGCATTAATCGCGGAAAAAGCGGGCTATGATGCGATGTTTATTGGAACGATTCCGGACGTTGGCTTAATCGAGGCACGTGCACTTGTTGATATCCCGGTGATCGGTTACGGGCACGCATCGATGCATATGGCGTCAATGCTTGGTACAAAAATCGGAATTGTTAATTTCCTGGCGCCGTTAGCCGATCAGCTGCGTTTCAATGCTCAGCAATACGGGCTGGGGCAAAAGCTTGGACCGATCGTTCAGGCGGATATCGGTTTTTACGATATTATGGAAGGCTATAAAAACCCTCAGCCCATTATCGATAAATTTATTGCAGCTGCTGAAATAGCAATATCGCAAGGTGCGGATGTCATTATCCCGGGTGAAGGGCCAATGAATATATTCCTGGCAACCCACCATATTCATCATGTCGGCAATGTCCCGATTATCGATTCTTTTGGTACAGGAATAAAAATGTGCGAATCGCTTGTCGATCTGCAGAAGGTAAGCGGAATGACGATGACACGTGTCGGCTACTACAACGAAAAACCGCCGACGGAGATTGTTGAAAAGTTAAGAGATTATTATAACTTGAAACAAACAGCAGCCGATATGGACTTCGGGCTATCTGTTCGTGCTACTGCGTCTGTATAAAATACAAATACCTAGGCCATTTCAATATGTGCCCAGGTATTTTTTGTTTTCCTAAACAGAATTCCCGGCTGTCTTCCTCACCTGCAAACGGTAGCGGTAAGGGGTTAACTTGTAGTATTCCCGAAATACTTTAGTAAAGTAATTGCCGTCCGTGAAGCCGACCATTTCCGAGATTGTTCCTATTCCCAAACTCGTTTCAATTAATAACTTTTCGGCTTGCTGTACGCGATACTGCTGCAAATATTTCCGGAAAGGAATGCCGCGCTTTTTCGAAAATACATTGCTCAAATAATTGGTGCTTATGTTTAGCTCATTTGCCGCATGCTGTAATGTCAGCTCAGCATTATTATAGTCACGTTCAATTATTTCGACAGCCAACTCCGTATAATCGGCAATTTGCTGTTGCTGCAGACTTTTTCTCGCATCGATCAAACGCTGTGTAAATAGAATAAACTCCTGTACAATCGCATATAAAATCGGATGCTCTAAAATAAAATGGAACAGTGCGCGGTATTGCTGTTCGATTTTTGCTTGCTGCTGCAGATGGTACTTCATCATAAACCGGCGGATTTGCGCTAATATACTCGTCAAATGAATGCGCACATCATCCTGATGATAATAGGTGGAGCTTGTTGTCAGTGTATATAAAAAAGTCTTAATTACCTTTAAATCACTGTTTTCAAGACTCGTGATCCAAAGCTGCTGTTCTTCAGGAGTTAAAAGCGGATCGAGCCTCGTCACATGTAGTGTTTGCGAGCTTTTAAAAATATGGGAATAACCTTTGTAAAAGCGCTGCGCCAATGTCTTTTTACATGCTTGATACATGGTCAGCAATGTAGTTTCCTGACCATCATAAACAGCAATATTTAGCGATTCCCCATTGAATTTCTCCCATTCCTGGCTCATGATTCGAAGCTGTCTGAATAGATTGGTAAAAACATCGATTTCAACAATACAAATAACCCGGTTTTGCAGCGGCAGGGCAATGAGATTATGAAAAATGGGCAATTCAATGAGCCACTCATATAACATTAAATTATGCTTATAATCTGCACACTCAATTAAAAAGAAGGACTTTCCATCTAAAGGGTAATTACCTGGCTTATTTAAATACAAATCTGAATATAATTGAGTTTCGACTGGAATGGTACTGCATAAAGTCGCTGCCGCCTTAGTGGAAGGAATTTTCAGCAAAGCAGACTTCAGTTGTTCCAATGGTACGGGCTTCACAAAAAGGTCGACTGCCTTTAAGCGGATTGCCTTCATAGCCTGCTGAAAAATAGGTTCCGCTGTAATACCGATAACGGGGATCGCCTTTTTTTGTAAAAACTGCTCTATAGAAGGAGAAACGAGTTCCACTTCAATAAGAAGTACTTCCGGCCATGTTTCTTCGAAAGCTTCAATTATTCTGCTGCCATCTATTTCACCAATGACTTCAATATCCCGCATAAAATAATTTTTTAAATACCACTCAATTCCGGCAATTTCTTCAAAATCCCGCTCGACAATTAAAATTTTCAATCAAACACCACCTTTAATAATTTCTGTTTCATATATAAATCCTATAATTTATATAAATTAATTTTATTTTATTTAAATATTACTATAATCGATGTTTTTATTCTATTTATTCGGAATTGGAAGAAAATTAAAATATAAATAACAAAGGAGTGGTGGGATGACAAAGTATCAGGAGGAACAGGAACTGCCAAAAGTTGGTCAGTTTGAAGTGAGCATTTTCATTAAAATGGTGTTTTGCAGTTTAATCGGGATTTTCAGTTTTTTTATCACATTTGAATGGAATGGAAAAACATCGATTTTAATCGACCATATCGTAAGTGCATTCACGACATTCGCACCAACGTTAGTAAACGGGTATGTGTTGATTCTTCTAGTACTCGGTGCATTTTATCCATTTGTCACGAAAAAGTGGAATACCTCTAAAGTAAACATGGTGCTATCAATTTTTAAATTGGGCGGACTTGTTGCCGGGGTAATGCTTATTTTTGGATTTGGTCCGGCATGGTTGTTTAATCCTGATATCGGTCCATTTTTATTAGAAAAACTTATTAAGCCGGTGGGGCTGGTCATTCCGATTGGATCGGTTTTCTTAGCATTGCTCGTTTGCTATGGCCTGCTTGAATTTATAGGGGTACTCATGCAACCGGTAATGAAACCGATTTTCAAAACGCCTGGCCGTTCGGCAGTTGATGCGGTAGCCTCTTTTGTTGGCAGCTATTCGGTTGGCTTAATATTGACGAACCGTGTTTATAAAGAAGGGAAATATACAGCGAGAGAATCTGCCATTATTGCTACTGGCTTCTCTACAGTGTCAGCTACTTTTATGGTAGTTGTTGCGAAAACACTGGATCTAATGGAATACTGGAACTTATTTTTCTGGGTGACATTAGTTGTGACATTCGTCGTTACAGCAATTACAGCCCGAATTTATCCATTAAACAAAATTAAGGATGACTATTATGAAGGTTCAACTCCGCAGCCTGAAAAGATTGTAAAAACTGACCGTTTAAACGTTGCTTGGACCGAAGCAGTTGAAGCAACAAAATCAAACCCGTCTTTACCTAGAAATTTATACATTCATTTAAAAGACGGATTTATTATGGCGATGGGGGTCATTCCTTCCATTTTATCTATTGGACTATTAGGAATGGTATTGGCAATTTATACACCGCTATTTGACTGGTTGGCATACATTTTTGCGCCATTTACTTATTTACTGCAAATTCCTGATCCGATGCTGACAGCTAAAGCGTTGTCCTTATCGATTGCGGAAATGTTTTTACCGGCAATGATTGTAACAGAGGCAGCTCTTGTAACGAAGTTTATCGTAGCCGTCGTTTCGATTTCAGCTATTTTATTCTTCTCAGCTGTCATTCCGGTTATTTTATCGACAGACATCCCGTTATCAATTCGCCAAATGATCATTATCTGGTTTGAGCGAGTTGTTTTAACACTCATTTTCGTTACACCAATAGCGTTTATCTTGTTCTAACCTAAAATAAAAGGAGAGATTTTTTATGGTATATAAAACAAACATCCGTGCACCACGTGGTTCTGAGCTTTCATGTAAAGGGTGGACACAGGAAGCGGCAATGCGCATGCTGATGAACAATCTGGATCCGGAAGTAGCGGAAAATCCGGATGAGCTAGTCGTATATGGCGGTATCGGGAAAGCAGCACGTGACTGGGAAAGCTACGAAAAGCTTATTTCGACTTTAAAGGAACTGGAAAATGACGAAACGATGATTGTACAGTCCGGAAAACCGGTTGCAGTGTTCAGAACTCATGAAAATGCACCTCGCGTCCTGATCGCCAACTCGAACCTAGTGCCAGGCTGGGCGAATTGGGACCATTTCTATGAACTCGAAGAACGTAATCTAATGATGTACGGTCAAATGACGGCAGGCTCATGGATTTATATCGGGGCACAAGGTATTCTCCAAGGAACATATTTAAGTTTTGTGGAAGCAGGGAAAAAGAAGTTTGGAACAGCCGACCTTCGTGGTAAGTGGATATTAACTGGTGGTATGGGCGGCATGAGTGGTGCCCAGCCATTAGCCGGGAAAATGGCGGGAGCGGTTATTTTAGTTGTTGAAGTGGACCGTGCACGAATCGAACGCAAAATAAATGAGGGCTACTGTGATTACCTTGTCGAAACAGTGGATGAAGCGATAGAGCTTGTTAATAAGTTAACAGCTGCTAAAGAACCTGCGTCAATCGGTTTAGTAGGAAACTGTGCGGACGTTAACCGTGAGCTGTTAAATCGCGGCATGATTCCGGATTTCGTTACAGACCAGACATCTGCGCACGACCCGATTAACGGCTATATTCCAAACGGGATGACGTTGGAGGAAGCACTTCAATTGCGCAAAACGGATGTGAAAACATATGAGCGCCGTGCAAAGGAAACGATGGCAGAGCATGTACGAACAATGCTTGAATTCCAGCAGGCAGGTGCGGAAACATTCGACTACGGAAACAATATCCGCGCCTACGCAAAAGAAATGGGTGTGGAAAACGCTTTTGACTTCCCAGGATTTGTACCGGCATATATCCGCCCATTATTCTGTGAAGGAAAAGGACCGTTCCGCTGGGCAGCACTGTCAGGCGACCCGGAGGATATTTACAAAACAGATGCTTTGGCAAAAGAAATGTTTGCTGAAGACAAAGCATTAGTAAACTGGATCGATATGGCACAAAAAATGGTGAAGTGGCAAGGCTTACCTGCCCGTATTTGCTGGCTAGGGTATGGCGACCGCCACCGCTTTGCACTGCGCGTTAACGAGATGGTTGCAAATGGTGAATTGAAAGCGCCGATTGTATTCGGCCGTGATCATTTGGACTCCGGATCCGTCGCTTCACCAAACCGTGAAACAGAAGGTATGCAGGACGGTTCGGATGCTGTATCAGACTGGCCATTATTAAATGCGCTCGTCAATACGGCAGGCGGTGCAAGTTGGGTGAGCATTCATCATGGCGGCGGTGTAGGAATGGGTTATTCCCAACATGCCGGCCAAGTACTTGTAGCTGACGGCACAAAGCTGGCAGCAGAAAAGATCAATCGCGTGCTTATTTCAGACCCGGGTATGGGGGTTGTACGCCATGCAGATGCAGGCTACGACATTGCAGTTCGCACAGCAAAAGAAAAAGGTATCAATATGCCGATGCTAAAAGGATGATGAACTTTGGCTATTTTAATAAACAATGCAAATGAAGTATTAACTATGGAAAGTGATGTGAAATTACCTCGCCGTCGTGAGCAGATGAGCGAGCTCGGTCTGAAAACAGAGGTAAGTGTACTAATCGAAGGAGATCGCATCGAAATGATTGCGCCTCTTGATGAAATAAAACAGGAGTATCCGCATCTTGTAAGCGATGCTGAGGTTATTGATGCACGAGGGAAGATTGTCATGCCGGGCCTTGTTGACTGCCATACACATTTAGTGCATGGGGGGACACGCGAACATGAGCTGAATATGCGTCTTGCCGGAAGGACCTATATGGATATTATGAATGAAGGCGGCGGGATTCACTATACGACGACAAAAACACGTGAAGCGAGTTATGATGACCTATACAATAAAACCGTTCAGCATCTAAACGAGTTTTTGCGTCACGGCGTTACGACAGTTGAAGCAAAATCGGGCTACGGCCTTGATCTTGAAAATGAACTCAAACAGCTTTATGTTGTAAAGAAACTGCAGGAAGAGCATGTGGTAGATATTGCCTCGACTTTTATGGGCGCACATGCCGTTCCGAAAGAATATAAAGGCAATGAAGATGAATTCGTGAAAATTATAATAGAGCAGATGATTCCGAAAGTGGCGGAGCTGGGGCTTGCTGAGTTCAATGATGTATTTTGCGAAAAAGGGGTGTTCACACCTGCGCAATCCCGTCTAATTTTGGAAGCGGGGAAAGCTTACGGGCTGACACCGAAAATTCATGCAGATGAAATCGAGCCATATGAAGGAGCTGAACTCGCTGCAGAAGTCGGGGCAATTTCCGCAGAGCATTTACTCGTTGCTTCAGATGATGGGATTGCCGCTATGGCAAAGGCCGGGACAATTGCAGTGCTTTTGCCGGGAACAGCCTTCTTTTTACGCGCACCGTATGCAAGAGGTCGCCTGATGGTCGATAGTGGCGTACCTGTAGCTATTTCAACGGACTTTAATCCGGGTTCTTCGCCAACGATCAGCTTGCCGTTCATTCAAAATTTGGCATGCATGAACATGGGAATGACGATGGAAGAAGTGCTTTGTGCAACAACAATCAATGCTGCCCATGCGATAAAACGTGCCGACCAAGTCGGTACGCTCGAAAAAGGAAAACAGGCAGATGTACTAATTTTAGACGTTCCGAATTATAAGCAGCTTCAATATTTTTACGGGATGAATCATACAGATACTGTTATTAAAGCAGGGAACGTCGTTGTGAAAGGTGGAAGCTTACTGTGAGCAAGTTCCTCGTAAGCCCGGCGACTTCTTGGAATCGGGTGGAATCTGAAGACATGAAGGTAAAAGACTGGATTGCACCAAGTTATGGGGAGCTTTCGGAATCCTTTGATGTGGTCATAACAGGGATCCCGCTGTCGCGCTCGTCAATCAGTGCTTCAGCAGCTTCGGAATATCCGGATTTTTTCCGCAAAAGCTGGAATCTGTTCACAACGTATTCGATTGATGAAGATGTAGATATTCGGGAACTACGGGTTGCTGATGTGGGCGATGTGAAAATGCACGGGACGAATATTTTGCAGTGTCATGACAATATCGAACAGGCGATGACGGACGTATTAAATGGTTGTCCTGAAAGCTTCTATGTACAGATTGGCGGGGATCATTCGATTACTGCACCGGTTGTAAGAGCATTTGCTAGTTCTTCCGGCAAACGAATCGGTATTTTGCAGTTCGATACCCATCTGGATTTACGTGATACGGAATCAGATGGACCGACAAACGGCACGCCGATCCGCCAGCTGCTGGATGCTGGTGTAATACGAGGAGAAGATGTGTACAACATCGGGCTGCACGGTTTCTATAATGCCCCGAGCCTTATTCGGACAGCAGACCATTATGGTGTAAATCGTATTACATTAAAGGATTTCCGTCGTCGTGGCGCGGAGTCCGTAATAGCGAATACCATGGATGAACTTTCCAAGAAAGTGGATCTTGTTTATGTGACAGTAGATATGGACGTACTTGATATTGCATACGCCCCGGGAGTTCCTGCTTCTACACCAGGTGGAATGCGGACAGATGAGCTGTTCGATTTGCTGTATGAAGTGGGGAAATACGAAATTGTAAAAGGTATGGATTTCGTCTGTGTCGACCCGCATCGTGATACACGTGAATTGCAGACGGTAAAAGCCGGAGTGTACGCGTTTTTAACGATGCTGGTATCAAGGTTTGTACATTTGAAATGAAAAGTTGACCGAATTTCTTTATAAGGGAATTCGGTTTTTTTATGAAGTAAATCATAACAAAAGCGGATTAAGAATTGTATCAGGGGGTAAAGGAGGAAAGAGATTAATAACTACAGGAGGTTGTCAAATGGCTGCTAAAAAGGAACTAGCATTACATGAACAATTGGAAGTCCATGAAGTATTAATTTTTAAAACGACATGTGTGACAAAAGGGAAGTTGTTCTCACCTCTTGTTCAAGACAAGAAACTTAAGGAAATCCTTGATGAGGACCTTGAACTTTCCGTAAAGGCAATTAAAGATCTGAAAAAATTACTGAAAGATGCAAGCAACTAAGGAGGCAGAGACAATGGCAACGAAAAGATCAGAAGAAACAACTGAACAGCAAATGGACCTGGATTTGGATGTATCAATGATTGACGATATGGCGATTGCTACTGACCTGCTTATCACATCGAAAGCAGCAGTTCGAAACTTGGCGGTAGCCATTACCGAAACAGCAACACCGGCTGTTAAACGAATTTTACGCCGCGAACTGGATAATGCGATTGATACCCACGACAAAATTGCACAATATATGATTAAGAATGAAATGTATCATGCCTATGATTTACAAGAGCAGATGGAGCATGATATTGAAAAAGCAGACATCGCATTAAATGTGGCGAAGAAATAATTAAATGGGCTGTTTGGAAAGTTTAACCACTTTTCGAACGGCCCTTTTTTTAGGAAATTTGGTTTTCTAATAAGTTACAGAGATTTTCTAATATCCGCACTCAAGCTTCTAATAAAACGTTCGTTTTCTAATAAAGCAAATGGATTTTCTAATATCGATCCCCGATTTTCGAATATAGAGTCGAAAGTTTCAAATATCGCCCACCAGTTTTCTAATATACCCCCTATATCTTCTAATAAAAAGCCAATTGCCGGACAGGAAAAATTTATGAAACTTCTCCTCGCCCCCAATCGTAAATAGTACCAATTACTTTCGCAAAGGGAGGTTTGGCATGAAACGTAAAATCCTGTTCGCATTCATAGGGGCGCTGCTCTTACATATTCTATATTTCGCAATCCAGCTGTTAATCGGATTAGTTCAAACATTCTTCTATAAACCACAATTTGCACCGGATACGGTTATGCTGCAATCTGAAATGGCATTCGGATTTGTTTACCAAGGTTCCCCGATATTTCTCCTTGGCAGCTACATTGGGGTAGCACTTCTTATATTCGCTGTACTCAGTATAAAAAAGAAAGGCGTGAACAGCATTGATCGAAATTAACGGAAAATATACAAACGCTAAAATTTATACGAACACACCGCAGGAAGTGGCGATTCAGCAAATTGATGAACTCTTCAATCAGTCGTTTATGGAAGGGACAAAAGTACGGATTATGCCCGACTATCATGCCGGAAAAGGCTGTGTAATCGGCACAACGATTCAGTTGAATGACCGTGTTGTACCGAATCTCGTCGGTGTCGATGTAGGGTGTGGGGTGTTTGTTTCGGAAATCGGTAAAGGCAAAATTGATTTTAATGAACTTGATACAACGATCCGACGTTTTGTACCGAGCGGCAATGAAATCCATGAAACCGCGCTAAAAGTAAAAGATACAGAATGTTTTGCAAACGAAAACTTCATCGCACGTGGCTTGAAAAATGAATATACTGGACGGTCGCTAGGTACATTAGGCGGGGGCAATCATTTTATCGAGCTTGCAAAAGATGAGACGGGAGTTCATTATTTATTAATCCATACAGGCTCGCGCTATGTCGGGGCAAAGGTGGCGAACTGGCATCAAAAGCGTGCATTTGAGTCATTGCAGCGGGAAGATTTATCCGAAAGAATTGCGGCATTGAAAGAAGTCGGAAACAGTAAGAACATTCAAAAAATGATTAAAGTCTATAAGAACGAAAATCCGGTTGTGCCAAAGGATTTGGCATATTTAGAAGGCGATCTGTTCCGGGATTATATTGCCGATATGAAACTGGCACAGCGTTTTGCGCATGAAAACCGTGTGCATATTGCCAGGACAATCGCCGAGCATATGAAGTGGGAGTACGCGGAGCAGTTTGACTCCGTGCACAATTATATTGATACGGATGCCATGATTTTACGTAAAGGGGCAGTGCGGGCGGCAAAGGATGAAAAGCTCGTCATACCGATGAATATGCGGGACGGTTCTCTCATTTGTATTGGAAAAGGGAATGCCGACTGGAATGAATCAGCCCCACATGGAGCAGGACGGATTTACTCGAGGACAGCCGCAATGAAAAATCTGTCGATGGATGATTTTAAACAGACGATGCAAGGGATTTGGACAACTTCGGTAAGTGAGGAAACGCTCGACGAAGCACCAATGGCCTATAAGCCGATGCAGGAAATTGTCGAGCAAATCGGAGAAACGGTGACAATCCAGAAACACGTGACTCCTGTTTACAATTTCAAAGCGAGTAATAAATGGAAGAGATAGGTCGCAATTAAGCTTATTCTATAAAGAGACTATTTCTAATAAAGGACGATGTAGCCACTTGGTGCCGTTATTCGGTACCAAGTGGCTTAGTCGTTTGTCGCTGAGTATTGTAATCGGGCCACATTGCTAAAGTATTACAGGGGCTTTTCGCAATTGTTAGAATTAAGGGAATATTCTTATGCTATAATTATCTAAAGTAATAACTGCCAAAATAGGGGTAAAAGCATATGGAAAGAAGCTCATTAAATTTTCGTTTTTTCAAGTATAATACCATTCTGGCTGCAATGATTTTAGTAGTAAGTTTAGTTTCAACCTATTTTATTATTGGGGAAATTGTAGAGAAAGAAATAGGTGAGCGTGCAGTAGGTGCAGCGCAGGTCGCAGCGGAGCACCCAGCTATTATAGAGGGACTGAAGCAACCCCGAACATCAGCGGAAATTCAAGAAATTGCGCAAAAAATCCAACATAATATCAATGCTGAATATGTGGTAATAGGGGATGAAAATGAAATCAGATATGCCCACCCGGTAAAAGAACGAATTGGGGAAAAAATGGTTGGTGACGATAATGCTAAAGCACTTATCGATGGAAAAGCTTACGTTTCCCTTGCGGAAGGAACATTGGGTAAAGCATTACGCGGCAAGGCCCCTGTAAAGGATGAAAATGGGGATATTATTGGTGTCGTTTCAGTCGGTTTTTTATTTACCGATATCTTTTCAGCAAATATCGTTTATTCCAAATATTTAATAATAGTATTTTTCATTACAATTGTTTTATCAATTATCCTTTCCACGTATTTCTCCAATAAAACGAAAGCACAATTATTGGATTACGAACCGCAGGAAATTGTCAAAATATTGTCCGAGCGAAATGCTATATTGGAATCGATTCGGGAAGGTATTATCATGGTTGACCGAGAAGGCACTGTTACGCTAATTAACCAATCTGCGAAAGCGATTTTGAGGAGCGGGGAATCTGAAATAGGCAGAAATATCGGCGAAGTTATTCCGAATACACATTTAATTAAAGTAATGGAATCTGGTGATGAACAGCTAGATCGAATGATGACAATTAATGGTGTAAAAACATTGGTAAACCGTGTTCCGATTATTAATAAGGGTGAAGTAACCGGTGCTGTTTCCAGTTTTAGGCCGTTTGAAGAAATTGATCTAGTTGCTAATGAGCTGTCACAAGTAAAACAATATATCGAATCGTTACGAGCTCAGACACATGAATACAATAACTTTTTATATACGATTTCAGGGTTGATTCAACTGAAAGAATATGATGAAGCCCTCTACTTAATTCATTCTGAGAGACTTGGAAATCACGCATTAATTTCATTTTTAAACGAAAAAATACAAGATACGTTTATTTGTGGTTTAATCATAGGATTCTATAATAGAGCAAAAGAGTTGAAAATTACATTATTACTAGATGAAGATAGTTTTTGTGGGAAACTAGGTCAACATCTTGAAAAGCATTTACTCATTTCAGTCCTAGGAAATTTAGTTACAAATGCCTTTGAAGCGGTAGAGCATTTAGATGAAGAAGAACGGATCGTACGCATTTATATTTACGAAGATGAAAAAGAGGTCATTTGTGAAATTGAAGATTCAGGGAATGGTATCGATGAACAAGTAATCCACAGTATATTCGAAAAAAAGCAATCTACAAAAGGCGAGGAACATCGAGGTTATGGCCTGTATATCGTCGATGAAAACCTGAGAAAATTAAATGGTTCGATTGCAATCGAGAGTGGAGAATTGGGTGGAGCACTATTCATTTTTTCAATTCCAAAAGAGGGGTGAGTCGTATGGGGAATACAATTGAAGTATTAATCGTTGAAGACGATATCCGTATTGCTCAAATACATGAAAAGTTCCTTGAGCAAATTGACGGTTTTAAAACGATAGGAATGTCCCATACAATTGAAGAAGCAAAAATTTGGCTGGATACGATAAAGCCTGATCTGATTTTGCTGGATATTTACTTTGCCGATAACTTGGGGACAGAACTTATCGATTATATTAGGCAAAAAGATATGGATACCGATATTATTTTAATCACGGCAGCAGCGGAGGTAGAAATTGTAAAGAAAGCATATGCGAGTGGTGTGATCGATTTTTTATTAAAGCCTTTAACACTACAGCGTTTCACTGAATGCCTTCTCAAATATCAAGAGAAAAAGACAATTTTAAACTCCACCGACCGGTTGCAGGCCGAAGATATAAAAAAGCTGTGGAATAACATTACATATGCGGGTGAGCTTGAAAAAGGAAACAACCCTAAAGGCATTGATTCCGTGACAAAGGAAAAGGTGGTAACCTATATTCAAAATTGCGACGAAGGAATTACTGCTGAAAAGCTTGGAAATGAAATAGGAATAAGCAGAACAACAGCAAGGCGTTATCTGGAGCATCTAATGGATGAAAAAGTAATTTTTGTAGATCATATTTATGGTTACGTAGGCAGACCAGAGCGCAGATACTTTATAAAAAAATAAAAGAACAAGAGTATGTCATAAAAGACATGCTCTTTTTTATGTCGTGAACAATATGAACAATATAGACACTATGAAAATAAAAGACAATAGTTTCGTTATATATAAAAATGACACAATATCCTTTTTAATAAAGATAACGCTTACATAATGCGTAAAACAGAAGGGGGACTATTTTATGACTATGAAAAAAAAGCTATTAACTTTATTTTCAGCAGCGGCGTTAACACTTACATTAGCAGCTTGTAATGATAGTGAGGGGACATCATCAGGCGACAAAGATTATCCAACAAGTAACTTAACAATCGTGGCACCATCCGGGGCTGGCGGGGGATGGGATTTAACATCTCGTTCAATTGCAAAAGTTATGAACGAAACTAAATTAATCGAAAAACCGATAACAGTAGAAAACAAACCAGGTGGTGGCGGTGCCGTATTCATGGCAACGTACGCAACGAAAGAAGCAAAAAATGATTATATGTTAATGGTAAAATCACCACCGATTTTAATTAATAACTTAAAGGCAGAAGGTAATAGTCCTTACGGTTATAAAGATACGACACCTTTAGCGCAGCTAACGAAGGATTTTGGTGCAATTGTTGTTCGTGCTGACTCTCCTTACGAATCGTTGACTGATTTATTGGATGCTGTTAAAGCAGATCCAACAGCGCTTACAATGGCTGGCGGTTCAGCTCCTGGTTCAATGGATCATCTAGTTACAATTTTACCTGCATACGAGTACGGCATTGATCCTAAAGCGGTAAAATATGTTTCTTATGATGGTGGCGGGGAAGCGATGGCGGCATTATTAGGGAACAACGCCGATGCGATCGGAACAGATATTTCAACTGTAACACCGTATGTGAAGAGCGGTGACGTTCGGGTATTGGCAGTTACATCACCTGAAAAATTAGCGCTTGAAGGTTTGGAAGAGATCCCGACATTATATGACTTAGGGATTGAGGCAGAGTTTACTATTTGGCGCGGTATTTTCGGACCGAAAGATATGTCGGAAACAGCTAAGGATTATTGGGTTGAAAAGTTAACAGAGTTAAATGATAAAGAGGAATGGAAAGCAGAATTAGAGCGTAACGGCTGGGCACAAGACTTCCGTGTAGGTGATGATTTCACGAAATTCCTTGAAGAACAAGAAGGTACGATCACTGAAATTTTAACAGCTTTAGGTATGCAAAAATAATTTAACCATGATGTGGGCATGTAATTGCCCACACCTGCTTTATAGGAGGTTACAACGATGAATTTAAAATTTGACCGTGTTGCTAGTGTTGTATTTTTAATGCTAGGAATACTTATTATCGTCGAATCCCAAAAAATTTCTACAAGTGCGTACGGCTCTCAAATTGGCCCGAGTACATTTCCGTTTGGATTAGGAATCGCTTTAATTTTATTAAGTATTTTGCTGTTTATTGAAACGATTCGTCACCAGGCGATGTATAAAATTGCTGAGGATAAAGAAGGAGAGAATTCTTCTAATTATAAGCGATTTCTAATTATTTTCATTTCAGCCGTTGCTTATGCATTTTTACTTGAAAAACTAGGTTATTTAATTACGACCTTTGCATTTTTATTAATCTCGTTCCAAACACTTGAACGAGGAAAATGGGTTAGCTCGATTATAGTGGCAGCCGCGTTTTCAGCAATCATTTACTTCGGCTTCGTCAACGTATTAGGCGGATCATTGCCTAAATTCCCACTCTAAATAGAAAGGAGGAGCTGATATGTCAACGGTACAGTACTTATTAGACGGGTTTGCTATTGCTTTTCAGTGGCATAATATTTTATTCGCATTATTAGGTGTAATTATTGGAACAGCAGTAGGCGTATTACCGGGAATTGGTCCTATGAGCGGGGTCGCATTATTAATTCCTGTTACGGCTACATTAACATCTGGTTTACCATTAGAAATGGCTGCAACTAGTTCAATCATCTTGCTGGCGGGAGTTTACTACGGTGCAATGTATGGTGGATCTACAACATCTATTTTATTAAATACACCAGGCGAATCTTCTTCAGTTGTTACGACGCTGGACGGGTATCAAATGGCACGGCAGGGAAGAGCTGGAGCTGCCTTATCCATTGCGGCAATCGGTTCGTTTATCGCAGGTATTATCGCGTTAATCGGGTTGGTTCTATTAGCCCGACCATTATCAAAAGTAGCAATAAATTTTGGTCCGGCAGAATACTTTTCGCTAATGCTGTTAGGGTTGGCGGCGGTAAGTGGTTTAGCGGGTAAATCGATTACGAAGGCATTAATTATGACGGTTCTTGGTCTATTATTAGGAACAATTGGAATAGATGCGGTTTCAGGAATTGCCCGATTTACATATGACCAGCCAGTTTTATTTAGCGGAATTGAATTCTTAACAGTTGCTGTAGGTTTATTTGCATTAGGTGAGGTATTTAAAACGATCTTCGAGAAGGATGGCAACGATGAACCGATCGCGAAGATCAACCGTATTTTACCTACCAAAAAGGATTTAAAAGACAGTGCGGCACCAATTGCACGCGGATCATTCCTTGGCTTCTTTTTAGGAGTACTTCCAGGTGCTGGAGCGACACTTGCTTCCTTCTTTGCGTATATTACAGAAAAGAAGATTAGCAAAAATCCAGAATCATTTGGTAAAGGAAATATTGCCGGGGTTGCTTCCCCGGAATCTGCAAATAATGCATCATCGGGTGGAGCGATGATTCCGCTATTAACATTAGGGATTCCGGGATCGGGAACGACAGCCATTTTAATGGGTGCGTTCATTATGTACAATATTCAGCCAGGTCCATTATTATTTGAGGAACATCCGGATGTAGCGTGGGGATTGATCGCCAGTATGTTCCTTGGAAACTTAATGCTGCTTGTATTAAACATGCCATTAGTTCGTGTTTTCGCTAAAATTATTCAAACACCGAAAAGATTCTTACTGCCTATCATTATTGCTATTTCATTTTTTGGTGTATATGCAGTTCAATATACGACGTTTGATTTATTCCTGTTATTAGGGTGCGGGATTGCAGGCTATTTCTTTGCGAAAAATGATTTCCCTGTTGCTCCATTAGTTTTAGCGCTTGTGTTAGGTCCGATGATTGAAAATAACATGCGACGTGCTTTAACAATTTCAAATGGGGAGTACAGTATTTTCGTAGCAAAACCACTTTCATTAATCTTCCTGATTGTTGCAGTTTTATGGATACTAATTCCGATTCTTATGAAATTACGTGGGAAAAATGTAATTATTAATGAAGAAGGATGAGTTAAGCTACTAAGTCGTGTTTAACAGAAAGATGCCGTCCGAATTCGGGCGGCTATTTTATTTGAAATAAATAGAACATGTAGGGGGAATGGGTTAAATGAAAAGTATACGTCAATACAAAGCAGGAGCGGCAGATGTTTTAATTGTGGAAGATGTGGAGATACCTGCAATCCAACAGGGGGAAGTATTAATACAGGGGCTATATACGAGCGTAAATTATGCTGATATCAAAACTCGAATGGGTAATAAAGGTCAAAGTACATTTCCCATCACATTAGGCTTAGATATTGTAGGGCACGTCATTGAAAGTAAAAGTGCGTCATTTCAAAAAGGAGATTATGTTTTCGCATTTCCTAAAGGGGGTTCTTATCAGCAAGTAGTAGCGGCAAAAGAAACGTTAACCTTTAAAATTCCCGAAGCGATCGATCCATTACAGGCTGCTGCTCTACCAACCGTGACCATTTTATCGGAAGTTTTACTTAAACAAATTGGAGATATACAAAAGGAAGATACAATTGTCGTACATAGCGCGGCTGGTGGTGTAGGGACAATGCTTGTGAAGTTGGCAAAACATTATGGTGTGTCAAAAATCATTGGAACTGTCGGTGATTTAGGTAAGAAAGATTATGTTTTGAGCATAGGTGCTGATGATGTGTTTACTTACGAAAGCTTTGTAGAAGGCGTTAAGCAACATACTAATGGTAGAGGGGCACAAGTAATTTTTGATTCGGTCGCCGGTGATGTTACAAAGGCAAGTCTTGAATGCTTAGCTAACTACGGGACATTGGTTCAGTTTGGAAATAGCAGTGGAAAAGCTGGTGTAATATCAACAAGCGATGTGCATAGTAGCTGCCGAAACATAAAAGGTTTCAGCTTAGGTACAACTCGTAAGGAAGCTCCATCCCGATTAGCTCCCGTAGTTGAGCGAATCATTCCATTGTTCGAAAGCAAACAATTAAACGTTCCAATTGCTCAAGTCTTCGATTTAGAGGAAGTCCAGGAGGCGCATCGTCTAATTGAAAGCAGAAAGCATCAAGGGAAGGTTTTAATTCGCCTTTTATAAAATGAGTTCTATTATTATAGATCCGAACTTTATGAACAATTTTAGTCATGTATGAAATATATATGTTTTAACCTGTTGTCGTTTTATTGAGTTTCCCTTTCTAAGAGGCCAAAATAAAGGCTAGAAGGGGATGAAACAATGGCAACAGCGACTACAGTATTGCATGAACGAATAGATTTCCTTACTTTATATAAAAAAGAAACAAACCAGACAGAAGAGTGGCTGAAAGAGCGGATGGAAGAAGTTCAGCTTCCGGATTTCACCTTAACGAAAGATGAGCTTACGTACGGGGCACGGGTTGCATGGCGCAACAGCAATAAATGCATCGGGCGCCTGTTTTGGAATAGCTTAACCGTGTTTGATGGGCGCCATTTACTAAATGAAGTTGAAATTTATGAAGCGCTAATAAACCATATTGATTTTGCCACCAACAACGGGAAAATCAGACCGGCTATTACACTATTTGAACCGGACCGTGTACGCATTTGGAATCATCAGTTAATCCGCTATGCAGGCTATGAAACAGATGATGGGATTGCTGGAGATTCCGATTCACTCGAGTTTACGAAAATGTGCGAAAGCCTCGGCTGGCAAGGTGCACGTACAAACTACGATGTTTTACCACTTGTCATTCAAGTAGATGACCGGGACCCAATGCTTTTTAACATTCCAAAAGAGCATGTGCTGGAAGTGGCGATTACCCATCCTGATTATGATTTTTCGAAACTAAATATGAAGTGGTATGCAGTCCCGATTATTTCGAGTATGCGTTTTAATATTGCGGGCACTGATTTTCCGGCAGCGCCATTTAACGGGTGGTATATGGGAACGGAAATCGGGGCGCGTAATTTAGCGGATACATACCGCTATAATTTCCTGCCGAAAGTGGCCGAAGCAATGGGACTGGACATTTCGGTGAATGCGTCGCTTTGGAAGGACCGTGCACTTGTCGAACTGAATGTTGCGGTACTACATTCATATAAAAAAGCGGGGGTAAGTATTGTCGATCATCATACCGCTGCCCAGCAATTTCAGCTGTTTCAAAAGCAGGAACATGCAAGCAACCGGGATGTAACGGGAAACTGGGTATGGCTTGTACCGCCATTATCTCCCGCCACAACTGATCTGTATCATGAACCGATTGCCAACAAGATAAAAAAACCAAACTACCTATACCAGCAACAACCATATTAAAAATAGGTGTGCAGGAAGCGAAAGCCTCTGCACACCTATTTCTTACCTTTTATTTAATATAATTTGGATCAATTCATCGCGGTCGATCAAGTAAACGTCGTTGATGTCGGCAAGTTTTTCGGCCTGGCGGGTAAAATGACTGTTTGTAACAACCCAAGCTTCAGTTGCCTCATACATTTTTACCGCACCGATAATTTCCTGAACAGCTTTTACACCGACTGTACCGGAATAGCGTTTTGCCTGGACTGCAATAATATCTTTTCCGTCCTTTAAAATAAGATCGGCACCGTAGTCACCGCTCGTTGCGGTATAGCTCACTTTAAAACCGCGTCGCTTAAATAACTCTCCTAAAAATCTTTCAAAATCCTCACCGGTCATTTTATCGACTTCGCGAATGCCGGACTTCCGTAATTTCCTCGTTTTCAGCGATCTTAGCCAAACTTTAAACGCGATATATAGTACGAAATAAGCGACAATTCCAATACCGATGCCTTCAGCTGTTTGCGATACATAATAACCAGCTGCACCAGCCGATGCGATGAAAAACAACGGGATAACCGGCAGGCGTTTTTTATTCCGTTTTCTCTTTTTACGCAATAGTTCTGTACTCCTTTTATTTACTACCGTTATTATATCATAAAAGGGTACATACGTTTGGTTATATCGTACGATTGTTTGCACTCATAAAGGAAGCGATAAATAACAGAACAGAAATTAGAATAAACAGCACAATTGGGATTGACCAGCTATCCGTCAAGTCATGGGCATAGCCGAACAGAACCGGTCCGATTGCGGCAACGAAATAACCGATTGACTGTGCGAAACCGGAAAGTTCAGCTGCATCATAGGCTGTCTTCGTCCGCAATGAGAACAGCATCAGCACTAAACCAAATGAAGCCCCGCCTGCAAAGCCCAGTAAAATCATCCATAAGATGGCAAGGTTTGTCCATTCCATCAAGATACCCGTGAAACTGACTAAGTAACATATTGTAAAGAAAACAACGATCGGACGTTGTGAAGCGATTTTCCCTGCGATAATCGGAATAATAAATGTCATCGGTATTTGCGAAAATTGCATAATGGATACCATCCAACCGGCAGCCGTAGCATCCAGGCCTTGGCTAATGAATATTTCGGGTAACCAAGCTGAAGAGCAGTAAAATATAAACGACTGGAACCCCATTGCTCCTGCGACTGCCCAGGCAAGCGGTGACTTCCACATCAGCGTTTTCTTTGTCTGGGATGTCGGCATTTGTAATGCAATTTTTTCCTGGCGCAAAATCGGCAGCCAAATTAGTAATGTAAGAATCCCTAAAATAATCGTAATCCCTGCTGCTATTTGCCAGCCTGCGTTTGCAGCTATAGGATAACTGAAGCCCGCAGCAAGTCCGGAAGAAATGTTCATTGATACAGAATAAATCCCTGTTAATAAGCCGATATGCAATGGGAATTTCCATTTAAAATAACTTGGGATGAGAACATTCCCGAATGCAATTGCGACGCCAATTAATATTGTTCCTAAAACGAGCAAAGACGTTGCCCCAAGTGAACGCAGTAAAATCCCTGCACATAGCAAAATGACGGAATAAAATAATGTCCATTCCATCCCGAACCTACGGGCAATACTTGGTGCAAATGGTGAAACAACCGCAAAGGCAATTAAAGGGATGGTCGTTAAAAAGCCCGCAAGAAAGTTCGATATCCCGAGACCTTCACGAATAAACGAAATAATCGGACCGACTAATGTAATCGGTGTACGTAATGTTGTTGCAAATAAAAATACGGCAACCATAAAATAGATGAGCTGTCGGTTGGATAGTATTTTTTTGCTGTTTTGATTCAATTGTTCGGTGTCCATAATAATTCTCCTTTTGTCTAGTAATATATGTTTGAGTAGTGTGAATACTCTTAAAAAACAGAATAAAGGTGAAGCCATTGCTATCAAAAAAATGTTATGTTAGACTTTTAATCAATTAAATAAAACATTACCTCATGTAGATGTATGAGGTAGAGGTCGCAATCATTAAGACTAGTATAGCTGAGATTAGGAAGAATCGGTGAAGCTTTATGAAAGGAATGGTTGCCGAAGTGTTATTTTTCTTCTTGAAAATAATGCTGGGGCTGTTTTCGATAAGGAACAGAACTGTCACATGTGTGAGCATGTGTTGAGCTATCTTTCAAGTTTGATGAGGTGTAAATATAACCATCACAAAAACTTGTGGTGGTTTTTCTTTTACCTGCACTCATCGGATATCTGTGACACCCGATGAGTGCAGACCTCCGGTGGATGTCACAGATTTTTAAAGGAACTTTTTGAGGGATCTCGAAAAAATCTGGACGCAATTACTCCGAGGCGTAATTGATACCTTATCAAGCAAAACAAAAAGGGAGTTTTATATTCATGAGTGAGATTAAAATAGATCAGCTCGGTAACAACGGGTTGAAAAAGAGTTTGAAAAGTCGCCATGTAACGATGATTTCGCTTGGCGGAACAATCGGTACAGGTTTATTCTTAGCATCAGGCGGTGCGATTGCACAGGCAGGTCCAGGCGGGGCATTGCTTGCATATGCACTGATCGGCGTTATGGTTTATTTCCTAATGACATCATTAGGGGAAATGGCTGCCTATATGCCAACATCCGGTTCGTTTAGTACGTATGCAACTAAATTTGTGGATCCGGCTTTAGGCTTTGCGCTTGGCTGGAACTATTGGTACAACTGGGCAATTACAATTGCAGCAGAAATTGCGGCTGTTTCGTTAATTATGAAATACTGGTTCCCGGACAGTTCTTCAATTTTATGGACAATTTTATTTATCGTAGTCGTTTTATCCTTTAACTTAGCATCAGTAAAAGCTTTCGGTGAGGCAGAATACTGGTTTGCGATGATTAAAGTCGCGACAGTAATTGTCTTCATCATTGTCAGCTTCTTAATGATTTTCGGAATTTTAGGCGGGAACGATCCGGTCGGCTTTACGAACTTCGTTAAAGACGACGCACCGTTTAATGGAGGTTTCCTGGCATTGTTCGGTATTTTCCTTGCAGCAGGTTTCTCGTTCCAAGGTACGGAAATGCTTGGGGTAACAGCAGGGGAAACAGATGACCCGGGCAAAAACATTCCAAAAGCTGTACGTTCAGTATTCTGGCGTATTTTACTGTTTTACATTTTCGCAATCGGTGCAATCGGATTACTGATTCCGTATACGGATTCACGTCTCTTATCAGAAGATATTGCGACAAGTCCATTTACTTTAGTATTTGAAAACTTAGGTGTGGCATTTGCGGCATCTGTTATGAATGCGATCATTTTAACTGCGATGTTATCTGCAGGGAACTCAGGGTTATATGCAGCAAGTCGTATGCTTTATCAGTTAGCAGTAGACGGAAAAGCGCCGAAACTGTTTATGAAAGTAACTTCACGCGGTATTCCGATGTATGCACTCTTAGCTACATTGGCAGTCGGTTCATTAGCATTCCTGGCATCGTTTTTCGGTGACGGTGTTGTCTACATTTGGTTATTAAATGCTTCCGGTATGTCCGGGTTCATCGCTTGGCTTGGTATTGCAATCAGTCATTACCGATTCCGTCGTGCATATGTTGCACAAGGACATTCATTGAGCGATTTACCATATGTATCAAAATTCTTCCCATTCGGTCCGTTATTTGCGTTTGCCCTATGTATGATTGTCGTGCTAGGTCAAAACTATATGGCCTTTATGGGTGGAACAATTGACTGGTACGGTGTCGTTGTTTCATATATCGGCTTACCATTGTTTGCCGCATTATGGTTTGGCTATAAATTTAAACACAAAACGAAAATCGTTCCTTTAAAGGACTGCGATTTATCGAATAATTAATTTCTGAAACGTAATGTGAGCTTCCAGGCTTTCATTGCGTTTTTTTTGTTTATGAGGATTATTTGTGCTGAAGTGAGGAATAAGTTGGAGTGATTGAGGATTATGCTATGCTGTTTGAAGATAATCTGTACAAAAGTGAGGAATAATTTCCTCGAGTATGATGGCAACAAGAGTGGTATTATAGAAGAAACAAAATTGAGTAACACTGAAGAATAAGGAAGTGAAAACATGCCTATTTCAAAAGGTTTCTATAAAAAAGTATATTCGTGGTTAACAGGGGAAGGTAGCAAGGATGTGTTGTATCGACCGTTTCTTGCTAAGGGAAACCCGTATAAATCCCGTATTTTCCTAGTAAGTTCACATGCGGTACCTTTGTTTAAAGTAGAAGACAGAAGCGAGCACACTTTTGCGGAGTCATTAGTGAACAGAGATCTTTTCCATGACCTTTATTTAAGTGAAATTAAAGGGGCACCTCGGGAATTTAAAGGTTCTTTACAGTTTGAAAACTGGCTGGAAAAACAGCATCAGGAACCGCTCATATATACTTCTTTAAATACGTATCAGATAGAATCAGGGGATGAAGCAAAAGTAGCTAAAAAAGAGGATACAGCTAATTTTGAACAAGGAAATCTCATTTTTAAAGAAGTAATGGATGAGTTTCAGCCGGAAATTATTATTTTGCAAGGGACTGCCGCATACGAACAATTTAAAGCGCGGTATGCTGATCGGTTAGCCATTTTTAATGAAGATGTGACAAAGGTACAATTACTGGAACAGACCGGCCCATTTGCGGAGATGGTTTATGAAGATGGCAAAAAAGCGTCTGTTTTTGTTACCCGCAGCATGAGCTACTATGGTGCAGATGGTTCGAAGTTCGAACAATTTAAAGAGAATCTAGCTGAAGTGTTAGAAAATAATGCCTAAAACCGAACATTATACTAAATAAAATTTACTTTTTAACCAAATTTCCGAAAAATAAGAATAATTTTATTATTTAAATGTTATTGCAAACTATCATTTCCATGATTATAATTGGAACATTCATATAGTTAAATTAAATATTCGCCACTCATATAATAGCAAGGATACGGCTTGCAAGTTTCTACCGGTTTACCGTAAATAAACCGACTATGAGTGAAGCATGCTTAATGAATGTATTTGTCCAATTATTATATATTTGCACAATACATTTGTTATTACTTTTGAACTTACTCGGAAGTCTTGCTCCACTCATCGTAGGGAGCTTGCCTTTCGAGTTTTTTGTTTTCTTCATTCAGCAGCGGCTGAATGAAAATAAGCCTCTGGCAGATGTCACAGATTTTTAAAGGAAACTTTTGAGTAAACTCAAAAAAATCCTCACGCAATTACGCCAAGGCGTAATTGATTAAATTGGAAAGGAGCTTTTATCATGAAGCTTTTGAAGGAAAAAATAGAAAAAGAGGGCCAAGTGCTTTCAGATACAGTGTTAAAGGTAGATTCATTTTTAAATCATCAGATTGACCCGTTATTAATGAAAGAAATCGGCGACGAATTTGCAAAGCGTTACTCGGACCAAATCATTACGAAAGTATTGACGATCGAATCATCCGGTATTGCACCTTCAACTTTTTTAGGATTAACACTAGGTGCACCTGTTGTCTTTGCACGTAAACGCAAATCACTGACATTAACGGACAACCTGTACACATCAAAAGTACATTCATTCACGAAAAACGAGACGAACGAAATTTCTGTATCGAATAAGTTTATTACTGCGGATGACAATGTCGTAATCATTGATGACTTTTTGGCGAATGGCGAAGCTTTGAAAGGCCTAATCGACATTGCGAACCAGGCAGGTGCAACAATTGTCGGTGCAGGTATCGTAATTGAAAAAGGCTTCCAAGAGGGCGGAAAAATTTTACGCGAGCAAGGACTGCGCATCGAATCATTAGCAAATATTAAATCATTGGCAAACGGCAAAGTAGAATTTTACGATTAATTTAGTAGCTCACATTTTTAAAAGGTAATAAGTTCAGACGATGTAAATTGACTCAGCAAGAGTACACATATATTGGAGGAAAACTTTTTATGAATAACACGAAAGCAACAATGCTCGGGATTCAGCATTTGTTGGCAATGTATGCAGGAGCCATTTTAGTACCGTTAATTATCGGTGGGGCATTGGGATTCAGTTCAGCGCAAATGACGTATTTGGTAGCGATCGATATTTTCATGTGCGGGGTAGCAACACTTTTCCAAGTATGGAAGGGTAAAGTAATCGGAATTGGGTTACCGGTTGTATTAGGCTGTACATTTACAGCAGTAAGTCCGATTATCGCAATCGGTTCTGGCGGCGGCTTAGGTGATGTCTACGGCGCAATTATTGCTTCAGGTATTATCATCGTATTAATCGGTGGTCTATTCGGAAAATTGATTAAATTCTTCCCGCCTGTTGTAACTGGTTCAGTTGTAACGATTATCGGGATCAGCTTAATTCCAGTAGCTATCAACAATATGGCTGGCGGACAAGGGGCAGCAGACTTTGCATCAGGTTCAAATGTGGCATTAGCGTTTATTACATTATTAATTATTTTAGTAATTTACCGCTTCACAGTTGGCTTCGTTCGTGCCATTGCAATTTTACTAGGTATGGTGTCAGGTACAGTAATCGGTATTTTCATGGGCAAAGTGGATTTTGCGCCAGTTGCCGAAGCATCTTGGCTGCACATTATGCAACCATTCTACTTAGCAACACCAACATTCAATGCTTCTGCTATTTTAACGATGACATTGGTGGCAATGGTATCACTAGTTGAATCAACAGGTGTTTACTATGCATTAAGTGATATTACAAAAAAAGATTTAACTTCAAAAGATTTATCAAAAGGGTACCGTGCAGAAGGACTAGCATCGATTATCGGTGGTATTTTCAACGCATTCCCGTACACAACATTCTCACAAAACGTAGGACTGATCCAAATGTCAGGCGTACGCGACCGCAAAGTAATATTCATTACAGGCGGTATGCTAGTAGCACTTGGCTTCCTGCCAAAGTTAGCAGCATTAACAACAATCATTCCAACACCAGTACTTGGTGCAGCAATGCTTGCAATGTTCGGTATGGTTATTACGCAGGGTGTAAAAATGCTTGCACCGGAAATCCAAAAATCAATGGAAAACGCAATGGTCGCAGCACTAGGCGTCGGTCTAGGAATCGGCGTTGCGACAGTACCGGGAATTTTCGAAAACCTTCCGTCATGGATGTCGATTTTGACTTCTAATGGGATTGTAGCGGGGTCGGTAACTGCGATATTCTTGAACGTGTTGTTTAATATGGTCGGGACGAAGCGTGTTGATCCGATGCATGTTGGGGAAGCAAATTAAATATCAGGTTCTAATGAGTACCCCACATTCTCGTTAGAATTAGAACGTTATCACCTACTTTGACTATTAATTTAGTTGAGGTGGGTGATTTTTTTGTGTAGAAAAATTTATAAATGTTAACTGTTAACTTTGTTCTGACTGTATAACAGCTAAATGAACAAAAAACCAACTATATGAAAAAAGATAGTTGGCTTTTTTAGTATGAAGTCTAAAGTTACGTTGTTTTTTGTAGTTAGGCCTTAAAGAATTAATCAAATGTATGCGCCTATATAGCACTTTCTAATAGTAAAGCTATTGTCTATTCAATGTTTTAGAAGGGTCAATTTGATAAATTATAGGCTCCTTTTGTCTTAAATCTGAGTAAGTCATAATTATATCTGGGTTATAGGAGACCCTTAAACGTGATGGTCTTTTCTCTTGAGTTGTTGGGGTGTCATAACTATAACTATAGTTACCATAATAACTTTGAGAGCTAGTAGAAGTTCCCCTCACACCATGTAAGGCAATTCTTCGGGCAGAAATACCGCCGTTAATATAGATATTTGAACCAGTACCGTACATTTCAAAATTCTTTTCTGTGAAGAAGTAGGCAGAAATTTCGCTGGCATTTTGTTCATATGCTGAAATGTTAGCTATTTGTATATCTCCTTTTGAAAAAATAATTAAAGAGCCTTTTTCTCCACTTGGTAACTCTTTGCCTTTAATACTTGAAAAGCGAATAGTAACATCGCCCTCAACATAAACTACTGCATTTGTAGTTAATTCTGAACCTAAGATATCTAAGTTACCCTTGATGTAATATGTGCCTACTAACTCATTTTTAGCGTCATCACTTGTAGAGTTGGTCCCATTCCTGTTACCTATATTTAAATTTTTACCAATAAATGCTGTACCACCATTATCTAGTGAGTCTTTTGTTAATGATAATTTTGCGCCTGTTGATTCTAAATTGACATTAGAATTAGTAGATAGAGATTTGAAGTTGTTTGAACCTTCAAAAACTATTTCAGGATCCGTTTTTTTAGTTGTTGTTACCTCTTCAACATATTGGCATCTTCCCCACCAATCGCATTCTTTTATCGTTTTTTTGTCGTATTTAATAGCACTAAAATACATGTTTTTTGTAGTCTTATTTGAATTTTTAACTGTAATTTTATCAAGATTGTTTGTTTCGATATACTCTTGAGTAGTATTTGGACTGTTGTAGTTAAATTTCATGTCACTTTCATAATCAGTGATTACAATTTTTGTTTTAACAGGGTTTCTATTAACTATTTCCGGAGCAAATACTGGGTTGAAGTATTTCGTTAAATCTAGTTTTCCCTCTCTAACAAATTGCTCATAGTTACTATTGTTTTTAAAATTTGTTCGAGACAAATGGTCGGACATGGTAGTATTATTCTTCAAGTGGTAGGCAGAACCTTTTAAAACAATTTTTGCCTTTTCGGTATTGTATCCCTGTGCACGAGGATATACACTATTTACCCACACGTTATTACCGTAGCCTTTATTATAGGTTATTAAATCTCCTTCAACTTTGATATCACCTTTAATTTCCACTCCACCATGAAGATAAAGGTTTCCATCTCCATCTCGATTGTCATTTGTTTTATTTGTTCCAATTGCATAGTTTAAAAAATCAGGTATAGAGTCAGCCCCGATTTCAATTTCGTGTAACATATCTTTTTTTATATTTCCGGATGATCCGATGCTTTTTATTTTTACAATTTTCCTGTGAACGTTATCTTTTCCGGAAATATCAACTTTGTTTGTATAACTATCGATGCAATATTCCATATTTCCTGTAGTGACAGTTTTAGATTTATCAGTATTTGTTATGCTTGTACATTTGTATTTATTAAGGATTGATTCAAGTTTAGTAACGTAGGTTGAGGCTGCAAGACCATTAGTACCTAATTCTTTTTCAACTTCATATTCGATTTTATTGACTAAGTAATCAATACCCTTTTGCGATAAATCATATGATGCAACGGTATCTTTACGTGTAGTGTTTTTACTAGCACCATTTATAGATAGTGATAATAAACTAAGACCGAGCACAGTAAACAAAAGAACCAGTACGAGTGATATAAGCAGTGTGGAACCGTTATGATTTTTTAAAGAATGCATTAACTCCCATCTCCCTTATCATTAATAGTTTGAATTTCATTAACAAATGTAGCGGATTTGTTTTTTTTTGAATTATACAATTCAAGTGTTACTCGATAATTGTTATCACCTATTTTTTCTATAGTAGAAAAAGTAGGTGGAGAGGAGAGCTGGATAGATGGGTTAGAAAATTGATAAGGCTCACCTTTGAAATATACCTGCCCGTTTTTAAAACCCAATATATAAGATTTGATCTCAGTTTTTTTAGTTATAGAATCTAAGTTTTGCCTAGCATATTCAAAGTAATAATTTCCATCAGAATCAGAGTTTCCTGTCCAATTTAATTTCTTTATTTCAGATTCCTTCAATGTATAAATTTCTAAAAAGAATTTAGACATAAGTAAATCTGCTTCATCCCTCAGAATCATTTCCGTTTGAATATCGTTATAACGATTTATTCCACTAATTAGTAATGGTGTAGCTATTGCGAAGATTAACGCTGTTATTACAATAGTTGCCAGTACTTCAATTAACGATATTCCCTTTATATTTTTTAAATTAATCATAGACAACATATCCTTCTACAGAGACTTTTGCATTACTGTTATTAGAACTTGATGTTACAAGAACGTTAAATATTTTCATGTTAAATTCATCGGTGTTTTGAGAAGCGGTAATTGTAATATTATAATTTTGTTTATTTAAAAAAATTGTTTTAGTCTTTTTGGTATTAATAGGATTTGTTAAAGGCTTATTGAAAAAAGTAAAAGGGTCAATCTTAATTCTTTCAAGTTCTGCATCTGCTAAATTTATTAAAAGTATCTTTTCACTATTATAAGCCGCTGTTTTATTCGATTGAATGAATAACTGAGAAAAACTAAGAAGTACAATAGTGATAATTACTAAAGATGCAACTACCTCTATTAAAGAAAAACCTCTCTCTTCTTTTAAGATTTTCACTTTAAAATCCCCCTTGAAAATATGTACTACAGCCATTCTATTGAAAAATCCAAGAAAAATGTAGAAAAATAGCGAAAAAGAACTTATTTGTTCGAAATATGTTAGGTACTAGGTATTAATGTAAAAATATTTTTTGTAACTTTGTAAAATATATAGTCAAAAAGTAATCCTTTGTGTATTATGATAGATAATACCATAAAGTTTAGATATGGTAAAATTTAAATTTTTTTAAATATAATAAAGAGTATTTACTTAAAATTAGACAGAAAAGTAGTATATATGGTTCAGTAAAAAGTGAGTTAGAGTTAGTATAGAAAGCTATTTTAAAAGTATGAATAAGGAAATTAGTGGGGTGAATCTATGAAAATAGTCTTTAGGTCAATTATACTTTTTGCGGTAATGGTCACTTTAATAGCAATATGGGTTCCACATTATATAGCTAGCCCTAATAATTCATCTGATGAGAGCTCTAAAAAGACCACAATTGGCGGAATTGAAGTAGGAAATTTGAAGGGTGAAGAATTAAAAGAAATCCTAAATAACGCTGTAAATGACTGGTATTCTCAAAATTTGATTGTTGCAGGTGAAGGAGATTCTATTGAAGTCAGTTCATCCTCATTCCAATTTGATATTGAAAGCACTGTTAACAGCTACGAAGAAAATTACCGGAAACCATGGTATGCATTTTGGGAATACGAAACAACAGTTCATCTTCCATTAATTATTCTTCCTAGTGAGATTGTCAAAAGTGAAATCAGCAATGTTTCTGGATGGGATACGGACTTAACTTATGAAAAAGTTCAGCTAAACGCTTCTTATTTGAAAACGGATGAAATCGAGGCAGTTGTCGACGATTTATCGGTATTAGAAACTGATCGGATTTCGTTATCTGTTGAAACACTGCCTGAAGGTGCTATAGGGATTAATGAACTTGTCCTTGCATTGCACGACACTGTTATTGACCCGCAAACAAATTTCTCTCTGCTTGAAAAATTAGGAGAAACAATTAATCTGGCAAATCAAGAGGCTATCAATTTTATAGCATCAAATATTTATAGTTCAGCACTTAATATAAACGGTGAAATTTTAGAGCGGCATTCGCAAAATGAAATTCCTTCTTATTTAAAACCAGGGTTAGAGGCGAAAGTAGATGCTCTAGGAAATGAGGATTTAAAGTTTAGCAATACATCATCTAATCCAGTTGTATTAAAACTGTTGTTTAACGACGGGAAGTTGCAAACAGAAGTATATTCACCTGCAAAGGAATTAGAAGTGGACATTACAGTGTTAGAGGATGAAAAGATTCAGCCGCGTACTATCAAACGTTATTCTGAAGACCTTGCAATTGGACGACAAGAACAAGTGCAGGAGGGTGCGGAAGGTTTGCGCGTTTCAGTCTACCGGACAGTTTATGGAGAACAGCAACTTGTAAGCCGAGATTATTATCCGCCAGTAAACCGTGTAATTGTTGAATCGTCTCAACGACCAGAAATAAGAGAACCAGCTGTTATTGAAAGTAATACATCAAATGATCCGATTGATTTAGACGGCGATGGTTTACCGGATATAGATGGAAGCCGGGAAAGCACGTCAAATGTTAGTCAAAACAGTGATTTACAACATACAAACTCAAATGAATCAATTGATGAACAAAATCAAGATAAATCAGATGATAACCTCCCACCTGGCAGTTATTACGATAAAGGCGGGAATTTAATAACTCCATAGAAGAGGGGGGATACACAATGAAAGCAAATTTGAGAAAACGTTTAGGGGATTTACTTGTAGAATCAGGGGTTATTAATGAGGAGCAGTTGGATTATGCATTAAAAAATAAAAGTCGCGATGAAAAATTAGGTGACTTTTTAATTAAGGAAAACGTGCTGACAGAACAGCAGCTGATTGAAGTATTGGAATTCCAGCTCGGTATTCCCCATATCACATTAACTAAATATGCGATTGATCCTGAACTATTGCAGCTTGTCCCAAGGGAATTGGCAAAGCGGGCGAATATTATGCCGGTACGTCGTGACAAAAATAAACTGTTAATTGCGATGTCTGACCCAATGGATTACTTTGCGATCGAAGAGGTCCGGATGGCGACTGGCTGTCAGATTGAAACTAGTATTGCGGCAAAAGATGATTTATATAGAACAATTACAAAGTATTATGATTTACAGGCTTCCATGGATGCCGCGTTATCAGAAGTGGCTGCAAGTACAGCGGAAGTTCAGCAAGAGATTACCGATGAAGATTCGCCGATTGTCCGTTTAGTCAATCAGATTATTGCCAATGGGGTTGCCCAGCGTGCTTCCGATATTCACTTTGATCCACAGGAAACTGAATTTAAAGTGCGCTATCGTGTTGATGGTGTATTAAAGACGGAACGATCTCTGCCAAAACATATGCAAAATATGATGACAGCGCGTGTGAAAATTATAGGTGGACTAAATATTACAGAAAACCGAATTCCGCAAGATGGAAGAATAAAAGTTAATATTGAGTTTAAAAGTATCGATATTCGTCTTTCTACATTGCCGACCGTTTACGGTGAAAAGATAGTTATGCGTATCTTGGATGTAAGCAATGCATCAACAGATATTGCGCACTTAGGTTTTACGGAAAAAAATGAAGCAATGTTTAAAAAAATGATTGAAAAACCAAATGGGATTGTATTAATAACAGGTCCTACTGGTTCAGGTAAATCTTCAACTTTATATGCGGCACTTTCAAATTTAAATAATGAGGAAGTTAATATTATTACAGTTGAAGATCCAGTTGAATATCAGTTGGATGGAATAAACCAGATTCAGGTAAAAGAGGAAGTTGGCTTAACATTTGCTGCCGGTTTACGTTCGATATTACGACAAGATCCGGACATTATTATGATTGGGGAAATCCGTGACCGAGAAACGGCACAGATTTCGATTCGTGCCTCACTGACAGGACATCTTGTATTAAGTACATTACATACCAACAGTGCGATTGAATCGATATCCCGTTTGCAGGATATGGGAATTGAACCGTTTTTAATTTCATCTTCACTGGTAGGTGTTTTGGCACAGCGTCTTGTACGTCAAATTTGCCGAGATTGCAGTACAGAAGTAGAACCTACTGTACGGGAAAAACAGATTTTCGCGAATAATGGTTTCGATGTTGAAAAAATTCGTAAAGGGCGAGGCTGTTCAGCTTGTGGAAACACAGGCTACCGCGGACGGCTGGCGATTCATGAATTACTGCCAATTCATCGGGAACTGAAAGATTTAATTCTGAACCGGGCAAACGGATATGAGATTGGTGACTATATGAAGACTGCAGGCTACTACACATTATTGCAAGATGGTCTGCTAAAAGTAATAGAAGGTGTGACCACTACTGAAGAAGTACTACGAGTTGCAACGATTGACTAGGAGGGGATGTAAGATGACATTAAAAATCCAAGACTTACTGCAGCATGCGTATGATGAAAAAGCGTCCGACTTGCATGTAACAATCGGTATCCCACCCGTCTATCGTGTAAATGGATTACTGAAGCAGTACGATGATGTCGTCGTTACGGAAGAAATGGTTAATGAAATGGTGCAAGATCTTCTCCCCGATTATAAAACAGCAGAGTATGAGGAGAAGGGAGAAACCGACTTTAATTATTCACTGGAAGGTCTGTGCCGTTTCCGTATTAATACATATCACCAGCGAAATGCAGGAGCGATTGCGGCCCGTTTGATTTCTAGTAAAATTCCGACAATTGAGTCATTGAATATGCCGAAAGTACTGTCCGACTTAGCGGAAAAACCACAGGGACTTATTTTAGTGACAGGCCCTACTGGTTCAGGGAAATCTACTACATTGGCAGCAATGATTGATTATATTAATGAAACGAAATCGAAACATATAATTACCCTTGAAGACCCGATTGAGTATTTACATACACATAAAAAATCAGTCGTTAATCAGCGTGAGATTGGTGTGGATACAGGCTCTTTTGCTAATGGCCTACGCGCATCTCTCCGTCAGGATCCAGATATTATTCTAGTAGGTGAAATGCGGGATTTAGAGACAATTTCGACAGCGATTACTGCTGCGGAAACTGGTCACTTAGTATTCGGTACACTTCATACTTCAAGCGCACCGACTACAATTGACCGAATTATCGATGTATTTCCACCACATCAGCAAGGGCAAATACGAATTCAACTTGCCAACGTTTTACAGGGCATTATTTCACAGCGGTTATTCATTCGCAAAGATAAAGCAGGGCGAGTTGCAGCGACGGAAATATTGGTTAGCGTTCCTGCAGTAACAAACTTAATCCGAAATGAAAAAGTCCATCAAATTCCAAGTGTTATGCAAACGAGCCGAGCGCTGGGAATGCACACTTTGGAAACATCGATACAGGCACTTGTATCCTCCGGTACAGTTTCGTTAGAAGAAGTACGTCCATATTTGAATGTAGGTGAATACAATTGACCGTATTTAAATATGTAGGAAGAACAAAAATGGGGTTAACCCAAAAAGGAACGATTGATGCGGCGAATAAAGCGGCAGCCATTATGAAGCTTCGCGAAAAGGGAATTAATCCGCGTGAAATAGAAGAGTCCAAAAGTATTTTGCACATGGATATCAACCTTGGAAGCGGAAAAATCAAAACGCAGGATTTTGTTATTTACTGCCGTCAGTTTGCCACATTAATTCGTGCGGGTATATCGCTCGTTGAAGCGACAAATATTTTGGCAAGGCAGTCCACAAGTAAGCCTTTGAAAAAGGCATTGGAGAAAGTCGAGGAAGACATACGTGCAGGTATTCCTTTCTCAGATGCAGTCCAGAAGCATCCTAAGGTATTTCCGGAGCTGTTCGTCAATATGATGCGTTCCGGGGAAGCAACAGGTAATATCGATGATACATTAGAACGATTGGCCAATTCTTACGAAAAATCATTTCGGTTAATTAAAAAGGTACAGTCAACACTAACATACCCTGTGATGCTGTTGGTTTTAATCGTAGTAGTCGTCTTTTTCATGCTGATTTTTATTGTTCCGACATTTGTCGAGTCGTTTGAGTCAATGAATGCGGAACTTCCTACTCTAACGGTATGGACTGTAGCGTTAGGAGAATGGTTAAGGAAATATTGGTGGCTGCCGCTTGGTGCTGTTGTTATTGGTGCTACGATATTCCAGCATTTATACAGAAATAATAAGCAATTCAACTACACTGTACATTATATGCTGCTGAAGATGCCAATATTCGGACCATTACTTCAAAAAACAGCGATTGCGAGATTGACGCGAAATTTATCATCTTTATTTAGCAGTGCAGTGCCAATTTTGCATGCATTAACTATTTCACAAAAAGTTTCTGGTAATCCGGTTGTCGGCAAAGTAGTTTTAGATGCTCGGGCAAGTCTTGAAAAAGGGAGCACTTTAACAGAGCCATTAGAAAAAAGCTGGATTTTTCCGCCAATGGTTACAAGCATGACAAGAATTGGTGAGTCTACAGGATCACTCGATTATATGCTTGAGAAAATTGCAGACTTTTATGAAGAGGAAGTAGACCGGAATGTTGACACATTAAAGTCATTGATCGAACCCTTAATGATTGTATTGTTAGCGGGAGCGGTCGGTATTATCGTAGCGGCAATTTTCCTGCCAATGTTCAGTCTATACGAACAAATGTAATAAAAAACGAAATTTAAATGGACGTTTTGCAAGGAGGCATCAAAGCAGTACAAAGCGTCAGTGCAAAAAACAAGACAAACTATAAAATTAAAATAAGAGGAGGGTTTAATATGTTTAACACATTAAAAAAACGTATTAAAAACGAAAAAGGTTTATCTTTAGTCGAGCTTTTAGCAGTAATCGTAATCTTGGCGATTGTAGCAGCTATTGCAATTCCAGCAATTGGGAATATCATTGAAAATAGTCGTATTAAAGCAGCAAAAGCAGATGTAGCAAATGTATTAGGTGGAGCTAATATTTATTTTACTGATGAAGCTTCAGCAGGAGCAACTGCCGGTAAGGAACAATTAGCACCCTATGTAGATTCTTGGGGCGTGTTAGATCAAACAACAGTGACTGCTATAACAGTTACAAAAGGAGCTACTACAGCAAGTGAAGGTAAAACAACTTCAAAGCCTACAAGTTTAACGATAACTGGTACAGTTAAGGTTGGAAATAAAACTGTTAAAATTAGCGGTGCAACAATTGATAATTTAAAAGTTGATTCAAATGATAAAACAACATCTTTTACTTGGGATTAAATAATCATCCCCCAAAAAACACCCAACAGTATTTGGGTGTTCCATTGAGCGATGATGCCACTATTAAGATAGCTACTAATCTACAATTAACGCCAAAGTATAAAGGGGAGGATCCCTATGTTCAATAAGAAGAAAAAATCTCATGTATCCGTCCTTATAAACGACTATGTGATCCGTGCACTTGTATCTAAAGGGCCAACTCTCGACCAACCTGTTATTTATGAAACGGCATTACCTAGAAATGTTGTGCAAGAAGGTTCCATCATAGATGAGATGGTGGTGTATGAATTGATAAAATCAAAGGTTCCGGATTGGGGCGGCAGAAAGCAAAATGTCCGATTCCTGGTTCCAGACACATCTATTTTATTAAAAACATTCGAGCACCCTGCTGATGTAAGTGGTAGAAAGTTAAAAGAATTTGTACAAATGGAGCTAGGTAATACAATACATTTACCTTTCCAGGAACCTCTCATTGACGTATATGACGCGGTTGAAGGTGACGGGAAGGCAGTATTGTTTGCTGCGCCACCCGATGAAGTGGGGAAAATGATTGGTTTAATATTGGACAATCATTTGCATCCGCAAGTAGCTGATATCCGGGCTTTATGCAATTTACGTTTGCTGGAGCATATACAGTTTATCGATTCCAATTGTACGTACTTAGTGACTGACTGGTCTATTAATGAATTGTCGATTTGTATTTATTCAAATGGGGAAGTCGAATTTCTGCGTTTCCAGACAGTAGATACAGATTTAGATAAGTGGGAGCAAGAAGTTCTTGAAAACGGTGAAGTCGAATTCCGTTATACTGATCAATTAGATGATTTTCGAGGAGCGACTACAGACCAGGTGCTTGAAATCGACCGTATTATGAATTTCTTCAAATTCTCGTTACATAAAGGAGAAAGAGTTGTCGATGAAATTATTGTAATGGGAGATCACCCATTGCTTCAAACAATCGAAACGCTATTAGATGAGAATCTGCCGGCACCAATTCGCCTTGTGAATGATACCGTTATTGAAAAGCAATTTCCGAATTGCAAAGCAAAGCACGCGACGTTGTTAGGTCTTGCTTTAAAGGAGGTTAATGAATGATTCCGGATATTAACCTCATGCCCAAAATCGAAAAGGGTGAGACTAGTTTAAATTTTGCATTTTATTTAGTGGGGATTGTATCATTGGTAACACTTGGTCTTTTATCGTGGACATTTTTTAGTGCGAAAAGTGAAATAGCGAGTGCAACGCCGGAGAGAGATTCTTTAATCCTAACGCGCGATGAATTGAGTGCGGAAGTAACCTCATTTGAAACAATGAATCAAGGCTCGTTAGAAGAATCAGTTGCTTTTGTGGAACGTGTATCATATCCGGTAACGCCGGTCATTCTGGAAACGCGGAATTTACTACCGTCAGATACATATTTGCGCGACTATGTATTTTCTGAAACAGATTTACAAGTGACGGTTGATTTTGAAACATTAAACGCCATATCTTCGTATGTAAGTAAACTTGAAAAAAGCCCTTATTTCGATGACATTCAATTGGGTGCAATTGAAAACTTTGACTTGAATCCTTCTAATGATGAACTGGATGCAGAGCGGCAATTTAGTGAAGTACCTCGATATAGTGTAGAAATAATGTTATTAATTAATCAACTACATGTAGCTGCTGGAGGTGGTGAGTCGTGAATTCCATCTCAAGTAGTAAAAATGGAACGCTTTTATTAGTAATAGCTTTGGCGATGGCACTGTTATTTGCCATTTATTACTATTTTGTCAAGCCGGTGCAAGGTGAAGAACAGTCGATTCATAGTGAAATAATTAGTTTAAAAACGGAAATTTCTGCGTTGGAGGAAACAATCGCAACACACCAAACACAGCTGTCTCAAACAAGTATGAATGAGTTTGTATTACGCAAAAAAGTACCTGCCAGCCGTGAACTTGATGCATTGATTTTATCAATCGAGGAAACGGAATATTTAACTGGCTCACGTGTACAAAGTATCGAGTTTAATAACTATGATGCCCTCGTATCAAGTTCGGGCTTACAGGATCCAATGGCGAGCTCTCAAATAGAAGAAGGGCAGTCGACAACGGATGGATCGGAGCAAATGGAGTCAACAGAACCAGCAACTACCGAGTCAGCCGAAGCAGAAAATACTGAAGCATCAGAAGCATTACCAGTTTCAACAATCGCTGTAGAAACATTACCACCTTCACTGAAGTTAGTTACATTTAACATCAATGTGGCTGCGCCAAATGACGTAAACTTGCTGCAGTTCATTGAAGAAATTGAAAAGAAAGAACGCGTCATGCGAATCGATATTATTGATTTTGCGCTTCCAGGTGAAGAAGACAAATTTACGGAAGAAGCATCGGAAATCGTAACAGCCGATATTCAAGTCACAACTTTCTACTATGAGTAGGCATTTATTCGAATATATAATTGTGTAAAAGTTAATAGTCACTGCCTCTGTTCTGCGTTGTTGCATGGTGTCCCCTTTGAAAATGAGGATTAAAAATGCATTTGAGGATTATAGACTCATGATTGAGGATTAAGTGGCGGCATTTGAGGATTAAGACACCGATATTGAGGATTAATCTGTATCAAGTGAGGATAATCTGCTCCAAACTGAGGATTAGGTTTCTCAAGGGTAGCTGAGTTGACACTAGAAAGCGTACGACCCGGAATGGAACACAACCACTTGATATTTAGCAGGTACAAGTAAGGAGCATCTAAAATGGAGATTATGTATACAATATTTGCGGGAATTTTCGGATTGGTTTTCGGTTCGTTTTACAATGTAGTCGGATTACGGGTACCGAAAAAAGAGTCGATTGTGACACCGCCATCTCACTGTGTCCACTGCAATCGACGTTTAAGCGCTTATGAACTCGTACCTGTTTTTTCGTACATATTTTTACGAGGGAAATGCCGGACATGCGGTGTGAAAGTATCGCCGATTTACGCGTTTACTGAGCTTGTAACAGGACTGCTTTTTGCATTTGCTACATGGCAGCTCGGCATCACATGGGAATTGGCAGTAGCTTTACTGTTTATTTCTCTATTGGTCATTATTAATGTCTCGGATATTGCGTACATGCTTATTCCGGATAAAATATTACTGTTTTTCCTCCCGCTACTAATCATTGGTAGAATTCTTTCGCCGCTTGACCCATGGTGGGATAGTATTGCCGGAGCTGCAATCGGATTTTCAATTCTACTATTAATCGCAGTCATTTCTAAAGGCGGAATGGGCGGAGGAGACATTAAGCTGTTTTTACTGATCGGATTAGTGTTAGGTACGTTCAATACATTATTAACCTTATTTTTAGCATCAGTGATTGGTATGATTGTCGGTATCGTCATTTTGAAAGTCCGTGGGAAAGGGCGCAAAACCCCTGTACCTTTCGGACCGTCAATTGCTATTGCAGCGATTATCGTATACTTTTACGGTAACCAGCTCATTGATATGTATTTAAACTTACTATAACGATAAAAAGGGGTGTCCTGAATTCATTTTCGGGGCATCCCTTTAAATATGATTTAATAATCTAATATGATTTTCTCAAATGGGTGATTGGTCAGCAGCTCATATGTTGCCAGTTCCACTGCTTTTTCTACGGTATCTGCTAAAACTAATATGCGGTAGTTACCAAAATCATTATAATAGGCATCTGCTTCAACATATTTAGTTGTTTGGGTCTGTATATTTCTGCGAATATTTACGACGATCTCATAACCATCCTTTACAAATTGAATTTTTTTCAATAAAACAACCTCCTCAACATTAGTTTATTACCGGCTGAGAGCAATTGACTAAACTTGTTGGAAGGTTGTGTAGGATAGCTAAAAATTATTCAGCATTTGGATAAATCATCGTTTTTGGATCAACATAACGGTCAAATTCATCTTCTGTTAAAAGACCTGAAGCAATGGCGGCTTCCTTTAATGTTGTGCCTTCTTTATGTGCCGTTTTCGCGATTTTCGCCGCATTTTCATAACCGATATACGGGTTTAACGCAGTAACAAGCATCAATGAATTTTTCAGGTTAGCATCCAATACTTCCATATTCGGCTCGATACCGACTGCGCAATTGTCGTTGAATGATTTCATCGAATCGGCCAATAGGCGTGCTGATTGCAGGAAGTTGTAGATGATTACCGGTTTAAATACGTTCAATTCGAAATTACCTTGTGATGCTGCGAAAGCGATTGTTGCGTCATTGCCGACAACTTGTGTCACGACCATTGTCATCGCTTCACTTTGTGTCGGGTTAACTTTGCCCGGCATGATTGATGAACCCGGTTCGTTTTCAGGAATTGTAATTTCACCGATACCCGAGCGCGGACCACTTGCCAGCCAGCGTACATCATTCGCGATTTTCATTAAATCTGCCGCCAATGCCTTCAATGCACCGTGTGCAGTCACAACTTCATCATGGCTTGTCAGTGCATGGAATTTGTTTTCTGCAGATGTAAATTCAATGCCTGTCAGTTTGCTGATTTCTGAAGCTGTGCGGGCACCGAATTCCGGATGGGCGTTAATGCCTGTACCAACGGCAGTACCGCCAATTGCAAGCTCCTTCATGAATTGCGTATTCACCATAATCATTTTTTCGCATTTTAACAGCATATGGTGCCAGCCGCCAATTTCCTGGCCAAGTGTAAGCGGTGTTGCATCCTGTAAATGGGTACGACCGATTTTAATAATATCGTTAAACGCGATTGCCTTTTCTTTCAATGTCGCCTGTAATAGTTTTAAGCGAGGCATTAAATAGTTCTCTACGATTTCGACTGCAGCAATATGTAGCGCAGTAGGGAATGTGTCATTCGAGCTTTGTGATTTGTTGACATCATCATTTGGGTGAACTTTTTCATCCGAGCCGGCTGCCGTCAGCTTTTCATTCGCTAAGTGGGCAATCGTCTCGTTCACATTCATATTTGTCTGTGTACCACTGCCTGTTTGCCAAACGACAAGAGGGAAGTGTTCATCCCATTTGCCTGCAAGAATTTCATCGGCTGCTTCCACAATCGCATTTTTTTTCGCATCGGAAAGCTTGCCCAATTTATTATTGGCGATGGCTGCAGCTTTTTTCAAAATGGTCATGGCGCGAATAATTTCGATAGGCATTCTTTCTGTCCCAATTTGGAAGTTTTCCTTGCTTCGCTGTGTTTGTGCACCCCAAATTTTGTCTGACGGTACACGAATTTCACCTAAAGTGTCTTTTTCAATACGGAATTCCAACTAAATCATCTCCTTTAATATATGTATACCCAAATTTTCATGAAAAAATGGCAAATCGTGTGAGGGGATTTGCCATCTTCCAGGAGAAAAGATAAATGCGTTATCTTTTCGAAATATGAGAAAAGTAATTAATGAGTTTCGAATCTGAACTGGGGGGAACAGTATCGAAAAGGTTTTACTAACCTTACAATGATAATGATAATCTTTATCAATTAGAAAGTCAATACTTTTATTAAACAAATTTTTAGAAAATTCAATTTGCTGAATCCTACAATATGTAAAACAACGCCGAAAGCACCGGACCATTCAGGATACTTTAGACGTTGTTGTTTTCGGTATTCACTTAGAAAGTCATCCCCTTAATTTTGTTAAACTATTTTTACATAAAAATCGCGACCGTTTGTCAGTTCAGGAATTTCTAAATTTTTTTCGTTCTTATAATAGTCTGAAATAATATTAGCAAGACCGGCATAGCCATTTAATAGTGTTCCTTGTTTAATCTCTTTTGCGATATTATGGAACTCAAAATAGTGAAGCGCATCATCGCTCAGCCCATATAAAATTCTTTCGATATCCGCGAGGGGGATGTTGATGCCTCTTGTATATCGGCACTCACGCTTATACGTATGGTGTGCGATATTTATTGGTGTCGTCTCATTAATCATCGTCAATTGGTTCATAATGTGGCCTCCTTGATTAGTAAAATATAATTTGTTCAATATATTATACCCCAAAACGAACAGCTTTAATCAGAATATTTATTTAATTTAGATATTTACATATTTTTTACCAATCATCTCCTTGCTGCATTTCCTCAGCCACCATTTGTAAATCATAAGCATTGATCATCAACAGCTTATATTCATCATGCTGTTCCATATACTTTTGGATGAGGCGAAGCACATATTTTGGAGATCCTTCATTTTCTTCATCGTAGACGAGCAGTGTCGCATCCGTATTATCGATAATGAATTTGTCCTTTTCGATAAACTGCCATGGAGCTTCATAAGGGCGCTTCGTCACACTTGTCACAAAATCTGCCTTACTTACTATATGCATATAGGTCTCTTGTTTATGCTCGTTCCAATTTTTTTCTTGCTCCAAGAAGGGGGTTATAATGGAGTATTTGAGTTGCGGGTAGTCGTTTTTAAGTTCAAGTACAACTTGTGCCGTCCATGTTTCAACGCCTTGCTGGCCGCTGATTACGACCCACTCGAGCCCATCTTCTACTAGAATGCGCAGCTGGTTTTCCAGCGCCTTTTTAATAACCGGGACACCAGGATGCTTGTCATTAAATATGCCTAGTTCATGTGGACGGTAGCCCGTAATATAAAGTGATTTCATCATAAGTCTCCTTTGCTAAGCCATCAATAAAATAAGGGCACTATGCATAACACAGCGCCCTCTTAATATACTACCTATTCACTAAAAACATCCTTAATCTGCTCGATTGCCCAATCCAGATCTTCTTTTGAAATGATTAGCGGTGGGGCGAAGCGGATTACTGTGTCATGTGTTTCTTTGCAAAGCAATTTGCGTTCTGCCAGTTTTTCGCAGTAGGGGCGAGCTGATTCGTGAAGCTCGACACCTATGAAAAGACCGCGCCCGCGAACTTCTTTAATCACCGGGTTCTCAATTGTCTGAAGCTGTTCTTTAAAGTAATTGCCAAGCTCCAATGAACGCTCTGTCAGCTTTTCGTCTATTAATACATCAATCGCTGCAATCGATACGGCACATGCAAGCGGGTTACCGCCGAAAGTCGAGCCGTGTGAACCTGGATTGAACACACCAAGGATATCGTCGTTCGCGACAACTGCTGAAATCGGATAAACACCGCCTCCAAGCGCTTTACCTAAAATATAGACGTCCGGTATAACATCTTCCCACTCACAGGCAAACAGTTTTCCTGTCCGCGATAAACCTGTTTGGATTTCATCTGCAATAAACAGAACATTATTTTCTTTACATAAGTTATACGCTGCTTTTAAGAAGCCTTCAGTCGGGATGATGATACCTGCTTCTCCCTGGATCGGCTCGACGATAAATGCCGCTGTATTAGGTGTAATAGCTTCCTTCAATGCTTCAATATCGCCGTAAGGAACTAATGTGAAGCCTTCCAGCATTGGACCGAAACCGCGCTTATATTCCGCTTCCGAGGATAACGACACAGCACCCATTGTACGGCCGTGGAAATTGCCGTTACAGCCGATAATTTGCGCTTTGTTTGCTTCGATGCCTTTTACTTCGTAACCCCAGCGACGGGCTGTTTTAATGGCCGTTTCCACGGCTTCAGCGCCTGTATTCATCGGCAGCACCATATTTTTGCCTGTTAGCTTACTGACCTTTTCATACCATACACCTAATGTCGCACTATGGAATGCACGTGACGTAAGTGTCACCGCATCTGCCTGATCTTTTAACGCCTGAATAATTTTCGGATGACGATGACCTTGGTTTAAGGCAGAATAAGCCGAAAGCATATCTAAATAACGGTTGCCTTCAGGGTCTGTCACCCAAGAACCTTCTGCTTTTTCGATTACAATCGGAAGTGGATGATAGTTGTGCGCCCCGAATTTTTCCGTAGTTGAAATAAGTTGTTCTGATTTTGATTTTGTTGTCATGATGAAATCCTCCTTAAGCAAATTTACTTGTAAAACAGATAAATCCATTGCAAAAGACAGAAAAAATTACATATACGATGCAGGTTTCTTCCAAATTAATGTTAACAGAATACCGAAGAAGATGACAACCGTTGCAAAGTAATATGGGTAGTTAATATCAATATCGAATAACATCCCGCCTAAAATCGGCCCGAAAATATTCGCCAGACTTGTGAACATAGAGTTCATCCCGCCGACAAAACCTTGCTCATTGCCCGCAATTTTTGATAAATAGCTCGTAACGGCAGGACGGAATAAGTCGAAGCCGATAAAGACGATACATGTTACGAGTAAAATAGCAAAATATGAGCTGACAACGGTCATTAAAAATACGAGAACACCCGATAAAATCAGACTGTAGCGAATGAGTTTAATCTCTCCCCATTTTTGTGCAAGCCGATCAAACAGCAGAACTTGCGCAACCGCACCGAAAATCGCGCCACCAGTAATAATGATCGCGATATCCATAGGGGTAAACCCGAATTTGTGATCAACAAACAGACTGAAGAAGGATTCGAATGCCGCGAGGCCGAATGATGCGACAAAAATTAATATAAACGCGATCAGGTACATCGGTTCTAAAATGCGTTTAAATCCGGATGTTTGTGCGGGTGCATTTTCCGCGTTCTCCACATTGCGTTCCGGTTCACGCAGTAAAATAATCGATAAGATTGCAGCTGTTGTACCAAGCGCCCCTGCAAAGTAGAAAGGCACGCGTGTACCGAAATCTGCTAAAAATCCGCCGATACCGGGCCCGATAATGAAACCTGTACTAATTGCCGCACTCATGTAGCCAAGTGCTTTTGGACGTGTTTCCATTGTAGTAATGTCTGCAATAAAGGCCGTAACAGCTGGCATAATAAACGCCGCACTAATCCCGCCTAATACACGGGAAATGAAAAGAACTTCTATCGTTTTACCTAAACCGAACAGAAATTCCGAAATACCGAAAATAAATAATCCGAGGACAATCATAATTTTGCGTCCATATTTATCAACCGCTTTACCGGCGATTGGTGAAACAATCAGTTGTGCAATTGCGAATGCTGCTGTTAAATAGCCGATAACCTGGCCGCTTAACTGCAGTTCATTCATTAGAGTAGGAAGTACCGGGATAACTAAACCGATTCCTAGAAAGGCGATGAACAGGTTTAATAATAGTAACCCTAATGTTATTTTATAGTCTTTCATTGTTATTGCTCCTTATTAAGTTGTATAAAAATCGTTAATCCGCACTTTCTAACATAAACCCTACAGTAGCTATAGAGTCAATAGAACTGTTTTAAGTAATGTTAAAATTAGCTAAAGCAGCTTAATCTTTAATTCCACGATGAATTGGTCTTCTTCGTTTGGAGAATAGTTAAGAGGCATAAAGATTTCATAGACAACCGGAACCACCTGTAAATGATGCTCTTCAATATAATGATAAAGTTTTTGGAATTGTGTTAAATACGTATCCGGCTTAAAAATAAACGCAATACATACGTAGCGTCCTGCAGGTATCGTTTTCACGTCCATATCTGTTGTTAAATGGGTAATATACCGGTCTGTAATCAGCGGTGTGAAAACATGACTGTAATGCAGCTCATCCAGGCTGTCATATTGCTCGTAAGGGAAAATACATCCATAACGATTGCTGAGCAAGCTGTTTTCAACTTCTAATGTTTTAATTAAGGAACTGTAGTACGTATTTGGAATATAGTACGGTGTCAGTTCATTTGTTTCAATTGATAAAATACGGACCGATTCTTCATTTTTGAAATAGACCGTATCCATTACATCAATCGCCAGCTGTTCCTCCATCTGCCTTTTTGTTTTATATAAGGATTGCTGTATTTCATACATGCGATTCATCTGCTGTTCGATGACAATTTCCTGCTTCTGCAAAAAGGAAAGAAGCTCGGCAGGGGTAAACTGCTGTGCTGCTTTAATTTCCTCCAATGAGACACCGATATATTTCAATGATTTGATAATATCCAAATGATAAAATTGTGAGTCTTTGTAGTAGCGGTAATTTGTTTTAGGATCGACATAGGAAGGTTTGAATAAGCCGATCTGATCATAGTAGCGTAATGTTTGAATAGAGATATTCGTCAGTTTGGAAACCTCACCGATTGCATAATGTTTTTCTTCCATAGAGTGTCCTCCGAGGTACAATGTTATCGGTATCGTAACATTAATGGGGGATAGGGGTAAATTATTTTGATAAAGGAAAAAATCACACCTCATTACTTTTATGAGATGTGACTTACATTTAATATTTAATATTTAATATTAGGAGCTAAATGAACAGGGCTTCTCCTGCTGTAGAAATACCCTACGAGTAACAATACAAGCGCGACTGTAACGGTACCGCCTGCAAACAGCAGGGGTGCTTTAAACGTGCGGTAATGAGTTTCCAGACGGGCTGCAATTACCGGTCCGATAATTTGTCCAATAGCATAGAACGTAGTCAGTATCGATACGACATAGTTACTTTGCTTTGGAAACAGCTGTCTAGCATAGGCAGTCGACATCGTTACGAGTCCGACAAACGTAAAACCAAATGACATCGCAGACAACAGTACGCTCCATGCCGATTGTGATAAAACAGGAAGCAGAATGCCGATGATCTGCAGGGAATAGGCTATAGTCATCATCGAAACTGGTGAAAAACGGGACATGTATTTCATCCAGATCGGTGCTGACGGAATGGCAGCAAGCCCGGCAAGTACCCAACTGTATCCGGCATAGGCGCGCAATGATTCAATATTATAAATAATGTCTACTAAAAAAGTACCTGTAATAATATAGCCGAGCCCTTCCAAGCCATATGCAATGATCAGCCATGGCATAAAGCCGCGCCAAATATTGTTGTCCGCTGACTTTGGCTGTTTTATATGGTTTGCAACGGTTAACTTTCGCCATAAGAAAATTGTCGTTGATAAAAATAAGAAGGATAATACGCCAAGACCAAGCCAGGACCCTTGCCAGTTAAAACTCGCTTCAAAAAATGGTACGAAAAGTCCTGATAACGCGATACCCAATCCAACTCCGCTAAATAAATAGCCGCTCCAGCGGGTTAATAAATTTGCCGCTAAATAATCCATCACGATGCTTGATGTAAGAACAAATATGAAGCCACTCGTCAAGCCGGCGATAAAACGTAAAAGTATCCAGATTAAATAAGATTCAACCAATCCCATTAAAATAATTGAGAACACATTCAGAAATACATTTATTAATAGGAAATTCTTTTTTGACTTGTAAACAAAGCCGGCACCTAAAGCTCCGATGAAATACCCGATATAATTGCTTGATGCGAGCCAACCGCCTTGTGCAAACGATAAGTTTTCATCAATACGCATGAACGGTAAAATCGGTGTAAAAGCAAAGCGGCTAATCCCCATTGCAACCGCTAAAAATAAAATGCTTCCTAAAATGATACTGAAATGTTGACGGTTCATGAACATCCCCCCTGGAAAAAATCCCCTACAGTAATTGTACCATTCTTAAATTCAAGAGTAATAGAGAAAATACCCGCAGAAGTAAGAGAAAAAAGAAAAGAGATGAAACGGAAGTTGGTTACTTCCGTTTCATCTCTATATAATCCCCTTATGAATGAGCAGGTGCTCCCTGTTTCCCTTTGTGTTTTGAACTTGCTTCTTCTTTTGCGCGTTGTTTTTTCATTTTGTTGACATTCGAGCGCATTAATAAAGAAATTCCTAATGAAATTGCAATTAAGAAGCTGAATAAGTAAAACAATGGTACATAGCTATTTGCAGCTTCATAAACAGTTGATGCGATTAGTGGACCGAAAATACCACCAAGTGACCAAGTTGTTAATAAATATCCGTGAATAACACCAAGTTGTTTCGTACCGAATAAATCACTTGCAAACGCTGGTAAATTCGAGAAACCACCGCCATAACAACTAACTACTAAGAATATGAACAATTGTAATAGAATTGCATTTGTAGTGAATGGTAGTGTAATAAAGGCAATTAATTGAATTGTGAAGAAAATAACGAATACGTTAGAACGCCCGATATAATCTGATCCAGCTGCCCAAAGTAAGCGACCACCACCATTAAATAAGCCCATTAATCCAACCATTGCTGCAGCTGCAGCTACAGATAAACCTGCAATTTCCTGTGCCATTGGAGAAGCAACAGAAATTAACATTAAACCAGATGTAACATTAATTAAATGCATTGCCCAAAGCATCCAGAACTGCTTTGTACGAACAGCTTCACGTGCAGACATTTGTGCAATTTCAGTTGTTTTTGCTTTTCCTGATGCAACAGCTTCTTCTACTTCGCCCGGTTTAGGCGGAGCGATATAAAGTGCACCGATCATCATTAATACAAAATAGCTAATTCCTAAAATAAAGTAAGTGTTTGAAATACCGAAAGACTCCATTAAGTTTACAGCTACCGGCGCGGTAATTAATGCACCAGATCCGAATCCTAATACTGCCATACCTGTCGCCAGGCCTCGACGATTCGGGAACCATTTAACAAGTGTAGATACTGGAGCGATATAACCAATACCCATCCCTAGTCCACTTAACAGTCCGTATGTCAACCAATATAAAACAACCGAATCCATAGCGATTGCAATCCCTGCGCCACCTTGACCTAAACCAAAGAGTACTGCGGCAACCATCGCTGCTTTTCTCGGTCCTAATTTCTCTACTGTACTACCAAATAGTGCGGCAGCAAAACCTGCTAACCCCATCATTATTGTAAACGCAATTGTAATTTGCGATGCATCCCATCCAAGCTCCTCGGCAATTGGATTTTTATACACACTGTATGCATAAGCTCCACCAATCGAAAGGTGAATAGCGATTGCTGCTGCAGCAATTAACCAACGATTCTTTTTCAAAAATATTCCCCCTCACACAAAAATAAATATCAGTTATACGACATTTTTCTACTTGAAGTAGTTATGTCTAAAGTATGAACGTCCATGTACAATAACTTAACATTAACTTATTATTTTGTGCAAGTAGAATTTCACAAAATAAATTATCTCGAAAAAACATATATTTCTCTTTTGGGTAATAAATTTGTACTTAAAGTAAATATTTTTCGAAGGGTAAATAGCGCTGTAACGTTGATAAATCAAGGTTTCGCAAGGGTTGAGTGCTTGTTCAGTATAACAATATGTGAACAGGAGGATAATATTGTAAACTATAATAAATTCTATTTAAATAACTAAAAATACTTAGTTGTACCTATTATTTCTCTTAAATGCAGAAAGGCGATTAACGGAAAATGCTTTTGAACTCATAATATAACAGTTACTAATACACGTGGAATTAGCTGGAAAAATGCTTTATGCACTGGTAAATCAACGTTTTTAGGGGGAAATAGACCCAAAAACCCTTCGATTTTCTGATTTTAAATAAGTATGTTGAAACTGTTTATAACAGATTGCGAGAAATGAAATTTTTGAAGTTACGCCGAAGAATTATGATTAAAAAAGAGATATTTTTAAGGGATGAAAGAGATTATTTGTTTCGATTTCTTTAATAAAGCCTTTGGGAACGGGCCTGAAATCACATAAAAAATGGAACTGGAGGGATATGAATAAAAATACTTGCTCTTTATTTACAATCAAATAAATTAATTGACGTGTTACGTTCTGTTCTCTAAAGTCAAATTAGTGATAAGAAAAGAGGCGAATTTTTATGAAGAAAATTGATCCGAAACAATTATCCGAACGTGAAAATTATAAATTTCTGATTGGTTCCATTATTCCTAGGCCAATCGCTTTTATTACATCTGTTTCTGAAGAAGGTATTGTAAACGCTGCACCATTTAGTTTCTTCAATATAGTGTCTTCAAATCCTCCGATGATTTCGGTAAGTATCCAACGGAAAAAAGGGGAGAAAAAAGATACGGCAAGAAATATTATAGAAAAAGAGCAATTTGTTGTTCATATTGTCGATACTGAAAATGTAGAGCAAGTAAATGAAACTGCAGCTAACTTGCCACCAAATGAAAGTGAAGTAGCAGTTGCGGGAATGTCATTAGTGAAGAGCGAAAAGATTGATGTTCCGGGTGTAAGGGAAGCGAAAGTCCGACTGGAGTGTGTTCTTGAAAAAGCACTGGAACTTGGCGGCGTTGACGAAACTGCAGGCTGTGATTTAATCATCGGAAAAGTTGTGTACTATCATATAGAAGAAACTCTGTATGAAGATGGTCGAATTGATCCGGAAGGACTTGGCCCAATCAGTCGTCTTGCAGGAAATGACTATGCAAAAATTGGTGAGCAATTCACAATTAAGCGCCCGCTTTAAACAAAGGAGAATAAATGATGCAAATCAAAACAATTGAATTATTTAATATCGAATTACCATTAATTGAACCATTTATCGTGAGCTATGGGACATATCCGAATATGCCGTCGATTATAGTAAAGATGACATCACAATGTGGTTTTGTCGGCTGGGGTGAGGCAGTGCCGGATGAACATGTGACGGGGGAGACATTGGAAAGCACTTATGCTGTCTTAAAACACACGTTGGCACCAGCAATGATTGGGGAAAATCCGATGAATTTTGAAAAGATCCATGCCAAAATGGACGAGCTCATCTCCAGTTCGCCGGCTGCAAAAGCGGCAATTGATATCGCTTGCTTTGATCTGGCAGGGAAAAAACTTGGTGTACCTGCCTACCAATTAACAGGCGGGCGTTATTATGAAAAGTTCCCGATTACACATGTGTTAAGTATCGGAACACCTGAAAAGATGGCAAATGAAGCAGCAGAGCGTGTACAAATGGGGTACAACTCATTCAAAATGAAAGTCGGACGCGATGTAGCGAGTGATGTTGCCCGCATTAAAGCAGTGCGTGAACGTGTTGGAAATGAAATTGCAATTCGTGTTGATGTCAACCAAGGCTGGGTAAACAGTTCAACAACGATGCAAGCAGTTCGTGAGCTGGAAGAGTTAAATATCGACTGGCTTGAACAACCGGTACGTGCGGATGATATTGATGGCATGGTTGAAATTAAATCTAAAACATCGATTCCTGTCATGATTGACGAAGGTTTACGTGGTGTACGTGAAATGCGCGAAATTATTGCAAAGCGTGCAGCGGACAAAGTAAATATTAAATTGATGAAATGCGGAGGAATGTATCCGGCGATGAAGCTTGCACATATGGCGGAAATGGCGGGAATTGAATGCCAAATCGGTTCAATGGTCGAGTCTTCGGTCGGTTCGGCGGCAGGTTTCCATGTGGCCTTTTCAAACAAAGTATTTACGAGTGTGGAATTAACAGGACCGTTAAAATTTTCAAAAGATATCGGAAACCTTCAATATAATGTCCCTTATATTCAGTTGAATGAACGTGCAGGTTTAGGGGTCGATGTTGACGAAGCGGTTTTAGCGGAATTAACACGTGATCACAGTGTGGTGCAGTAAATGATTGCGTCAGGAATTTTAGGAAATGAACGTTATGAAGTGTACTTATTGGATGAAACACATATTCCTGAATTGATTACTTTGCAGCAGGAAGTAGTCGATGCACTGCCGGACAAAGCTATTTTGCAGCCCCTTGATATTGAAGAGCTAAGCTTTATTTTAAGCGGAAATGGTCTTATGATCGGGGTATTCGTTGAAGGGAAATTAATCGCATTTAGAGCATTGCTGAAACCAATGATTGATGAAGAACATTTAGGCTATGATATTGGCTTGAAAACAGAGGAAGAACTGCGAAAAGTGCTGTATCAGGAAATTTCAAATGTTCATCCGGACTATCGTGGTTTTCGTTTGCAGCGTACGATGGCGAATATCATTATGCAGCAAGTTGATGAAGCGAAGTTTAATACTGTTTGTGCAACGGTCATGCCGGGCAATATCGCTAGTTTGAAGGACAAGTTTTCGCAAAATATGCATATTGCAGCGTTAAAACTGAAGTATGGGGGGAAACTGCGCTATGTATTTATGAAGTCATTTCCCTATAAAGGATATGAGTGGACTGAAGAACAATTTGTCCCGATGGAAAATACAGAGGCACAGCAGCAGCTTCTGATATCAGGCTTTATCGGTATATCGATGAGAGCGGATGGGTCGGACTGGCTTATTCAATATGTAAAATAATAAAGGATGTGGCGATAATCAGTTATCCGCCACATCCTTTATCGATTTAATCCCGTCCATGTCGTATGAATACTCCTTTAAATATCATTGTCGTCAAAGCAATCCAGATCGTAGCAATCACTGTTATCTTCGTATAGGTAAGATACGTCATTTTCGTCAGAGGCAATGTAAGTATAGTTTGGCATGTGTATCAGCTCCTTTTCATAATTATAAAATATTCAGAAAATTAAGTAAAGTATTTTTTGAAGAACATCAACTTTGCAAAGGGGCGAAGAAAGCCGTGAAATCTATATTTATAGGTGTTGGTTTCGCTTTCATTTCTCAAATTTCACTATTTATTTAAGTAGTTTTCATACAGGTTTTCATACACAAATGGCTTAGCAGCTTTGTTATAGATTTCTTAGCTAAATACATTTTTTGAATCTTTCTGTACCGAAGAATATTACATATAAAAAGGAGAAGGAGTGATTTTGATGGAGAAAAAACCGTTTAACGATGCCGATAAGCATTATCAAAAGCATGTGGGTACACCAACATCTTATAATATGAAACAAATGCCCAAGCCTATTCTAATGATTGGCTATTTTTTCTTCGGTTTTATGGCAATCGCTGTTGTTTTAATAATTCTATTAATACTTCTGGACAAAATTCTCTAGTGTAACCTAGGGGATTTTTTCTTTTCTTAAATAGTTATAATATTCAACATGAAAGATTAATATATTATATATTAATCGTCTTTTATATAAATTCTGTATTTTAGAGAATAATTTTCTGCTTTATGTTAATATGTTTGTAATTAATTACAGATGGGGTGGGAAGCATTGGAGCAACATATTTTTGTCTCGAAACTTATACCTCCGACACCAGTTAATAACTATTTAAGAAGAGCAAAGTTAATGAAAAAGCTTTCGGATTGGCCGCATGCAAAGTGTACCATTTTACATAGTAGTGCAGGTTACGGTAAAACATCGCTTATTAGTCAGTTTTTAAACGATCAAAAAACAAAATCCTCCTGGTATCAGATTACGCCGGATGATGACTCAATATTTCCGTTTTTACGTCATTTTATCTATAGTATTCAGCAGCATTTTCCGTCGTTTGGTGAAAAACTAAAAGGCTGGGATGAGACATTAAAGTTTCATAATATGGAAGAGTTACTGCAGCTTTCAAAACAAATTGCGAATGAGCTGCACCATATAAAAGACCCATTTTCAATTGTATTGGACGATTATCACCATGTGTCACACGTATTTCCAATTAATTACATTATGAATCAGCTGCTCCAATTTTTGCCTGCCAACCTCCATATTATTGTCGCGACGAGGAAGATGCCTGAATGGAGCTGTTTGTTGACGCTTCGTATGAATAATCAACTGATAGAATGTTTTGAGCCGGAATTTACTTTTTCAGAAGAAGATGTTCAATATTTATTTGAAGCTTTTTTTGACAGGCAAATAACGGACGAACAAAGCGAATTTATTATGCAAATGACTGAAGGCTGGGCGATGGCGATCATGCTGCTTGGCTATAAAGCGAAATATAGTCAGGAACAGCTCATCGATATTGCGGAAGGATCGGTGGGGAATTTCTTTGCTTACCTTTCTGCGGAAGTATTCGATAAGCTGGACGAGCAACTTCAGCTTCAGCTTTTAAAGCTTGGCATTCATCAAGTAATTTCCCTTGATGTCATTACAGAGCTGTACGGGGTCGAATGGATACAGCAAGTGAAGCCGAAGTTGGATGAGCTTGCGTTTATAACACCATTGGCAGGAGGAACAAAATACCGGTTCCATGCGCTGTTCCAACAGTTTTTGCAGCAAAGGCTGAGCGAATACTATCCGGATTTGCATGAGGAATTCCATGAACAGGCAGCCCGTTACTATGCCAATCAAAAATTAGGTGTACTAGCTGTCACACATGCAACCCAGCTGAAAAACAACCGGTACTATATGGAGTTACTGATGCAATTTGCACCACAGTTTATTGAAGCAGGGCAGTTTGAATTCTTACTGGAACGGCTGAAAGAATTTGCAATTGAAGAAAAACCTTATCAGCTTCTTTATTATGAAGGGGAATGCCAGCGTTACCGTGCGCAATATGAACGGGCAAAAAATGCGTACAATGAATGCTTTATAAAAGCGCAGTTGCAGCAGGACCGGCTATTTTTAATGCGTTCGCAGTTTGGGCTGGCCAACATTTATTTGGATACCCTTCAGCCGGTTTTTGCCGAACACCATTTACAGCAGGCGATTAGCTTATTGAATGAAGTAGACGTAAGTGATACAGAACGTCATCTTATTAATAGTTTATATACCGAAAACCTGATTAATTTGGGGAAAGCGGGGGAGGCGCTGCGCTGGAGCCAGTCGCAAAACCTGCAGCTAAACATTAATAATATTGATGCACGTCTTTATTTGCGACACGGTCAGCTGGACAAAGCGAAAGAGTTGCTGAATGCGCGTGTGTCAAAGCCGTTCCAATGGGAAGAAGCACATCGCACAACCGATTTACTGCTCGTTCTGATCGATGTATTAATGGGTGAGAATACGCAAGCCTATAGCCGAATTATTGAAGGCGGAAAAGAAGCGCTCGTTGATATGCCGTATACACTTGCCCTGACAAAGCTGCGTAAAGGGCTGGCGCTGCTAAATATGGAGATGAAAGATTTCGAACGTGCGAAAGGCTGTTTTGATGAGACGCTTGAGCTTCTCAATCTCATTCATGTAAAACGTATTACTGCCGAGTGTTATATGGGGCTTATTTTGTATCACCGAGACAATATCTTTGAGGCGAAGCGCCATGCACAAATCGGACTGAGGGAAACGAATAAAGTACAGGATTTCTGGATGTCGGCACTGCTGTTGACGGCATTGACGAAAGTACTGGCAGAAAACAGCCGTTTTGAAGAAGCGATTGATACAGCAAAACAGGCATTGTCCTATTATGAGCGCAGTGAGGATACGTACGGTCAGACAATCTGCTCCTTTTGGCTGGCGTATTGTTTTGCAAAATTAAATGATCAAGAACATGCGTTAACATATCATCGTCGCTTTTGGGATTTATGTGTGAATGACTATCCTTTTTTCATGGAGAAGAAAACCCTTTTCGGACCGCGCTATTTGATCATATTTGTTCAACTAGCGAAAGAGCTGCAGCAGGAGACCTCCTTATATAGCCAGTTAAATTTAAATGCAGCACCAAGTACGGAGCTTTCGTTGACGTTATTTGGTCCTGTGCAAATTTACCGTGAGAATGAAATGATTCATGATAAAGAGTGGAAGCGGTTGAAAGCGAAGGAACTGTTTTTGTATTTATATATTCACCGCGAGCAGTTTGTATCACGCCAGCAAATTTGCGATGCCATCTGGCAGCAGGATGAAGAAGCGATGCAAAGGGATTTCAAAGTTGTTTTTAACGCAATGTTAAAAACGTTGGAGCCGACAAGATCAGCGCGTGAAGAAAGCAATTTTATCAAGCGCCATCAGCATTTATATAAATTGGAAGATCGCTGGATTCATAGTGATGTTGCCCATTTTATGTATTATGTGCAGCGCGGATTGGAAGAAAAGACCGCCAAGCTTTCAAATGAATGGCTGAAACTGGCGATGCGGCTTGTGGATGGACCGTTTTGTTCTGAAATGGAACGGGAATGGCTGGAACCTTTTCAGGCGCATTATAATGAACAAATACTGCTCATTCTAGAGCGTGTGGCACAAAATTATGTTCGTCTCCAGCAGTTCGAGAAAGTGATCAGATGGGCAGACCGGATTATTGCTCTTGATGACGGTCATGAAGAAGGCTACCGGCTGCTCATGCTTGCCCATTACTATTTAGGGAACCGCCGGGACGCGATCAGATATTATGAGCGCTGTGTAGATGTACTGGACGACCAATATAAAATCGCGCCGATGGAACCGACCGAGCGACTGTATGAGCTTGTGTTGAAAATGTGAATAGATTGATAGAGCTATGTTGAAGATGCCATTCAACATGGCTTTTTTTATTGCCATTTTATTAGAACATTCGAGCGGGTTATTAGAAGAAGTTAGAGCGCTATTAGAAAAAATGGAGCACATATTAGAAGATGTTTGCAATCGAATTGAAATGAAGCCTGGATTGCATGTAATTGGGATGGAAAAAAGTCTTGCCGTAGTTTTATTAGAACAATTGAACAGCTTATTAGAACAAGAAGGTGGGATATTAGCAGATTGAGAACCGATATTAGAACATTTCGAAGTGATATTAGAACTACCGCACGATATATTAGAAAATCGCAATTATATTAGAACAAAATATTATTTATTAGAAAAAATCAGCTTTTATTAGAACAAATCTTCAGCATTTCGCACTTATCGGAGTTCCACTCATCAAATGTAACTCATTTGTAACTTAGCGATGTTACATTACGGTTAAGCAGATAGCTATGCTGAAAATTTGGCTAGGAGGGACATTGAATGAAAAAACGTTTATGGTTAATTTTTGCGGTATTATCGATTTTCTTATTGGTTGCATGTAACAGTGATTCAACAGACGGCGATGATTCATCAACTACAAATTCAGCTGAGCAAGATGAGAGCGGAACAACGGAAACAGCTGCATCCACAACTCCGATTAAAGTCGGTGTACTTGCATCGTTAACGGGAGCTCTTGAATCATATGGTAAGCAGACGAAAAACGGATTCGAATTAGGTCTTGAATATGCGACAGACGGCACGATGGAAGTGGAAGGCCGTAAAATCGAAGTCGTTTGGGAAGATACAGAAACGAAACCGGAAGTAGCCGTTCAAAAGGCAACGAAGCTACTAGAGGATGATGCGGTTGATTTTTTAGTTGGTTCATCAAGTTCAGGTGACACATTGGCAGTACTTCCACTAGCAGAAGAATACGAGAAAATTATGATTGTAGAACCAGCAGTAGCGGACAGTATTACAGGTTCGGAATTTAATCCGTACATTTTCAGAACAGCGCGTAACTCTTCACAGGATGCATATGCAGCGGCAGCGGCAATCGCTGGAGAAGGGGTGAAAATTGCAACGTTTGCACCGGACTATTCATTCGGCTGGGATGGTGTAGCGGCATTTAAAGCAGCAGCTGAAGGATTGGGTGCTGAAATTGTCCTAGAAGAATTTGCAGATCCGGCGGCAACAGACTTTACGTCAAACTTGCAAAAAATTATTGATGCGAAACCGGACTTCTTATTTGTTGTATGGGCAGGGGCGAACTCTCCTTGGAATCAGATTGCGGATTTAAAACTGCAGGAAAAAGGGATTAAAATTTCGACTGGTGCACCGGACATTATTGCACTTCAATTTATGGAGCCATTAGTAGGCATGGAAGGATTCTCTGTTTACCACCATACACTACCGAAAAATGAAGTGAATGATTGGTTAGTAGAGGAACATAAAGCACGTTTCAATGGGGAAGTGCCAGATCTATTTACACCGGGTGGCTTTACAGCGGCAGTTGCGATTGTAGAAGCACTGAAAAAATCAGGTGGAGATGCGGACGGAAATACGTTAATTCCTTTAATGGAAGGTATGTCATTTGAAACACCTAAAGGAACGATGACATTCCGTGAAGAAGACCACCAGGCATTACAGACAATGTACGCAATCCGCCTTGAAAAAGTAGCGGAATTTGATTACCCGGTACCAGTATTATTACGTGAATTACTTCCGGAAGAAACGGAACCTCCTATTTTAAACTAGTAAATAAGTGAGGCTGTCTAAAAAGTGTTGAGCTTTAAGACAGCCTTTTGTTATAAGGCTTCTATGAAATCAGACGGAAATGAAAATGAACAACGAGAGGGTGAGATGATGGAACCGATTTTAAAAACGAACAATTTATCGATTAAATTCGGCGAGCATAAAGCGGTGGACAGCATTAATTTTGAAATGACAGCAAAGCAATTTAAATCCATTATTGGGCCAAACGGTGCGGGAAAAACAACATTCTTCAATTTAATTAGCGGCGAGCTGGAGCCGACTGAAGGCGATGTGTTCTTTAAAGGACAATCGCTTAAAAAAAAGTCATCGGTGGATCGGACGCGATTAGGAATTGGAAGGTCATTTCAGATTACAAATGTGTTCCCGAATTTAACGGTGTTGGAAAATGTGCGCCTTGCTGTGCAATCGAAACGAAAAGTGCGCTTCCATATGCTCAATCACTTTTTGAAATACAAAGAGATTACGAATGAAGCGGTTGAGATTTTGGAACAAGTGTTATTAACCGAAAAAATGCATCAGGTGGCGAATCAGCTTTCACACGGTGAAAAAAGAAAACTGGAAATCGGAATGTTACTGGCACTTGATACTGAAATTTTACTGTTGGATGAGCCGACAGCCGGTATGTCATTGGAGGAAGTACCTGCAATATTGGATGTGATTCGTTCGATTAAGGAGCGCGGCGATAAAACGATATTATTGATCGAGCACAAAATGGATATGATTATCGACTTGTCCGACTCGATTATGGTGCTGTTCAACGGTGCGCTGTTGGCTGACGGTTCACCTGAGGAAATTATGAACAATGAAACGGTACAACAAGCGTATTTAGGAGGCCTTGCATATGAGTAATATTTTAACACTGGAGCGTGTGGAGACATTCATTTCACAATATCATATTTTGCAAGGCATCAATTTTGAAGCAAAAGCGGGAGAAGTATCGGTTTTACTGGGACGAAACGGTGCAGGGAAAACGACGACACTTCGCACAATTATGGGATTAGCACCTGCATCAAAAGGGACGATTCATTTCGAAGGGAAAGATATTACGAAAATGACACCTTATGATATTGCGAATAGTGGTATTGGCTATGTGCCGGAAGATCAGGGCATTTTCGGACAGCTGACAGTAGAAGAAAACATGAAAGTGGCGATCCGAAAAGAAACGAATGCGACAATGCAAAAACAGGCGTACATTTTAGAGTTATTCCCGGATTTGAAAAAGTTCTGGAAAAAGCAAGGCGGCAATTTATCAGGTGGTCAGAAGCAAATGCTTGCGATGGCAAGGGCTTTTGTCAATGACAGCAAGCTGCTTTTGATCGATGAACCATCCAAAGGTCTTGCGCCAATTGTTATCGAGAAAGTAATGGAAGCTATTACTGAAATGAAAAAGCATACTTCGATCGTACTTGTCGAACAGAACTTTATGATGGCGAGTAAAATCGGTGATACGTTCACATTGATTGATGACGGGCGGACTGTGCAATCAGGGGAAATGCAAGGTTTAATTGAAGACGAACAGCTTAAGCGTAAATATTTAGGGATCGGATAAGGAGGGGAAGCGAATGGAACTAATAATCAGTTTAACGATAAATGGACTAGCGACTGGAATGCTTATTTTCTTACTGGCAGCCGGATTGACGCTTATATTCGGGTTAATGGACGTACTGAACTTTGCGCACGGCGGACTGTTCGTATGGGGTGCCTATACAGGGGTGTTCACCTATTTATGGAGCAACAGTTTTATAGTCGGAATCGTTGTCGCGATTCTCACAGGTCTTGTTCTAGGATTTATTACGGAAAAGCTTATTATTAAGCCAGTTTACGGAAATCACGTACAGCAGATTTTAATTACGCTCGGATTCATGCTCGTGCTGCAGGAAATGATTAAAGTAGTTTTCGGTCCAAACGGTGTACCTGTTAAAGTTCCTTCTTACTTGGCAGGCAGCTGGCAAATTGGCGATTTAACGATTATTAAATACCGGATTTTCATTATCGTTGTAGGCTTTGCATTATTCGGTGTTCTGTATTTCATTTTAAATCGTACGAAAATCGGATTGGTTGTTCGGGCTGGAGTTATGAACCGGGAAATGACACAGGCATTAGGTATCAACATTAAGCGCGTATTTTTGATTGTCTTTATGAGCGGTGCGGCATTGGCGGCGTTGGGCGGAATGCTGATGGCTCCGTATTCAGGGGTTGTGTATGCGGAAATGGGAATGGAATACGCGATTTTAGGATTTATCGTTGTAGTGATCGGTGGAATGGGAAGTTTCCAAGGTTCATTGATGGCAGCGATTTTAGTAGGGCTTGCCGGAAGCTTTATGGCGTATTATGTGCCGTTTCTATCCGTTGCAGTCAATATGATTTTAATGGCAAGCGTCCTGATTTTCCGTCCGCAAGGCTTATTCACAGTAGCGAAGGGGTGATTCTATGTTAAAACAGCCATTAATTATATCAAAAGTGAATTTAGTGTATGCAGTCGTAGTAGGAATCATGGCCGTATTACCGTCTATACTGGATTCCAGAACGATGACCATTTTATTAACGCAGTTTTGTATTTTTGCGATACTCGCGATGAGTTACGATATTTTACTAGGTTACACGGGTATTATTTCATTCGGTCATGCAATGTTTTTCGGAATTGGTGCGTATACGACCGCGATTATGCTGAGCGATTTCGGTCCGTCAATCGGTATATTTGCCGCTTCAATTGTAGTCGGAATTGTGTTATCAGCAATTATTAGTGTAATAAGCGGCGCATTGACACTTCGTTTGAAAAGTCACTTTTATGCAATGTTTACGTTAGCGATTTCAGGATTGTTTTTAGTGTTGGCGGAAAAGTGGCGTACGGTTACGAAAGGGAATGACGGGTTTACTTTCCGTGCACCGGAACTGTTTCGTGAACGACTGTATTTTTATTTTTTAGTGCTCATTTGCCTCGTTGTCATTTTCATTTTACTGAAACGAATTGTTGCATCACCATTCGGAAAAGTGCTTGTTGCAATTCGTGAAAACGAGCAACGTACACGATCGCTCGGGTTTAAAACGTTAGGCTATAAAATCATCGCTTCTGTTATTGCAGGTGCTGTAGCAAGTTTGGCAGGTTCGCTTTACGCGATATCGTTACGCTTTGTCAATACGAGTGTTCTGACGATGGACATTACACTCGATGCACTGATGATGACAATCATCGGCGGAGTTGGAACGCTAATCGGGCCGATCATCGGGGCAGGTGTCATTGAATTTGCCCAGCATTATTTATCAGGTCTTGCAAGAGACTATCCTATTTTTGAACGATGGATCATTTTCTTCGGTATCCTGTATATTTTAGCTGTTATATTCTTCCCGCGAGGCATCGTAGGTACAGTTTCAATGCGCTACCATGAATGGAAACTGAAAAAAGGGCAAAAAACTAAGGCTTCTGTAAAGCTCCGTGAAAAGGAGATACAGCGATGATCGGAATAACGGGATTAGGGATGTATTTACCTGAAGGAAGATTGACCGGTGCCCAAATTGCGGAAAGGGCAAATATTCCAACGGCAGTCGTTGAAACAAAAATGGGCATTATTGAAAAAGTGGTTGCCGGTCCAAATGACCACCCTGTTGAAATGAGTGTGAAAGCGGCAAAAGAAGCCATTTCCGAAGCGCAAGTGGATGCAAAAGATATTGATATCGTGATTTATATCGGTGAAGAGCATAAAGAATACCCGTTATGGACGGCTGCCATCAAAATTCAGGAAGAAATCGGGGCGGTGAACGCCTGGGCGTTTGATGTTCAGCTTCGATGCAGTACGGCAATTATGGCGATGAAAGTAGCGAAAAGCTTAATGCTTGCGGATGATACCGTCAAGACCGTTCTACTGGCTGGAGGATACCGCAACCATGATTTTATCGATTATGAAAATGAGCGGACACGTTTTATGTTCAATTTAGGCGCAGGTGCAGGTGCGATGATTTTACAGAAAAATGCGGGGGGACACGAATTGCTGGAAGCCTCGCTCATTACAGACGGTTCATTTTCCGAAGATGTCGTTGTTCCGGTAGGGGGTACAAAGGAACCGTTAACGGTTGACCATATTCAGGAAGGCCGCTATATATTGGATGTTCTCGATCCTGAAGGCATGAAGCTTCGTTTGGAGCAGAAATCATTAAGCAATTTTTTAAAGGTGATTCGCCAATCGCTGCAGAAAAGTGGATATAGCGAAAATAATTTACATTATGTTGCGATGCTCCATATGAAAAAGTCTGCACATGACTATGTATTAAAAGAGCTCGGCTTATCAGAAGAGAATTCGATTTATTTATCGCATTACGGGCATATCGGGCAAATCGACCAGATTTTATCTCTTTGCCTTGCACGTAAGAAAGGGAAACTGCAGGAAGGGCAAATTGTTTCGTTAGTGAGTGCAGGTATAGGCTACGCATGGGGTGCTATTACAGTAAAGTGGGGGGCTTAATATGAATAAGGTGGACGTTTTAGCAAAAGTGGAATTAACAAATGGTGAAACTTTGTCATATCGGAAGCGAGAAGGCGGCGATGAACTTGTTCTATTAGTTCATGGCAATATGACAAGTTCGAAGCATTGGGATTTACTGATGGAATCAATGGATGAACGATTCACAATTTATGCGGTGGATATGCGCGGCTTTGGCGAATCAACGTACAATAAACGGATTACATCGATCAAAGATTTCAGCGATGATATTAAGCTTTTTGTTGATGCGCTTGAGTTGAGGGACTTTACGATCGTTGGCTGGTCGACGGGTGGTAATGTGGCGATGCAGTTTTGTGCAGATTACCCGGGCTACAGTAAAAAGCTCGTATTATTTGCTTCCGGTTCAACACGCGGTTATCCATTTTATAGTTCAAATACGGACGGTACACCGGATCTTACAAAGCGTTTGGTGACAATCGAGCAAATTGAGCAGGATCCTGTCAAAACGATCCCGATGCAGCAAATTTATGACACGAAAAACCGTGATGGGCTGAAGTTTATATGGAACAGTGCTATTTATACGCAGAAACAGCCGGACGAGGCACGCTATGAACAATATGTGGACGACATGCTGACACAGCGTAATTTGGCGGATGTGTACCATGCACTAAACACATTCAATATAAGTGCAGTAGATAATGAAGCGGCAAATGGAACGAATCAAGTAAAAGATATTCACATTCCAACATTTGTTTTATACGGCGACCGCGATTTTGTAGTGAACGGGGCGATGACAACCGAAATTATCGAGGATTTTGGAGGCCGTGCCCAAATAATGAAATTGACAAACTGCGGACACTCACCGCTAGTCGATTGTTTGGATGAAACAAAAGAGGCAATCGAGGCATTTATCTTATCTTAAAAGGGGTCGGAGCTATATGCGTTTAGAAAATAAAGTAGCAATCATTACAGGTGGTGCGGGCGGTATTGGCCTTGCAGCGGTAAAGCGTTTTTTGAAAGAAGGCGCAAAAGTAGCCATCGTAGACTATGACAAACAACAAGGCGAAAAAATTGAAGCAGAACTGGGGGAGAATGTCGCTTTCTTTGCAGTTGATGTATCGAAACTCGGTGACGTAAAGGAAATGGTTGAACAGGTTGTAGATCGGTTCGGCAAAATCGATATTTTAATAAATAACGCAGGGATTACCCGTGATGCAACGCTTGTAAAAATGAGTGAGGAGGATTTTGAAAAGGTCATTCAAATTAACTTGAATGGTGTCTACTACTGCACACAAGCAGTAGCTCCTCATATGATCGCACAAGGATCAGGGAAAATTATCAGTACTTCATCTGTAAGTGGTGTATATGGAAATTTTGGTCAAACAAACTATGCCGCAACAAAAGCGGCGATCATCGGGATGACAAAAACTTGGGCAAAGGAGCTCGGACGTAAAGGAATCAATGTAAATGCTGTTGCTCCTGGATTTACCGCAACACCAATGGTCGAAAAAATGCCGGAGAAAGTGCTCCAGCAAATGGAAGGCATTACAAGTTTGCAACGATTAGGGAAACCGCAAGATATCGCAAATGCTTATTTATTTTTAGCATCGGATGAAGCGAGTTATATTACAGGTCATGTTCTGCAAGTTGATGGCGGCATTATGATGTAAAAGGTGGGATGGCTAATGCAACAGCTGGACTTTTGGATTGCGAAACGAGCGGGCCAAACACCGGATAAAACGGCTTTAATTCAAATAGAAACAGGTGAGACGTGGACATATAAAGAGCTGATGCAGCATGCGAATGGGTGGAGCAGCACTTTTTCCAAACAGCAGTTACAGCGGGGAGATCGTGTCGTAACGTTGATGGAAAATTCAATTGAAAGCTTTGCCATTTTAATTGCTTGTCGCTTAAACGAATTGATCTATGTTCCGTTGAATACAAAATTATCTATATCCGAATTACAGGTGGTTTTATCCGATTGCACACCCGCTTTATTAATTACGGATGATACGCATTGTGTACGCGCAATGCAGCTATCGCCAGCCAAAATTTTAACATGCGGCAGCTCTGAGTTAGTTGAGCCTACTACATATAAGTGGCGTGATGAACCTCAGCTTCCGTGGATGATTATTTACACCGGGGGGACGACCGGTAAACCAAAAGGTGTTGTCCTATCATATGAAGCTGTCACTACGAATGCGATGAATACCGCCATTAGCTGGGGGTTAAACGATAAAGACTGCACACTGAATTATATGCCCCTTTTTCATACAGGAGGAATTAATGCTCTAGCATTGCCGATTCTAATGGCAGGAGGGACAGTAGTAATCGGCCGGAAATTTGATCCGGAAAGAGCAGTTCGGGCCATTAATGAATTTAACACGACAGTTTCGTTGTTTGTACCGACAATGTATCAGTCGATTATTGAAACTGAGTATTTTAAACAGTCCAGTTTCCCGACAGTGAAGGTATTTTTATCGGGAGGCGCACCATGTCCGAAGCCTATATATGAATGTTTTCAAAAAAGAGGGCTGTTTTTTAAAGAAGGGTACGGGTTAACTGAAGCAGGTCCGAATAACTTTTCCATCGACGCAGAAGTAGCAATGAATAAAAAAGGTGCTATCGGAAAAAGTATGCTATTCAATGAAGTAAAAATTATTAATAAAGAAGGTCAGCGATGTTCAGAAGGAGAAGTTGGCGAAATTTGCTTAAAAGGCAGCCATGTTTTTTCATATTACTGGAAAAATGAAGAGGCAACGATCGAAACATTTGAGGATGGCTGGTTAAGGACAGGCGACTTGGCGAAATTTGATGAAGACGGCGATTATTACATTGTCGGTCGGAAAAAAGAAATGATTATAACGGGCGGAGAAAATGTGTATCCGCAAGAAGTCGAACAATGTTTAATCACCCATGAAGTGGTGCAGGAAGTATCCGTTATTGGTATTCCAAATGACAAATGGGGCGAATGTGTTGTAGCGTTTGTTATTTCTGAACATCCCTCCGAACAACTTCAATCGGAGCTTTTAAAGTACTGTAAAGAACACCTCGCCAATTACAAAGTACCGAAGCAAATTTACTTTCTTGAGGAACTTCCTAAAACCGTTGTCGGTAAAATTGATAAAAAGCAGCTAATGAATTGTGTATTAATAACGGAATAGTAAATATGTGCTTGATAGTTAAAGGACCAAAATGTTGAAAATGGACATTTTGGTCTTTTATATTGAATTGATTTACCGGAAAGTTTATATGAAGTTCATATAGCTTCTTTATAATGCAGAGGTGTTAAAAAGGAGGATATCGATGAACAAGTTTCTAAATCCAATTACAGACTGGGTATCAACAAAACGCGGTGCCTGGATCACACTCATTGTCTGGCTAGTATTGATGATCGGCTTAAGCGCCGGTCCAATGCTAAGTGAATATAAAGTGACAAACTTCCAGTCACTGCCGGATGATGCACAATCAATTATCGCTGAAAATAAATTAAGCGAATACTTCCCGAATGATGAAGGAACACCAGGTATATTGGTTTTCCATAATGAAAACGGGGAAATTAACGTCGACAGCGTAAAAGAAATTTTAAACGCAATGATTACGGAAAACATTGAAGGTGTTGACCAAATAGTTGACATTTCGAACTTGCCGCCACAAGCTTTAGCAGGATTCACATCGGAAGATAAAACGACTATGATCGTGCCAATGACGCTGGAGCAAGGTCTTGGAAATTCGGAATATGCGGAAATTAATGATTTTGCATCTGGAATCGGAAATGAAGCTGCAGAAAAAACAGGAGACACACAGTTCTATATTACTGGACCAGCAGGGATTGCCGGCGATACAGTAAAACTGTTTGAACAAGCAGACTTACAGTTATTATTCGCGACAATCGGGATTATTTTAGTATTATTAATCATTATTTACCGTTCTCCACTTTTAGCGATTATTCCATTACTGGCAACGGTTATTGTTTATCAAGTAGTAAATCAGTCAGTTGCTTTAATGGGGGCAGCTGGTTTAGAAATTAATAATTCTACAACATCGATTATGAGTATCTTGTTATTTGCTGCAGTAATCGACTACTCATTATTCGTGTTTTCGCGCTACCGTGAAGAACTGAACCATTACGAAAACAAATATGAAGCAATGAAATATGCGATGCGTGCAACTGGAGAACCGGTATTCTTTGCGGGCGGAACAGTTTTGGCGGCAATGCTTGTGCTATTCTTCGCAGATTTCCGTGACTACCAAAACTTCGCACCAATCTTTGGTACAGCAGTATTTGTTATTATGCTAGGTTCAATTACATTAGTTCCGGCGCTATTCGCCTTATTTGGCCGTAAAGCATTCTGGCCGAAAGTACCGAAATTCGGTGAGACAAAGGAAGTAAAGCATGGAATTTGGGGAGCAATTGCCAAGTTTGTAGTAAACAAACCTTATTTATCAGGCGGATTAGTCCTGATTTTCATGATTATTACTTCATTAAATGTGTTCAATCTAGATTATGAATTTGATACGGTAAAATCTTTCCCTGAAGAATTGCCGTCACGCGTAGGCTATGAAATCGTCGAGTCACGCTTTGATAAAGGGGAACTTGCACCGACTTCACTATTAGTCGAAAGTGAGCAGACATTAACGGAACAGCAAAAACAAGATTTAACGGAAGCATTATTAACCGAAGATGAAATTGCGTCTGTTCGCCCATCAGCCGTTTCAGAAGACGAAACAAAACTGAAACTATCAATGGCGTTTGATTTAAACCCATATGATCCGAAAGCAATCGATAAGATCGAAGAAATGCGTGAAAACAGCGCAGATTATTTAGCGGCAGCCGGAATTGACGGTGAGCTGCACTTTGCGGGAACAACAGCAAAATTGCTGGATGAGCGCAATGTTAACAATGACGACATTATTAAAATTGTAGTGTTGGAAACGATTTTAATTTTAGTGTTATTATTTTTCCTTACGAAGTCTTGGAAAATGCCGATTTACATGATGGCAACAATTTTAGTGTCGTATTTATCGGCATTGGGATTAGGATTATTCTTAGTTGATGTGTTGTTTGGCTACGATGCAATCAGTACACGTGTGCCTGTCTATGCATTTATATTCCTGGTTGCGCTAGGTATTGACTACAACATTATTTTAGTGTCCCGATTCCTTGAAGAGCGGAAACGTACAACAGTGAAACAGGCGCTGGAAATTGCTATCCGTAATACAGGCGGCGTTATTTCGTCAGCAGGTATAATACTCGCAGCAACTTTCGCGGCATTAATGACAATGCCAATTGCCGATCTATTCGTATTCGGCTTTATCGTCGCAGTAGGTATTCTTATTGATACATTCCTAGTACGTGGTATGTTATTACCGATGCTGATATTAACATTTGAAAAAGACAAGAAGTAATGGTTAGATGAAGGGACATCGAGTAATTCGATGTCTCTTTTTATGGATATAATAAGTAACAGTATTTGCAGATATGAGTTTCTTAAAATATAAAAGGTGGTGATTTCAATGCGGATATTAGTTGTAGATGATGATGCATTTATACGGAAATTAATCGGCATCCATTTGAAAAAAGAAGGATTCGAAGCGCTGTTTGCGAGTGATGGCATGGAAGCGCTAAATTTATTGCAGCAGGAGCCGGTCGATTTGGCAATTGTCGATGTAATGATGCCGAAAATGGATGGTATAAGCTTAACGAAAAATCTCGCTGAAATCGGTGTACCTGTATTGATGCTAACTGCCAAAACAACACTCGATGATAAGGAAAAAGGATTTTTGGCAGGGGCGGATGACTATATGGTGAAGCCATTCGAAACTAAAGAACTGCTGTTTAGAGTGCGCGCAATTTTACGACGCTTTCAAAAAATTGAACGCAGTCAGATAAAGATTGCCAATATGCTTATTGATCGGCAAACGTACGAAGTAAAAGTAGGGGAGCAAGTATCATTACTGCCTTTAAAAGAATTTGAGCTATTAGGCATTTTATGTTCAAGACCGGAAGTCGTATTTACACGAGACCAGCTGATGGAACAAGTATGGGGTTATGATTATGACGGAGACGATTTTACACTGACAACACATATTAAGCGTCTGCGCAGCCGGTTGGAAGAAGTGAATGCACAAGTGAAAATTCAAACCGTGCGCGGAATCGGCTATAAAATAGAGGAATTAAAATGAAAACATTATACAGGCAATATATTGTCGTGACGTTGGCTGTAATCATTATAAGCATTACAATGTCGATGCTGTTAATCGGACAAATTTATAAGACGCAAATACGGCCTGATACAGATGCCAAAAACTATGAGGTAGCCGAGGAAGTACAGAAAATTTTAAAAACAATGCCGAAAGAAAGTACGGATGCCTACTTTCAGTCAATTGCAAAACTTGGTTATCAGATAGGAGTCATCTATCCTGATGGAAATTTAGAATTCTACGGAAGTGCGTTTAAAAAAACAAATTTCACTCCTGAAATGTTAAGCATTGTCGGCAAAGATGAAGTGTATCACGGTATTCGTGATTATAATGGTTCTTCCTACTTTATGAATCATTTCGCGAATGATATTCAAAATACAATTGGTGTGTCGTGTCAAATAAATGATGAGAGTTATGCATTTTTTATTCGTCAGGAAAATGCCACACTCTTTTCTGAAATGCATTTATTGATTGTTAGCTTCATTATTATTACCGCTGTCGTTATTTTATTGACGATGATTTTGCTTGCCCGTCAGCTTGTAAGACCATTAAAACAATTGCAGCAGGCGACAAATCAAATCGCTCTTGAAAATTATGATATCCAATTGACGATTGATCGTAATGACGAGCTCGGGCAGCTTGCAACACAGTTTCAAAAGATGGCCAATCGCCTCGCGGAAAATGATCAGATTAAGAAAGACTTCATCAATAATGTATCGCACGACTTTCAATCTCCGTTGCTCAACATTCAAGGCTATGCGAATGTATTGAAGGACGCGGAAAATACAGAAGAAGAACGTGTGCAGTATTTGGGAATTATTGAGCAGGAAACGAAGCGTCTTTCCGCATTAACAAAGCAATTGCTTTTACTAAGCTCGCTTGACCAAAAGAATTTACCGGTTGAAAAAAAGACTTATTCGTTAGATAAACAATTGAAAGAACGGCTATTTTCAAAGCGGTGGAAACTGGACGACAAGCAGATGGAACTTGTATACGAGCTGGAACAGGTTGAAGTTTTTGCAGATGAGCAGTTAATGGAGCAAGTTTGGGACAATTTGCTGTCAAATGCCATTCGCTACAGCGAGGAAAAAGGGAAAATTATTGTAACATGCAGTAAAAAGGACAATCAGATTTTTGTAACGATAAAAGATAACGGGATCGGTATTCCTGAAGAAGCACTTGAAAAGGTGAAGGAACGATTTTACCGAGTGGATCCTTCGCGCTCTAGTCAAAGCAGCGGGTTAGGTTTGGCGATTGTAACAGAAATCGTTAGCCGGCACGCGGGACAGTTTATTATTGAAAGCGAGCTTGGGAAGGGAACTAAAGTGACAGTTGTTTTAAATGTCCATAAATAGATAGAAGGAAGGCGCGTTAAAAGTGGAGTGAAACTTTTAATGCGCCATTTTTTATTACTGAAGTTCTTTCAATGAAGATAGGGCTTCGATTGCACCGACTTTCTCGCATACCTTTGATGCCGCACGGTTGGCGAATTCGATAACGGATACCCATTCATTGAACGTGAGATTTGTGTCTTCATATTTACTTAACTGATACAAAGCGGCACCGACAAAAGCATCACCTGCACCGGTTGTATCGATGGAGTTTACGGGAAATGCCGGAACGGTTGTAATTTGCCCGTTTTGGATAAGCATTGTACCAGAAGCGCCTTGTGTAATGGCAATTGTCTTTTCATTAAACTGTGTGAGCCATTCGATTGCCTGTTCGAAGTTTTCTGTCCTTGCGAATAATAACAGTTCCTCTTCGCTCATCTTAATGAAATCTGCTGCTTCAATGAAAGGTTCGCATTTATGAATGAATAAGTCGGAATCACCCTTCCATAAGTCTGCGCGGTAGTTTGGATCAAATGAAATAAAATAGTTTTGCAGGTGCAAAGTTTGCATTAGCTGTTCGTACGTTTTACTGAAAGGTTCGCTTAAAAGGGCAGTGGCAGAGCCGAAATGAATCATATCCAGCAACATGAGCTGTTGCAGGTCCAAATCTTCAACACTGAGCAACTCGTCGGCACCACGATTAAAGATAAAATCCCGCTCACCATCTTTCTGTCTTGAAACAAAGGCCAAAGTAGTCGGTGCAGACGAATCCATTATTAATTGATCTGTATGAACACCTGCTTGCTCCATCGTTTGTTTCAAAAAGTGACCAAATGCATCTTCGCCCACTTTTCCGCAAAAATGAGCCTGTCCTCCAAGCATCGCGATAGTTGCTGCTACATTTGCCGGAGCACCGCCTGCCTGTTTTTCAAACGTTTTCGCTTCTATAATGGATACTTCCGTATGAGTTGTAAAAAAATCGATGAGCAATTCTCCAATACAAAGAATTTTTTTCATAGCCGTTTCCTCCAAATATATGTGTTTCACTAAATATTGGCATAAAATTACTGGAATTAAAAATATTTACCCTATGAGTTTATAAAAAGGTACAACAAAAAACGTGAGTTACGAAATTGTACCCACGTTTTATCTATTAATCATTAATTACAATATCAATTTTCAGAAGGTGGATTTATCTTATAAAATTCTGGGGGAATGTTATTAAGAAAAATGTGACACCTTTTTGAAAATATGAAACTGCACCTTATATATGGAGAATGAATTATTAACTTACCAAATCATATCTGTTAAGATGAATAACAGGGTAGGGCAAAGTAAGCAGCCTAATCCTGTGTAGAAAGTAGCTGTAACGGCGCCATACGGGACCAATCGTACATCCGTTGCAGCTAATCCTCCCGTAACACCGGAAGTAGTTCCCATTAAACCACCGTAAACCATTGCTGTTAATGGGTTGTTTAAACCAATGAATCGTGCAATAAATGGTGTGCCTACCATTACTAAAACCGACTTTACTAACCCGGCTGCAATACTGATTGCAATAACTTCCGAACTTGCACCTAATGCAGCACCTGTTACTGGACCAACAATATAAGTAACCGTGCCGGCACCGATTGTAGCAATACTTACGGCATCTGTGTAACCGAAAATAAGTGCAAAAATAACACCAACTATAAATGATAATCCAACACCGATAAACAATGAAGAAATCCCGCGAATTCCTGCTTTTTTAATTTCATCAAAATTTGCTCCGAATGATGTAGCAACAATTGCAAAGTCACGAAGCATACTGCCACCTAAAAGACCGATTCCTGCAAATAACGAGATATCAGCTAAACCTTTAGTACCTTCACTGTAAACACCGCCGAAATAAGCCAGTACTAATCCGAGAACGATTGCAATAGCCGAGCCATGAATAAGCCCCTTCGTTAATTTATTTGAAATCAAGTATGCGACATACATTGTAATACCGACAATGACAAATCCTGTGATTAAACCATTAGATTCTAATGCTGTTTTGAGTGCTTCCCACATATTAGTTTGCCTCCCCTGTTACTGGGTGATTTTTATTAAACTCGATGGCAGATTCCTTCGCTTTTTTCCCACTCAACAATGGAACAACTAACCAACTGATAAGAACAACTGCAATTCCTGCGATGATCGCTAGAGGACCCCCAGTTAATGCACCTAATACATTTTGACTCGCTGCCATTGCGATAACGATCGGGATATACATCGCATTCCAGAAAGCTAAGCCACTTTCTGCAGGTTTACTGATTTTCCCGTTCTTCTGCAATTTATCAACGACTACGATTAATAGTAACATCGCAATACCTACGCCACCCACATTCGAATCAATCCCCATTAAAGCGCCGATTAATTCACCACAAAACATCCCAAATAAGAAACACCCAGCTAAAATGGCAACACCATATATAACCATAACTACACCCCTTTTATTGTTTAGAACAGTCGACTGTATTCTGAATATAGAATAAACAATAACATATACATAATCAAGGAAAATATTATTTTTTTTAGAGAATTAAAGTATATACGATTGAAATTTACGTTTTAAAGATATATTATGTATTGTATACAGTCGACTATGTTCAGGTAGAAGGAGAAGGTTTAGTTGAATTATTTTGAAAGAGCATTGGACAATGCCTTATCGATTAGAATTGCCAATAATTTGTTGGAACAAGTGTTAAATGGAGAGTTAAGACCGGGAGATCAAGTCGTGGAATCCATATACGCAGAACAATATGAAACGAGCCGTTCTCCTGTAAGAGAAGCAATTTATTTATTGGCTACAGAAGGAATTATTGAGCGTGTTCCAAGAAAAGGGGCATTCATTAAGGGCTACACATTGGATGATATGAAAGATTTATTGGATGTGCGAAATCATTTGGAAATGCTGGCAGCAGAACGTTTAGAAAATCCAAGTAAAGAAAAAGGCACACTGAAAGAAATGAAAGCTGTCTTAACTAAAATGACGAAAACGAAAAGCTATACAGAATATACGCACTTAAACTATCAATTTCACTTTCTTATATTCAAGTTAAGCAACAGCCCCGTGCTGAATGATATGTACAGTAAAATTGCGCTGCCATTACTTCGAATTCAAGTAATCCATTTTTCCAATAAGGAAATTATTGAGAAATCGATTATAGAGCATACAAGTATTTACGAATGCTTGAAGAATGATGACTTGGATCAGCTGAAATCCATTTTAAGAAAGCATACAGAGGATGTAATATTCAGTGTCCGAAATAAGCAGTTATAAAGCAAAGGGAGGGGAAGTCAACGATGAAACAGGCATGGCTTTTTCCAGGGCAAGGTTCGCAATATGGCGGTTTTTTAGAGTCGCTTCCTACACACCCTACTATTAAAGAAACTTTGGATGAAGTTTCGGATGTTTTAAAAACAGATATTAAGCTGCTTGCAACAGCTGAAAAATTAAAGAGCACAAAAAACGTACAGATTACAATGCTGACGGCCGGTGTTGCAACAGCACGCGCCTTTCTTAATGAAGGCGCAAAACCGGACTATTTGGCAGGCCACTCGGTAGGTGCATTTGCCGCTGCGGTGACGAGTGAGGTACTTACATTTAAAGATGCCCTGCATTTAGTTTCGCTTCGTGGGGAACTGATGGAATCTTTGCAGGACGAAGCGTATGGAATGGCAGTTGTTGTAGGCTTACCCGAATCAACTCTTATAGAAATTACACAAAAATTCCATACGGATCAAAAACCGGTCTATGTATCAAATCGCAACGCACCGCAGCAGCTGACTTTATCAGGTCATAAGGAAGCGATGCAAAATGTACTGGACTATGTGTCGGGAAAAGGGGCAAGCTCAGCAAAGATGCTGAAGGTTTCTACACCATCCCATTGTCCATTGTTTTTACCGGTTCAGGAAAGATTGGCAAAGGAGATGGAGCTCATAACGCTCCAAAGGCCAAAATTTCCGTTGATTTCAAATCGAAATGCACGGATACTTCGCCAACCCTCCAGTATTGTTCAGGATCTGGCTGAAAGCATTGCATTGCCTGTCAGATGGCATGATGCAACATCGATATTGTATGAAAATGGTGTTCGTCGGTTTATTGAAATGTCGCCAGGGGATGTATTAAAAAAACTTGCCAAAAATGCGTTTCCAGAGGCGGATAGCTACAGTGTGGAAAAGGACGGTTTTAATGATTGTCTGTATTTAGCAAAAAATGAAGGGGTGTAAATATGGTATTAATTCAACAGCAGCGTTCTTGGTCAACAAGATTGGAAGGAAAGAAAAAGAGATTGGCGGAAGTGGCGCATCTAGTAAACGGTTTAACAATTCCTACTGAGAAAATTGTAGATGTACTTGAGTTGCTTATTAAACCGGGGGATCGGGTTGTTCTTGAAGGTAACAATCAAAAGCAGGCATCTTTTTTATCTCAAGCTCTTGTAAAGGTCGATCCAGACCGTGTACATGATTTACATATGATTATGTCCAGTGTGTCGCGTCCGGAACATTTAGATATTTTTGAGGAAGGTATCGCCAAGAAAATCGATTTAAGTTTTGCCGGACCTCAAAGTTTACGTATCGCACAGATGATTGAAGATGGCCGATTAATTTTAGGGGATCTGCACACATATGTAGAGCTTTATGGAAGATTGTTTATCGACTTAATTCCGAATGTGGCGTTAGTTGCAGCTGATAAAGCGGACCGTTTCGGAAACTTATATACGGGACCAAATACGGAAGAAACACCAACGATTGTTGAAGCAGCAGCTTTCCGTGATGGAATTGTCATTGCTCAAGTAAATGAAATTGTGGATGAATTGCCGCGTGTCGATATTCCGGGTTCTTGGGTCGATTTCATCGTTGAAGCGGATGAACCGTATGAGCTCGAGCCGTTATTTACACGTGACCCGCGCCATATTACAGATATTCAGATTTTACAGGCGATGATGTGTATTCGCGGTATTTACGAAAAACACGGCGTTCAATCTTTAAATCATGGTATTGGTTTTAATACGGCTGCAATCGAGCTGCTATTACCTTCTTATGGTGAGCAATTAGGCTTGAAGGGGAAAATATGCAAAAACTGGGTTCTTAATCCGCACCCGACACTGATTCCGGCGATTGAAACAGGCTGGGTAGAAAGTGTTCACTGTTTTGGCGGTGAATTAGGAATGGAAAAATATGTGCAGGCACGTCGCGATATTTTCTTCACAGGTAAAGATGGCAGTCTTCGTTCGAATCGTACGTTGGCACAGCTTGCAGGTCAGTATGCGGTTGATTTATTTATCGGATCGACATTGCAAATGGATGCATACGGAAATTCTTCGACGGTAACAAAAGGGCGCGTTGCAGGTTATGGTGGTGCACCGAATATGGGACATGATCCGGGTGGACGCCGTCACTCAACGGAAGCTTGGTATAACATGATGACGAGTCAGGATGAATTGGCACGCGGGAAAAAGCTTGTTGTGCAAGTAGCTGAAACATTCCAGGATGCCAACACACCAGTCTTTGTTGAACGTTTAGACGCGATTGATGTAAAGAAACAGGCGAATTTGGCAGTTGCCCCGGTCATGATTTATGCGGAAGATGTTACACATGTTGTGACAGAAGAAGGGATTGCCTACCTATATAAAACAGATAGTCCGGCAGAACGAAGAGAAATGATTGCTTCAATTGCAGGTGTGACACCTTTAGGGATGGAAAATGATGTGAAGCGTACAAAATCACTTCGCGAGCGCGGTTTAGTAGCAATGCCGGAAGACTTAAATATTTTACGCGGTGAAGCAAATCGTTCATTGTTGGCAGCAAAAAATATTGATGAGCTTGTTCAATGGTCTGGCGGATTATATGAGCCGCCTTCAAAATTCAAAAGTTGGTAAGGAGCTGAAGGGATGAAACAGCATGTAATTTGTAAACGGATTGCTGATGAGGCTGTTGCAGCATTAATCGAAGAAGTTCAGTTAACACCAAAGCCAGGTTTAGTAGATACAGAAAACAATGGTGCACACAATGATTTATCTTTAATCAAAATGCAGAATTCAGCACATTCATTGCACAATACGTTTTATCAAATGGCAATGCTGAGTTTCAACAGACAGCCAACATTAGAAATTAGGGAACAATTTGGCGCAATTGGACGGAATGGCGAAAAGGAAATGTTTGCGGTTACTGAAAATAGTAATACGCATAAAGGGGCGATCTGGTCGATTGGTTTACTCTGCTCCGCAATTGCGAGAAGACAGGGCAAGGTACTCTTTCCGCAAGTATTTAACGATGCTGCGGAACTGGCCAATCTTCCGGATCAATATATTCCAATGTCCAAAACGAACGGGATCAAAGTAAAAGAGAATTATGGAATTCCGGGTGCCAGAGAAGAAGCGCAGCAGGCATTTCCCCATATTCAAAAGTATAGTTTGCCAACATTTTTACAGGCGGCTCAGAAGATGTCGCTAAGAGACGCGAAACTTACTACATTACTAGTATTGATCGCAAATTTAAACGACACCTGTTTACTTCATCGAGGCGGTCTTGAAGGATTGGAGTTTGCGAAACAGGAAGCGAAGAAACTGTTAACAAACTTTTCAATCTCTAATATGAAGAAACTTGATGAGTTGTATATTACACATTGGTTATCTCCAGGCGGATCGGCTGATTTGTTGGCGGCCACATTATTCGTAATTAATATGTCAGATAAACTGAAAAGGGGTGCACAGCATGGAAAAGTTGAATTACACATTTCAGGCAAATCGTCCGGTTACTAAGCAAGCACATATCGGGGTTGTAGGGTCGGGGGATTTAGAAATACTGATCCAGCCAATCGAAGGCTCGGAAACAAAAGTAGAAGTTCGTACAGGAATTACGGGTTATGCTGAAACTTGGCAAAAAGTAGTGGAGCGTTTTGTTTCTCAGCAGGATATTTTGGCTTCGATTAAGATTAATGATTTCGGTGCAACACCAGGTGTCGTATCGATACGACTTGCACAGGCAGCGGAGGTGGTTTTCGGTGAATAATTCTATTAAATTACCTGTGAGTATAGTAGAAAGTATGGCTAGAGAACGTGCACTTTTACTATTAGATGAAGGAACAGCACATGAAATATTAGGTCCATTCGACTTTTTTGAATCACCTCATTTAGAGGCGCAAAATATCGTGCCGCAAAGTGATGACGGAATGATCATAATGCAAGGGACAATTCGAGGTCGTCGTTCATTAGTTATTTCAATAGAGGGAAGTTTCCAAGGCGGGGGAATCGGTGAAGTTTCCGGCGCAAAATTTGCAGGTGCTTTAGAGCGTGCATTTGCGTCATGTGAAGCAGGAGAACTGACTTATCCAGTCATCATTTACGATACTGGTGGCGTCCGTCTGCAAGAAGCGAACTATGGACTTCTTTCGATTGCTGAAATAAGTTCTGCGATTGTTGCTTTAAAAAAATATGTACCTGTAATCGGCATTATTCCGGGGAAAGTCGGTTCTTTCGGAGGGATGTCGCTAACAGCTGGTCTTTGTTCCGCTTTAATCATGACACGAGAAGGGCGGCTTGGCATGAATGGACCTGAAGTAGTTCAGCAGGAGGCAGGTATTCAAGAGCTAAATGCAAAACAAAAACCTTTTATTTGGAAAATGATTGGTGGATCAATGCGCTACAATTCAAACTTAGTGGACGCTATCATTGAAGATGATGTAGTAAACTACTTGGATACGCTGGAAGACTTATGGGGAAAAAACAGCTTCAAACAAAGAACAACGGAGTACGATACATTTTTAAATATGCTGAATCATTTGCAGTTTGAGGAAAAAATCGGTACTGATGAAGCACAGGAAATTTTAAGTAACCGATCTGAATTGGCAATTGCTGAAGCAACCGTGGCAGATGGGGGAAATTCGAGCAGAGGCCGTACATGGTTTAATGCATTTACAAATAATGCACCATCGATCTCGGAGACACCATCTGTTTTAGTGGCAGATGCCCATTTAAATGGAGAAAAAGCCCGTTTTATTGCTGTAGTGCCAAACAGTGAAAGTAAATTTTACCGTGCCCGCAATGGGGAGTTTGGTTTGCAGGAAGCGTGGACCGTTGCCAAATATGTTCGTCAGGCAATTGAAGAAGATAAGGATTCAGCGGATAAAAGACTAATCGTTCCTATTGTCGATGTTCCGGGTCAGGCATTTGGCTATCACGAAGAATTATTCGGCATTTACTTAGCTTGTGCAGCAAGTGTTGAAGCGTATGCGTCAGCGCGTCAAAGCGGACATCCAATCGTTACATGTGTTGTAGGAAAAGCAATTTCAGGAGCATTTTTGGCACATGGTATGCAAGGGAACCGTATTATTTCACTTGATGATTCAGAAGTGCAAGTACATGTAATGTCCAAAAAGTCAGCAGCGCTTGTTACAATGCGTACTGTTGAAGAGCTGGATGAATTCGCAAAATCTGTTCCATCGATGGCGTATGATGTCCATTCGTTCCAAACGCTTGGCGCAGTACATGAGTTGATCGACGGTATTAACGCAGACGAACCATCCAATGAACAAGTTCAAAAAGTACTTCATTCTATTGCATCGGCAAAAGAAGATATTATTCAGTCGGGAGATAGATCGTTAGCAAATCGAATTCAATCAAAAGTAGCGGTTGAAAATGGTCGTAAGGCATCGATTGCTGTACGTGAAAAAATCACGCAACAATGGAACTAACTGTACATGATTTAGTGTATTTGAAGTCCATGGATCGAATTGAGTACTTCGGTGATTTTCCTGATTGGATGAATGAAGATGAAATGGCTCAAGGCATTGCTGTTGTGAGACGTATGAAAGTAGAGGATGGGAAAGTTGCGATAGGCTTTCGAGGGAATAATCGGTCGAAACGATTTGCAGCGATTACAGCTATTTCTAATATTAAACGTGTAATTCGGCCGTTTGATGTTCTGGTAAATTCATATCCTGAGACGCATGTCCAATCACTTACTTATATTGAAAAGGTATTGGATGACTTTAAATGGGGGATTGGCGGAAGTGTTGGTTTTTCGATGGCAACGGGAATCAACGTCTGTCATGAAAACAGTGATATGGACATTATTTTATACTGTGAAAAACTACAGGAGCTGGACGAATTGAAATCCAAGCTCTCTCAGCTGCAGAAAAGTGCTCGCCGTGTTGATGTCCAAGTGGAGATTTTAGGTGTTGGGGCAGTTGTTTTAGCCGATTATTTAAAGCACGATTCATTTATATTAAGAACGAGTACTGGCCCGATTCTGCTTGAAAAAGAGTCATTGTACTATAAGGAATAGGATAGTGATAACATCTTTTTCCTCATTAAATAACGAATGGTTATTTAATGAGGTTTTTCGTTTTGGGAAATTTTTTATATTAAAAATAAAGGCCTATATCTCATTCGAGATATAGGCAGGGAGGGAGCTAAATCAATCTGTTTTTAAACTTGAGTACATATTGACATCAATAAAGTTCCCTTTAGAAATTTCGAATTGTCTAAGAGTTCCTTCGAATTTGAAATTAAGTTTTTGTAGAACCTTGATTGAATTAACATTTGCAGGTTCAACCTTTGCTTCGATTCTATTCAGTTTCAAAGTTCCGAAAGCATAGTCCATTAACGCACGGATACCTTCTGGCGCAAACCCCATGCCCCAATAGGCTTTAGCGATGTCATAACCGATTTCCGCTTTCGCATTATCGAAATCTATAGAATTGAATCCACACGTACCTATTATTTCTTTTGAATTTCGCTCAATCATACTGAATCGAACAGCTTTACCAGCCTGGGCCAATTCCTCAAGTAGCTCAATCATTTCTTTCGCCTGAGCTTCATGTATAAAGCTCGTTATATTCATGAATTCAGTTACATGTGGATCAGACCATATTTTAAACAAGCTTTGGGAGTCTGAAATTTCCATTCTTCTTAAATGCAATCTTTTGGTATTCAATTCTTTTATCAATATTTTTACCTCCAATATTTTTAATCAGTTAGATAAAAAATATTGCCATCTGCGCATAGTTCAGTCCCTTCAAGGTTATAGGTTGTATATTGAATGATACCAAAAAAAGCAAAAAAAAAACACCTACACGTAAAGTCGTGTAAGTGTCTGTAAATTTTATGGCTATATTGCTATGTAAGCAGCCACATTGCCGTAGTTATTATAGAAAGTTTTAAACCACCACTCCTCAAAGTGGGTGTTCGCAAATGCTATCCTGTCTATCCTGAAGTCAAAAGAGTCCAGGCACGCCATTCCAACATCGATGTAAAACTCCCTGTATAAGTATAAAGGTTAAAACTTAATATTCGTACGTACAACGTAGCCTTATTGCTATCTTATAGTAAGTTAAATCGGATTGCAATAAAGTATGTTTTAAAAAAAAGTCAAATAATTTGAATGGATTTAGTGAAGATTTTCAAAAATAAAAAGGAGGATTTATTTAAAATAAAAAAGCCTTCCTTATTAATCGGAAGCCTTCTGTTATTATTCAATATGCTGTTGTAAAATATTTTCCGTTAAAAGTGCTATATCGATGACCGTTTTTTCTGTAACAACATCAGATAAAATTTCGTTGCGGAAATAATCTACGGATACCGGAAGATCTATCAACAGTAACTTGCTTAGTGCTGTTTCATACATATGAACAAACTCTTTGTCTGTATTCCCGCGCTTCAGCTCTGCGAATGACTCGTAAAACTGATCCAGCTTGTCTGCAAACTCAAGAAGTCGTCCTTCAATTGTCTCATCTTTGCCTTCTTTCATACGGTCAATAAATACATCCTGTAAATCAATTGGAATTTCTTCACGGATAAATTTCTCCATCATTTTCTCTTCGACATGTGAAAGCATCTGCTTAAGTTCGACACTTGCATGTTTGACAGGCGTTTTAATATCCCCAATAAAAACTTCGGCAAAGTCATGATTAATCGTTTTTTCGTATAACGATTTCCAATCAATTTGACTACCTGCACGTTCCTCCAATGTTGCGAAAAACATCGCATACTGGGAAACCTTCCATGAGTGTGCTGCCACATTATGTTCTTCGAATTTAAAGCGACCCGGACAGCGGATGATGCGCTCTAAATCATTTAAACTTGTAAAAAACGTATGGATACCTATAATAATCACTCCTTTTCCTTTATAGCAACAGTGTACTATTAGTTATACCCGGAAAATGTTTTTTTAAAAGTGTTTAACCGAAATTTAACGCAGCGTTTACATTTGGCATAAAGATTTCTAATAAAATGAAAAAACTTCATAAAAATTGATCGATTGTCTAATAAAAGTTGGATTATCTAATATAGTATGTAGAATTTCTAAAATGTCTCCTCGCTTTTCGAATATGTGATTCCGAAGTGCCAATAGCAGGCGCCTAATTTCTAATAAATAAAAAAATGTTCTAATATTCTCTGTCTGATGCCCGTAATACCGAATTTAAAACAGAAAGGACGCTCACCATCTGCGTGAGCGTCCTTTCTGTTTTTATAACTAAACCTGGACGTCAATCATTTGTCCTTTATAAGGGTGGGGTGCTGGAGTTGCTTGCGGTTGAGGCATTGCTTCAATCATTTGGACAGCAGTTGCCGCGCCGGTATTCATTGCCTTGTCTAAAATACTCATCTGCACAGTTTGCTGCAGTGATGCTAACTGTGCTGACATAATGGCGTTTAATTCCATAGTAATCCTCCTTTTCAATTATCCCGCATTAACGGGTAGTAATTTAAACCCAGTGGGATTGAGAAAAATCTCATTGTTTGAAGTTTCACTTTATATCGTCAAAATAGACAGAAAGATTAAAGAAACAAGCTGGTTTGTAATAAGTCTGAAAACAAATTCCCATTTATTTTTCCTTCTTTTCCTGTCACTTCGCAAAAAAATGGTAAATCTATGTATAAATCGCTTCAAATTTAGTAATAATTATCCAAAAGCCCTGCAATGTGCTTGTAATGCAGGGTTCATATCCGCGTCATCGTGTTGCAATGTATTTGCTGTAAGGTTATAGGAGAGTAAAAACAACTTAAATTTATTTGGAAATATGGAGGGACAGAAATTTGACAAAGAAAAAATTAATGGCAGTTCTATTGGCAGGAGTATTCGCTACAGGGGGGCTGTTTGCATCTCAAGCTTCTGCAGATACTTATACAATCCAACCAGAAGATACACTTTATAAAATAAGTAAGCAATTTCAGACATCAGTTGAAGAGATAAAGGAACTAAACAATTTAACGAGCAATACAATTTTTGTTGGGGATACATTAAAAATTGGCGGTCATGACGAGAAAGTATATACTATTGCACCAGGTGATACGCTGTTCCATATTGCATTGGCCCATGATGCAACAGTTGACCAGCTACAGAAATGGAACAATATCAATTCAGACTTAATATATCCGGGTGACTCCATTACAGTATCCGGGCCTCAACAGGAATATGCCAAGAGTGAAGTGAAAAGTGCGTCAGGCGGTACAGAGGCAAAAACTTCAACAAGTTCAGCTCCTGATACGGGAAGAACCTTGACTGTTGAAGCGACAGCGTATACAGCCTACTGTGAAGGATGTTCTGGAACAACGGCAAACGGTACGAATTTACGCGCCAATCCAGATTTAAAAGTAATTGCAGTAGACCCGCGTGTCATTCCGTTAGGAACAAAAGTTTGGGTTGAAGGATATGGAGAAGCAGTTGCAGCTGACACAGGCGGGGCAATTAAAGGGAATAAAATTGATGTATTTATTCCAGACCTAGGTAATGCCTACGAATGGGGCCGCCGTACAGTACAAATAAAAATTTTAGACTAATACGAAAAGAAGCCACTCAATTTTGGGTGGCTTTTTGTATATTCAGCCCTCTTTATTGAAATACTAGTTGTAAGGAGGGGATAGTATGCGAAAAATTAGCTTATTCGTATGTGTACTATTATTAAGCGGATGCAGTATGTTTCAAAAGGAAACCGTTCCGGTAAGTGCACCAGAAACATTATCTGCAAAGGCGCAGATGTACGATACAAAAAACAACTTAGTGGGTGAAATTTTATTTGAAGAATCTTCAAAAGGGGTCGAATTGACCGCTGTATTAAATAGTTTACCGCCGGGTGACCACGGAATTCATCTGCATGAAGTAGGGAAGTGTGAACCCCCTAGCTTTGAATCGGCAGGAGCTCATTTCAATCCTATGAAAAAGCAGCATGGCGTGGATAATCCGGCAGGCCCGCATTTAGGGGACTTACCGAATATTACTGCGGATGAAGCGGGTGAAGTGGAGTTGAATTTTGTGACAGCTGATTTTACACTTGAAAAAGGAAAAGAAAATTCGCTGTTCGATGCAGATGGCACGTCTGTTGTCATTCATGAAAAAGCAGACGATTATAAAACAGATCCGTCAGGAAATTCGGGTGCGCGAATTGTTTGTGGTGTAGTCAAGTGAAAATACTATGCTAAAAGTGAAATTCTTTTAGCATAGTATTTTTTTGTGTAAAATTTTATCTGTTACTATATGGGAAATATAAATTGAGGGGTAACAATTATTTTAAAATAATCTTATTTATGTAATTTGTATAAATGAACTGAATTGATAACTCTTATAATACAGTATTTACGAATATTTAAAGAACTGTTCGAGTATTAATCGGACAAAATATAGATAATAAAATATTAACAGTAAATTTGGAATTTTTAAAATAACGTTGACTTTTGTATAATTATGTATGTAATATGAATTTATATTTTACTATAAAGGGGGAAACTGCTTATGTTTAAATCTAAAAACCTACTTTTTCTGATGTTATTAAGTGCATTTGTACTCATACTGGCTGCTTGTGGTTCTGATGATGAAGGTTCATCTAAAACTGAAACAGATAATGAGACGAGCTCTGGGGAAGCTGCAACAGAAGAAGAGCTGGATTTTGAAGGTACAAAGTTTGTAAGTATTTTAACTGGTGGTACACAAGGGACTTATTATCCATTAGGCGGTACATTTGCTGATTTAATTACTACAGACACTGGGGTAAAAGCAACTGCTGAAGTTTCACAGGCGTCTGCAGCGAATATGACTTCCCTGGCAAACGGAGATGCAGAGGTAGCATTCGTACAAACGGATATCGCCTACTATGCAACGAACGGTACACTAATGTTTGAAGGTGAAGCAATTGATTCTGTAGTAGCTTTAGGTGCTCTATATCCAGAAACGGTTCAATTAGTAACATTGGCGGATTCAGGGATTAAAACATTTGCAGACTTAAAAGGTAAAAAAGTTTCTGTAGGGGCTCCAGGATCGGGAACATTCGCAAATGCTGAGCAATTATTGGAAATCCATGGTTTAACAATGGACGATATCGAAGCACAAAACTTAGACTTCGGTGAATCGACAGATGGTATTCAATCAGGTCAAATTGATGCAGCGTTTATTACAGCTGGTTACCCAACTGGTGCTGTTGAAGCATTAAATGCAACAAATGGCGTATATATTATTCCGGTTGAAGCAGATAAAGCAGAAGAGCTTATTGCAAAATATCCTTACTATGCAGTGGATAACATTCCAACTGGCACATACGGTTTAGAATCTGACATTCCAGCTGTATCGGTTGGTGCAATGTTAGCTGTTAAAAAGGAATTACCTGAAGATCTAGTGTATGCAATGACAAAAGCAATCTATGACAACACAGACAAAATCAGCCACGCAAAAGGCACATTCATTAAAGCTGAATCTGGCTTAGATGGAATTGGTATTGATGTCCACCCAGGTGCACAACGATACTTTGATGAGGTAAAGTAATTAGCGCGAGGCTGTCTAGAGTGTAATTTACTTCTAGGCAGTCTCTTGTTTTCTTTCCAGGTATGCTGCTAAGTTAAATAGAAATTAATTTTAGTAGGATGTTTATGAAAAAACTAACTATAGTTGTATTTATTATAATCTGTGCTAGCTTTGTACTTTGTATGATTCCGTATGAGCGTTCAATCATATTTATGGAAACTCGTTCAGAAAATCCGACTACCTATTATAAAGAACTGGAAGATGTTGACGAGTTTAAAATTATTTATACACATTCGATTCATTTAACAGATGTTTATGAAAGCTATGTAGCGCTACCTTCAAATGCAATCCAAATGCTTTCGATGGAATATTCGGATGTAGCAATCGGAATGCCGGGTTATGCGGAGGAAGGGCAAACGTTGCTTTACGAAAACGGAATATACAAACTTCAATACGACGATGCGAAATTAACCAACTTTGTACTACATATCGGAAATGTCGATTTTCGATTGGATTTGCAGCATAACAATGAAACAGTGGAACTGAAAAAATTTTTAACTCGTGGAAAATCTTATGACGTGCAAATTCAAAAACTGTCCTTGTATGAAAAAATGAAAGGAGTCGAGTTAAATGAGCAAAAATAAAAAAGAAACAACTGAACCACAACAAATAGAAGCATTGTCATTAGAGCAACAGCAAGAGTTATTGGAAAAGTTTGATATCGAATCCAATCAGCGAAACCCGCAAAACTTTATGAAATATGTCATTTATGTTGGGTTACTTGCATTTTCACTATTTCAACTCTATACAGCGATATACGGTCAGTTTCCGGCCCAAATTCAGCGTACTGTTCACTTAGGGTTCGCATTAACTTTTGTCTTTCTGCTCTTTCCGCTGCGCCGTAAATTTTCAAAAAGATCTATTCCTTTTTATGATTATATTTTAGCTATTCTGTCAGTTATTGTTGGTAGCTATTGGGTGATGAATTACGACCGATTAGTGAGAAGTTTAGGGAAGCTGGAGACGATAGACTTCTGGATCGGTTTATTTGCAGTCCTCCTAGTGCTGGAAGCTTCACGTCGGGCAGTTGGTCTGCCAATCGCTATTATTGCAGGTCTATTTTTGGCATACGCATTTTATGGACCGTATATGCCGGACTTTATGGCACACCGTGGGCAAAATTTAGAGAGCCTTGTAAATCTGATGTTTTACTCAACAGATGGTATATTAGGTACGCCGCTTGCCGTTTCGGCAACATATATTTTTGCATTCCTGTTATTTGGCGCCTTTTTAGTAAAGACAGGTGTAGGGGAATACTTTAACGACTTGGCGATTTCCGTTGCAGGAAAGTTAGTAGGGGGTCCAGCAAAAGTTGCGATTTTCTCATCTGCACTGCAAGGAACAATTTCAGGGAGTTCCGTAGCCAATGTAGTTACTTCAGGTGCCTATACGATTCCTTTGATGAAACGTTTAGGTTATGAGAAAAACTTTGCGGGAGCGGTTGAGGCGTCTTCCTCTACTGGGGGCCAATTGATGCCTCCTATTATGGGTGCCGCAGCGTTTTTAATGGTTGAATTTATCGGACGCGGTGTTTCATATTGGGATATTGCAAAAGCAGCAGCGATTCCGGCGGTTCTTTACTTTGCTGGTATTTGGATTATGACTCACTTTGAAGCAAAACGTTTAGGTTTACGAGGCTTAACTGATGAGGAAATGCCGAATCGTAAAGAAATATTCAAGAAGTTATATTTATTAATTCCAATTGCATTAATTATTGTAATAATGATGGCTGGAATTCCAGTTATTCACTCTGCACTTTATGGTATATTGGCTTGTGTTATTGTCGGATTTATAAACCCGGATGTAAAGTTTGGTTTTAAGGAAATCATTGATGCATTAGTAGACGGAGCACGTACTGCAGTACCTGTGGCAGCTGCTACGGCATGTGCCGGTATTATTGTAGGGGTGGTTGTAAAAACTGGACTTGGTTTATCATTGGCAAACAGTTTGGTTAAACTTGCGGGTGGCAGTATTTTAATCACCCTATTCTTTGTAATGATTGCTTCGTTAATCTTAGGAATGGGCGCACCAACTACGGCCAATTATGTTATTACATCAACGATCGCAGCGCCGGCAATCATTGCCTTGCTTGCTCCGGATGTACCGGCAAGTGCCGCACCGATTATCGTTGTATTATCTGCACACTTCTTTGTATTCTATTTCGGGATTATTGCAGACATCACACCTCCTGTAGCACTCGCCGCATTTTCGGCAGCTGCAATTTCAGGTGGAGATCCGATTAAAACAGGTATCCATTCTGCCAAGCTGGCCATTGCGGCATTCATTATACCGTATATGATTATCTTTTCACCGGCATTGCTTATGATTGACGTAACAGTTTGGGAAATCATATGGGTTGTATTTACAGCGATGATGGGAATGATTGCGATTGGTGCAGGGGTCATCGGTTATTGGTATCGCCCGATTAACTGGATTGAACGAATTATTCTAATTGCTGCAGGTGTTGCGATGATTTATCCGGAGTCTCTTTCTGATACAATCGGACTCATTGTATTTGCAATTATGTTTGTGATTCAATGGATGACAAAAAACAAAGTGAAAAGTTCAAAAATAGCAATCTCATAAAAGGTGAAGCGTCTGAAATTATTTCAGGCGCTTTTATACTTATCTCGAAAGTAGATAGATTTAATACTTTTTATGCATTAAACGCATTTATTTGTTGATTTTCTTGAAAAACCATTATATTATTTAAATTAATTAAAAATTCAAATAATTTAAAGGGGAGAAATGATATGTCAACACTTTTAAAGTCGACGTTTGAAACATACTTATTTGACGAAGAGGTGGAATTTGAGTTAGCCGAGCAGCAAGAGGTGACGGAAAGTGAAGAACGCACTCAATATCCGCAAGGATTCTTCTCAAGCTTATAAAGGAGTTTTTTAAATGAATTTAAAAATATTACGGCGTCTATCCAACGAAACTGTCTGGATAGATGTCGTTTTTTTAGGCACTAATAATGTAGTATGCAAAAATTGTACTGTATAATAGAAGTACTAAATAATATTCGAGGTGCGTTTCATGTTAGCGGTTAATTCTACAGAACAAATGATTTTTGATTGGTTTCAATATTTCCATGCAAACCCTGAAGTAAGCTGGAAAGAGATAAAAACAACAGCAAAATTAGCAGAAATCTTAGATGATATGGGCGTCAGCTATAAAAAATTTGATGATGTGACTGGCCTTGTCGCGGAAATCGGAAAAGGTGAAGAAACAATTGCGGTTCGCGCTGATATTGATGCACTATGGCAGGAAGTGGATGGCGTCATGCAGGCAAATCACTCTTGTGGACATGATGCAAACATATCAATTGTTTTAGGTGCGCTTTATGCATTAAAAAATGAACCTTTGAATAAGAAAATCCGTTTTATTTTCCAACCGGCTGAGGAAACAGGTGGCGGGGCACTGGCGATGATTGACCGCGGTGTAATGGAGGATGTTACCCATTTATTCGGTGTTCATTTACGTCCGATGGAAGAGCTGCCATTAGGGAAAGTATCACCCGCAATCTATCATGGTGCTGCAGCATTCTTAACTGGGACAATTACCGGCATTGATGCACATGGCGCTCGTCCGCACCAGGGGAAAAATGCAATTGATGTCGTTGTAGCGATTCAGCAAATGCTGAAAAATATCCATGTCGATCCATTTGAAGTATACTCAGCGAAGTTAACGAAAATTGTAGCAGATGGCGGAAGCGTCAATATTATTCCGGGTAATGCGACATTCTCGATCGATGTGCGTGCACAGAAAAATGAAGTATTGGCGCAAGTACAACATGATGTTGATAAAGGATTGAAACAAATTGCAGCGATGTTCGATATTGGGGTTGCATGGGATTGGATGGATGTTACACCAGGCGCGGAAGTATCATCAGAAGCTGCTGCAATTGCAGAACGCTCGATTGTAGAAGCACTTGGAGAGAAAAGCCTGGCACCGGCAGTAATGACACCGGGGAGCGATGATTTCCACTTCTATACAATTAAAAATGCAGAATTGAAGGCGACGATGATCGGCATTGGCGCAGATCTTGGCCCGGGACTCCATCATCCGAAAATGACCTTTGATGCAAAGGCATTGCTCGATGGCGCCAAAGTAGTGGCAACAACATTGAAAAACAGTGCAATGAAATAAGATGATAAGGCGATGCTATGAAGTTTGTAGCATCGTTTTTTTTGCGTCGAGTGGTTGCAGCGATATTAGAAAAGTTGAACCGGATATTAGAAAAACGGTGATATTTATTAGAAGATCGGATATCTATATTTGAACATCTCCGACCTTTATTAGAACATCGGATTACTTTATTAGAAAATCAGGAACTTATTAGAACTTTACAAGGTATATTAGAAAAAGCAGGCCGGATATTAGAAAACGTGCCTCCAAGCAAATCCTGCAAAATAAAAAAGTGCCGCTATTAAACGGCACTTAAAACAAAACATTATTTCATCGGACAAAATCCGCAAGCCATTAAGCCGGGAATGTCTTTAGAAAAACAGCAGCTTTTGCGAACAGGCTGATTGATGAGAGCGGAAGGGTTTTTTCCGCCTGTATAATTTAAAAACAGCGATTTGTCCGAGAAGTAACGCCAAACATTTTTATCTTCGAGCATGTCCAAATCCTCGAAAGCGCGGTCCGCCAATGCCGGATTTTCGAGTAATGTATGGAAGTGCCAAAGCATGTATCCGAAAATATTTTCCCATAAAGTCAGCGGCGAAATGGACGTTGTTTTCCGTAGCTGGCCAATAACAACAGATGTTTTGTATAAAATATCCGCCATCACTCGTTCGCGCTCATCATCCTCCACATAGCGGAAATCATTTGGGTTTATATACATCCCGAGTGTATGAATGCCGAACTCCTGAACAATAGCGAACCGCAAATCTTCGGGCTTGCCGTCCCAAACCTCATCATACGTAGTCAGCATATAAAACTGCATTGCGACAAACATGCCGTATCGACGTCCGAAGTGGGAGATGGCCGCAGCTTCCGTAGCAGCATTCGTGATGCCCATCATCAAATTGCGGAAATCCGTCAAATAGAAGTCTTTATGTAGATTCGCCAATGTAAATAATGGACGGTCAGGTTCTTCGGTGAAAATGCTGTAGGAATTTAATTGTCGTACTTGATCATAAGAAAGTGCAGGCATACGTATCACCTTTTCTAAAAAAATATTTATATTAACTATACCATCTCTCTTCCCAAACGAGGTGAAAAAGGCTAAAATGAATAAAACATATAAGAAAGGTTGGTTTTAATGACGAAACCGATTTCTGTACCAAGACCATTAGTTCGTGTAAATCAGTGGGTTATATTTTTATCAGTCGTTATCACATGGGTGACAGGACAGTACTGGATTTTAGCGATACCGTTAATAGCAAATTTACTTGGGATTTTCACCGGGTTTAATCCAATTATGCGTTTTGCGAAAATATTTTTAACGAAAGACATCAAATCGTATATTCCTGAAGATATTGGACAGCAAAAATTCAATTCTGCGATTGCGAGTTTTTGTCTGGCAGGTGGAATAGTAGGTTTTGCATTTAATTGGCCGGTCGTTGCATACGGCTTTACGGTTATGGTGGCGGTCGCATCATTTGTAGCAATTTTAGGCTTTTGCATCGGCTGCTTTATGGTATTCCAATACAAACAGTACCAATATCGTCGTTCATTAAAAAATACTTAAAAAGATTATTGGAAATAGGTTGACAATGATAGTGATAATCATTATCATTATAACTGTAGCAAGAGCTTATTTGTAATACAGTACAAATAAGTCTGAGCTAACAACTTTTCTCCAGGAGTTTGTTAGCTCAGCCATAGCGTTCTAAACCCCCTCATTTAGAATGTAAGTTTGACTGTGTGTCAGACACTGAGTTTTTCACCCTTTATATTTTTCTTCTAGTTTTTCTTCCTTTGTTGGGAGACCCATTGCCCGTGTCGCTTACAGATACGGGTATTTTTGTGTGCAAAAAATTTACAAAACTTTTTTGAAACTTATTTTGAATTTCTCCGTCTGTACGTTGCTTCAATAGAAAATGTAGGCGGAGGAAATGATGAAAAAGTTAATTGCTGTAGGGTTTATCGCTGTATGCGTACTATTCCTGACAATTGAATATAGAGGTTCAAGTGAAAAGATTGAACGTGCAGTTGCAAATGAAAAGGATATGGGGGGTATAGAAAATGGAACCCAAATAGAACAAGCTACACATCTATTTGAAAAGGTTATAGTCCTGAATGACGAACAGCCGATTTATATAAAAGGAAATGCACTCACGGAGATTGGTGCTGTACATCCGAATACTTCTTTTGCGATCGTAGGAGAAGATGAACTTTATTATGAATTGCGATTCGGGAAAATCTCGGCTTTTATTAAAAAGGGAAGTGCCACTGTAGAAAAACGTCCGCTTGAGACGTTAGTAAATACAGAAATAACGAATTCAATCAAAACGACAGAACAAATAAATGTATATGAAGAAAAGGATCTTACAAGCAGTGTGTTGCTGCAGCTTTCAAAAGGGTTTCGTTACCCGATAGTGGGGGAAATTGATGAGTGGTTTGTAATCAAAGTTGGAGAACGTGCCGGCTATATACATAAAACATCAGTTGAAATAGATGAAGGAATTCCAGTTTTAGTGTATCATCATATTTTGCCGAAAGAAGAAATGGTGACAAATGCGAGTACGGTTTCTGTAAAATCATTTGAACAGCAAATGGCCTTTTTGGCTGAAGAGCAATTTACAACAATTTCGACAACACAGCTATATGATTATTTGGAAGGTCGCCAAATTTTACCGGTTAATTCAATACTCATTACATTTGATGATGGTCTGTTATCTACAAAGGTCTATGCCTACCCTATTTTAAAGGAACATGGATTTTCTGCGGTACAGCATATTATATCTTCTCGTACAGGACGTTCTGAAGGTCAACAAGTTTTTGATGCCAAAGGACCGCTTCAATTTTTCACAGCCGAAGAGATGCAGCAAGTGACGGATGTGTTTCAATACGAAGCGCATACACATAACTTGCATCAGTTCAGCAATGGGGCAGGAATCGCATTAGAACTGTCGTCTGCTGATATTGCGATGGATTTGCAGCAAAATGTTAATATGCTGTCAAATGCCACTTCTTTAGCGTATCCATTTGGTCATTACGACGAAGATATGATTGCAGCGATGAAGGAAGTAGGACTGTTAATCGGTTTTACGACTAATGAAGGCTATGCTAATATGCAGCAATCAAATTATGAGGTCAATCGTTTCGGCATGACGGAAAATAAAACATTTGAACAGTTCACGTCCTTTGTAAAGGGGGTGGACTGGTCTTAAGGATATAAGAAGGTGTTAATCGTTACATGAGAGAATTTGATGCAATTGTTGATGAGCACACGCGTTATTTAGTACGCATCGCTTATTTGTACGTTAAAAATTGGGCTACCGCCGAGGACATCGTACAGGAAGTGTTTGTAACATACTTTCAAAAGAGCGACCAGTTTCGCAATGAGTCGTCATTGAAAACGTATTTAACAAAAATGACTGCCAATCGCGCAAAAGATTATTTACGCTCATGGAAGCATAAAAAGGATGTCGTTTTTGAAACGATCTTTGCTCAAACAAAAGGTACGGACGAAGAAGTTATACAAAAAGAGCAGCTTGCATCACTTGAACAGAAGTTATTCCAGCTACCACTGAAATATCGTGAGCCGCTCATTTTATTTTATTATGACGAACAATCCATTGCCGATATTGCACTGTATTTACAGCTGAATGAAAATACGGTGAAAACACGTTTGCGTCGAGCAAAGCAACAATTGAAAGAGTTTTTTAGCGAAGAGGGATTGGAGGAATGACGCATGGATCCATTTAAAAAACAACTGGATGAAATGATGGGTGATACAAGCTTGCAGGAAAGTCGTATTAAGCAGCGTGTGAAATCCGAATTGACTCCGCCCCCCCGAAAACAGAAACGTTCATGGCATGTTCAATTAGTGACGGCAGCTGTTGCAGCAGTTGCGGTATTTCTAATTATGACAGCCGTTCCTTTTACGCAAATTTCGGGAAATGAAGGGCGGGGTGCCCCTTATGATCCGCTTGATGATTTAGCGGAAATTGCTACTCTTCAAAAAAAGAAGCAATTATCAGCAATCGATTATGATTCCTTTGCACAGCTACCAGTGCTGGAACAGTTATCGGATTTACAATATGTAGATAAAGAAACCTTTACACTTGCAGGGAAAAAGGGACTTTACCATACAGTGATAGAACGTCAGGAAAATTTATTTGATGAAGCCGTTTACGAAACTGGCGATGTAGTACGAACGATGACTAATACGAGCAGTCATTTACCAATATACGAAAACGCCTATTATGAAGTAGTCGCAGTACCGGGAGACCGTGTCGTTTTGCAGGACGGCAAGCTAACGGTAAATGGGAAGCCTGTAAGATCGGATTTAAAGGAATTGTATGAGGAAAAAGGCAATACGATTGCAGGAGGCTACGATCAGTTATTAAATGCGCGTGAATACTTTTTGGTGAATCATTTCCCGGCAGAAAATACAATGCAGGCAGGTACAATTACCGCTGTGCATAAAATTTACGGGGAAGTCGTAGCATTGGCAGAGCAAAGTACAACAGCATCAATTTACTTTGATTTAGAAAATGACTATACACCAGAACAATATTTTGATCTTTATTTGTATGATCAAATTTTTGGAGATGGGTCAATTAGTGAAAGATTATCAGCAAGTGATATTCCATTTACACATTCGAACCGTTTAGGCGAGCTGTTTTTGGAAGCGTCTTACCGAAATGTTACGTATTTATCCGATACAGAAGTGGAAATACGCTACCAGTATGACCGTGAAGCTGTAGGTGAATATGTGTTTAAAATGTATAAAGATCCGACTGGCATTTGGCAGTGGGGAATGTAGCAAAAAGGGTAGTGACAAAATGTCGCTACCCTTTTTCATTTGCTGCTTGTAATCTTTTATTCATTAGTACTGTGTGATAGCTATGTAGCAGCATGCCGATAATAATGACCGTCAGTCCGATTAAAGCGATCGGCTGCGGGAGCGGTACACTTAGTAAAATCATTTCACCGACCATCGCAAAAAGAACTTCTGTAGATTGTGTTGCTTCAACGGCTGCCAGCTTTCCTTGATCATGGCGCACACGGTCTGTTGCGATAAAGAAAAGTATTGTCGCAATGACACCGGAAGAAACAGCAACAAGCAGTGATTGGTACACTTGGCTCGCAGACGGCAGGCCGACAGTAAACATTGCATAGGTTGCGAGTAAGATCCATGCCGGCAAGGAAGCGATTGTCATGCCTAGAACACGTTGAAACGGGTCGACCCTTCCCTTGCATAATTCCATCATTTTCCGATTGCCGAGCGGGTAGGCAAATGCCGCAATGATCACTGGCAGTATGCCGAAAAGCAGGCTTTTCATAGAAACTGACTGTGCCTGCGGGATTTGAATAAGCAAAATCCCGAATAAGATAATGCCCGAGATACCAAGTGAAATAAGCGGGATTTTTGCCCTGATGTCTTTTCCAGAGACAGTCGTAATAAATAGCGGAGCTAACAAAACACCTGCTACAATTGTAAACTGCCATGTACCTGATACGAGCCAGCCTGGACCGAATGCCGCAGCAAATGTAAGCGGCGCATAAAATAATACGAACCCGACAAAGCTCCAAACGAGCCATGCACCTGGATGATCTTTCATTTCATTCGTTAAAATACGAAATCCGCCTTTTCCTCGAATGGCGACAATGGCAATGAGAAAGGGGAGCATAAAGAAGTAGCGGAGGGAAGAACTCCATAGCCAGCTGCCGCCTTCCAATTCCATTGAATGGTTCAATACAAATGTAACCGCAAAAAATAAGGCCGCTAAAATGCCAATCAGTATTTCCTTCATCACACACCTCACTTGATTGTATTGAATTTTCTGTCTATTAAGTATACAAAAAAATGGAGCGAAAGTAATCGCCCCATTCAAAATTTTCCGTTTTGTATTAACGTTTTTCAAACAACTGAACCATTTCGATAATGACTTCCGTCGCTTTTTCCATCGTTTCAGCTGATACAAATTCATATTTACCATGCATATTTTCGCCGCCCGCAAAAATATTCGGTGTCGGCAAGCCCATATATGAAAGCTGGGAACCGTCAGTACCGCCGCGGATTGGCTCTACAATCGGTGTAATGTTAAACTTGGCAAACGCTTCTTTTACGATATCGACGATTTCCATAACAGGCTCGATTTTTTCGCCCATATTGTAATATTGATCCTCGATCGCTACAGTAATTGCTTCTTCACCGTATTTTGCCTGTAACTCTTTGCCGACCTTTGCCATATACGCTTTTTTCTCTTCGAATTTAGCGCGGTCATGGTCACGAATAATGTATGACATTGTTGTTTCTTCAATTCCACCGTTGAAATGCATTAAGTGAATAAAGCCTTCATAGCCGTCCGTTTTTTCAGGAACCGCTTCTTTAGGCATTTCGTTTTGGAATTCAATTGCCATTGTAATCGAGTTCACCATTTTATTTTTTGCAGAACCCGGGTGGATGTTCGTGCCGCGTGTCGTTACTTTTACGCCAGCTGCATTAAAGCTTTCAAATTGTAACTCGCCAAGCGGACCGCCATCCATTGTGTACGCATAATCCGCACCGAATTTCTCGACATCAAACTTGTGCGGACCGCGCCCGATTTCTTCGTCCGGTGTAAATGCTACACGGATTTTTCCGTGCTTGATTTCCGGATTGTTAACTAAGTATTCCATCGCCGTCATAATTTCAGCGATGCCGGCTTTATCATCCGCACCAAGCAATGTATTGCCGTCTGTCGTAATTAACGTTTGGCCAACATAGTTTTTTAAGTTCGGGAAGTAATCCGGAGCCATTACTAAACCATTTTTTAATGTAATCGCTTCACCGTCATAGTTATCGATACGCTGAGGCTGTACATTTGTTCCTGTGTAATCAGATGTCGTATCAACATGCGCCAAAAAGCCAAGTGTCGGTACGTCTTTGTCTGTATTTGATTCAATTGTTGCAAAAAGGTAGCCGTTTTCGTCCAGCGTAATATCTGTTAAACCGATTTCTGCCAATTCATCTTTTAATACATGTAATAAATCGAATTGCTTCATTGTTGAAGGGGTTGTGTCAGAGTTGAAATCTGATTGTGTATCAATTTTTGCATAGCGTACTAAACGTTCAATTACTTTCTCTTTCATACGAAAAAGACCTCCTAATACTTATTGCTTTTATTCTACACTTTTTATTTCGGTTTTTGAACTAATTTTGTCATAATCAAATATACTCAGCATGAGGAAAAACTGTGCGCCGTAATACGTGAACATGATCAGGATATGGGAATAGGGAACATCAAACATAAAGCGGTTAATAGCCAATACCGAATCCGACATGATAAAGAGGATGGCGCCGATTACAGCAAACTTACTGCCTGTTCGGAAAGATGTCCATCCCATCGTTAAAATAACGAAAATATAAGCGGTCACTGCAATAGCAAGTACAGTGTCTCCTTTTTGCTGCAGGCTTCCCGCAATCCAGAACATCATAAGCGTACCGTATAAAGCTAAAATAATTTTTACATACAGTGGTGTATTCTGCTGATTTGTTGAACGGAAAGCAAAAATATAGAAAATATGACCGATCAGGAAAAAGATCAGTCCAACGATGAACCACTGCAATGTATAGTCGCCAACCGCACAGAAAATTAAACCAATGGAGATAAGCCAATAATACGGAGATTTCACATGTACTTTCGATAAAAATGCAAGTGCTATAAGCAAAATCATTGGCAAAAGTTTAAAGACCATTTTTAACGAACTATCGATCGTTTCAAAAAAGAATACATAGTACAAACCCAGCCCGAAGAACAGTAAAATCAGAACTTTACGTGCCATCTATTAACCCCCTAAGTAAAAATGTTTATATATAATTACCAAATAACCAAACTATGATTTTATAAAAATGCAATATATGCTCTATTATGCCAGAAATTATGCAGTTTTACTTGTTTATGAATCTTTTTGAAAGGTTATTCGTACATAGTAAGTAAGAGAGGGTGATTGTTATGGGACAATTATTGCTAATAACGGCAATTGGATCACTTTTGATCACATTATTATTAATGCCGTTATCAAAAAAGGTTCGCAATAAGGAGCTTTCATCAAAAACATTTACAAGCTTATTTATTACAACATTTATAGTAAGTTTTATTTCTGTATTTTTAACTGTATATATTTCTAAAATCGATCTAAGCTGGACGATTTTCTTATACGTAATACCTGTTGTAGCGATTATTGGGGCAATATTTGCTGTTGGCAAGGAGCAAAAAATTAAATCGGCCATTGTGCTTGTAAGCATTATTGGAATCGGTTATTTAGTAAGTGCGCCATTTTTAAATGCAGATGAAAAATACAAGTCTTCAGAGATGAAGGAAAAGACGGAAATTTCGCCGTTCGATGAGACGAAAACACCGGCAAGTGTACCGCCTAAATTCGCTAAAAATAAAATGAAAAAAGCGTTTGGACAGGTGCCCAACACGAGCTACTATGAATTAGGAAACCTGCAAATACAAAAAGTAAATGATCAGTATGTTTACATTGCACCTGTAGAGTTTTCAGGATTCTTTAAGTGGTTTAACGGAAAAACAACACCTGGTTATTTCACGATGAGTGCGACAGACTCTAGCGATAATCCGAAGTTTGTAAAAGCTGAAATGAGCTATGTTCCATCTGCTTATTTAAATAAAAATCTGGAGCGTCATATTCGTCTTCAAAATCCATCATTAATTTTCTATGGAGATCCACAGCTGGAAATTGATGAAGACGGAAAGCCATATTACATCCGTTCTTACGGTGAATTTATTTCGGCACGTAACGGCTTTGATGTAAAAGGGGTTGTGCTTGTAGACGCGGAGACAGGTGCAACAGAGAAAATTGCGATTGCAGATGTACCGGCATTTATTGACGGTGCTGTATCACCGGAAGCAGTAAGTCTGCAAAACAGTTATTACGGTAACTATGTACACGGTTTCTGGAATAGTCTTGTCGGCAAAAAGGATGTTAAGTTGCCGAGTGATGAAGGGACGGAAGCAAATGTAAGCCCGATCTTTATGGAAGACGGGGAAATGTATTATTTCACTGATTTTACAAGTCCAAAAGAGGGCGTTGACTCGATGCTTGGTTATGCATTAACACATGCACGTACTGGTGAAGCAACGTACTATACCGGAAATCTGGAAGAGTCTTATATGGATTCGCAAGGGGCTCTTGAAATTATCGAGAAAAAATTCATTGAAAAAGAATGGGAAGGCGAAATGCCGATCCTATACAACTTCTATGGTGAAGCGAGTTGGCTGTCGGCTGTGCTTGATGCGAACGGATTCCTGCAAAATTACTTCATCGTGTCTGCAGCAAACCCCGAAATTTCGGCATTTGGTACAACACCAAATGAAGCGCTAAGGCTTTATAAAACAGCGCTAAGCCGTGGCGGAAGTACAGTAGACGGTACTTCGAATGCCGAAGAGGCTAAGGCGACGGTAAAAGTAGTGCGTGTTTATAAAGAGCGTGTAGGTGATTTCACAATCGTTTCATTCCTTGCGAACACAGGTGAAAACTTTATCGTTTCTACAGAAGTTGCACCGTTTGCGATCTACTTGCAGGAAGGTGACCAGGCGACGATTACGTATGCGAAAACAGGAGAAGATTTCCAGCCTGTAAAAGCATTGCAGATTGAAGGATTGAAATAAACAAATAAAGAAATTTGGGCAGAAGTAGAAGTACCGTTGGATAAGAGGCAAACCCTTATTAAGAAACGGATACTTTGTAAAATTGATTGGAATGTAGGGCGACTCCAGCGGGAAAAGCACGACGCCTGAGACTACAGGCTCAGGCCGTGCCCGCGGAAAGCGTCCCGGAATGGAAATCAATTTTTACCGCACAGCAAAAAAAGCTATTTTTCTCACAGAGAAAAATAGCTTTTTTGGTTTATTACCTTACTTCCAAGTAAAGCCCTGTGAAGCGAGGAAGTCTTTAATATGCGGACGGTTTTGTTCAACCAAGTAATCAGCCATTTGTTTCGTCCATGTTGCAGTCTTCTGATTCGAAGAACGGCTGCTGTAATAGTCTTCCATAATTCCATCGTACTCATCTAGAAGCGTCTCGTATTTATCAACGTCATAACCATTTTCATGCAATACTGCAGCTACCGGTAAACGTGGTTTTGTTTCATTGCGTTTTGTCGGTGTACCAATTGTCATGGCAAATAACGGGAAAACGTACTCCGGTAAATTAAACAGCTCGCTGATTTCCTTAGGATTTGTACGGGCACCACCGATATAGCAAATGCCGTAACCCATTGATTCAGCTGCAATAACGAAGTTTTGGGCAAATAACGCAACATCTGCTACCCCTACAAGCACGTTTTCAGCTGTGTCAGCAGAAATATCAACCCCGTGCTTTTGACCAGCTACCAGCAAACGTTTAAAATCTACGCAAAACAAGAAAGAGGCACCCGCTGTTTTAAACTGAAATTCGTTTTTAGACAGTTCACCAAGCTTCGATTTCTTTTCTTCATCCGTTACCCAAATGACACTGTATGCCTGAACAAAATGCGAACTTGCCGCCATTTGTGCTGTTTCGATTAAATCGATGACAGTTTCTTTTGAAATTTCCTCACCTGTATATTTACGAACAGATGTATGACTGCGTAATAATTCTTTAGTATTCACGTGAACATCTCCCTTTTATGTAATAAAAACTTAATTGTTTATCCTTCAAACTTATTTTAGCCAATATTTTACTTGAAGTCGATTATTAGCGTCTGTTCAAATTCATAGGAAGGGGATTTTTGCATATCGTTATATACAGATAAGAGTAATCAGAATATAAATCTGAAAATTTTAATTTTTTTGTGTTGACATATCGGATTAGTATGTTTTATACTGAGACTCAACGATGGAACACAAATCACATAACTCTTATCAAGAGCGGCGGAGGGAATAGGCCCTGAGATGCCCGGCAACCAGTAAGTGATGAACTGACTAAGGTGCTAAATCCTACAAAATGGACAATCATTTTGAAAGATAAGAGGAGGCAAACTTGCTCATGCGCAACCCTCTTCTTAACTGAAGAGGGTTTTTTTCATTTAAAAAATCCTCCTCAAAAAACACCGATTTCACCATCGATTAAATTTTTGGGGGTAATAAAATGACAAATTTAAGACCTGAAACACTATTATTACACGGGGGTCAAAAGCCAGACCCGGAAACAGGAGCAATCGCAGTCCCGGTTTACCGTACAACGGCCTATGCATTTAACGACACAGCTCATGCGCAACGTCTTTTTGCATTACAGGAAACAGGCAATATTTATTCTCGTATTATGAACCCGACAGTCGGGGCATTTGAAGAACGGGTTGCTTTATTAGAAGGGGGTACTGCTGCAGTAGGGCTTTCATCTGGCGCAGCAGCAGTAGCATTTTCTATTTTAAACGTTGCCGGTGCAGGAGATGAGATTGTTGCGGCAGGTTCTCTTTACGGAGGGACATACAATTTATTCGCAACTACATTGCCTCGCTACGGCATTACAGTAAAGTTTGTGGATGAATCAGATCCTGCAAACTTCCAAGCGGCAATCACTGATAAAACGAAGGCGATCTTCGCAGAAATAATCGGAAATCCAAGCTTGAAAGTACTCGATATTGAAGCGGTAGCGAACATCGCTCATGACAATGGTCTTCCTTTATTAATAGACAGCACATTTGCTTCCCCATACGGAAGTAATCCGATTGAATTCGGCGCGGATGTTGTCATTCATTCTGCAACAAAGTGGATTGGCGGTCATGGAACGACAATCGGCGGGATTGTCGTTGATGCCGGGAAGTTCGACTGGACACAAGGAAGACATCCAGGATTTACGGAACCGGATACTTCTTACCATGGTCTACGCTACGGAATTGACACAGCAGGCGCTGCATTTGCGACAAAGCTTCGTGTTCAACTATTGCGAGATTTTGGTCCAACATTATCTGCTGACGCTGCATTTAACTTCCTGCAAGGACTTGAAACGCTTCATTTGCGTATTGTCCGTCACAATGAAAACACACAAAAAGTTGCCGAGTATTTAAGAAACCACCCATTTGTGGAATACGTAAATTACAACGGCTTTGAAGATTTTGAGACACATGATTTAGCGAAAAAATATTTGAAAAACGGCTTCGGATCAATCATTACGTTCGGTATTAAAGGGGGACGTGAAGCAGGGCGCCAAGTAATTGATAACGTGGAATTATTCTCGCATGTAGCCAACGTTGGGGATGCCCGTTCATTGATTATCCATCCTGCGAGCACAACGCACCAACAGTTATCTGCTGAAGAATTAAAAACTGCCGGCGTATCGGAAGAGCTCATTCGCTTATCGATCGGGTTAGAAGCAGCAGAAGATATTATCGCGGATTTAGAACAGGCATTAGCGAAAGTTGCGGCTGAAGTAGGCGTAGAAACGAACGCATAAAAAACTATAAAAAAGGCTTAGCTTTTCCCATTCGAGAAGCTAAGCAATTTTCAGAAAATTAATCCCTACTATTTTTATAAGTTTTATTGACAAATTAAATACCAAGTAATACAATTGGGATAATAAAATTACCAACCGGAAAAATTTAGAAGTGATGTTGCAGCATCATTGGAAGAAAAGGAGTTGTTCAACATGGGGAAAGTATACAGTGCACAGAACGTTGCAGCCTATATTATTTATGAACTAAATGACGTAAAGGAATTTGTGAACGCTTGCGCTATCCAGCGAATTTTGGCAGATGTAAATACTATGTGGCAGTATGTTTTTGGACACAGTGCTTTCTCAGAACAAGCTCACGATCTTGCCACAGCGGGTTATGTTGTAAAAGAAGTTGCCGAGGAATACAAGATTCATGGTACAGCCCATATTTTATCGCCAGCCAGAGAGTGGTTCTTAAAATATGGTGAATTTCAGTTAGTGGAGCGCCCATATGCGATCCCTGACTACTCCGCAAAAGAGGAAATCGTCATGACCAAGATTTTAACTGCCTATCGTTTACGGACATATAATGATATTAGCGTGGCAGTATAAAATAATTCCGGAACACTAGCGAGCCCCCTTGCTAGTGTTTTTTTATTTTTTGACGACTTCTTGTACGGAGTATGGCGTTTTATTAGAAAAGAATGAAGACGGTTATTAGAGCAAGTTTTGGGGATATTAGAAGAAATGGTGATGTTATTAGAATTTGGGTGAACTTAGGGTTTGGGTACGATTCTTTTCAAGCAAGAAACGTGTGCGAAACTGGTGTTGACGTTTTTATTAGAACAATGATGTGTAATATTAGAAGAAGTGTAAGTGATATTAGAAAATTGAGCCAAGATATTAGCACATTCCGGCCCCATTTTAGAACATTGAACGGTTATATTAGAAGATCGCAATTTTATTAGAACATTTTAAAATATATTAGATGATTTCCGAATATATTAGAAAATAACAAAACTCTCTCACTAAATAACCCCAAAAAACAAGAAGTGACTGGAAATATTTAAGCCACGGTCCCTAAATTAGCTCTTAAAAAATAAAATTTGGATGAATATTGACCGTTTACAGTAAACAAATGTCCTTCTAGGCGAGATTTCCCTTGTTTTCATGTATTATATAGGATAGAATTTTCTTTAAGATAAATTTTTTGAATTATTCGTTAATATATGTGTGTTAAGAATTTGGAGGAGAAAGGCAATGGCAACAATCAAGGCAGCGATCTTAGGATTTGGCACAGTAGGTCAGGGAATTTACCATATTTTAAATGAAAAGAGGCAGGAGCTTCGCGAAAAGCTAGGTGTTGAACTGGAGGTCGCGAAGATTTTAGTAACCGATGCAAGCCGTGAGCGTGTACCGGGCACAAAACATTTAATGACGGAATCAATTGATGACGTACTGGCGGAAAGTAATCTGCAAGTTGTATTTGAAGCGATTGTAAATGAAGAGCCGGCATTCACTTACTTAAAGCGCGCTATTGAGGCAAAATGCCATGTCATAACAGCGAATAAAGTAATGCTTGCAAAACGTGGCGAGGAGCTCGAAGCATTGGCTAAAGTAAATGGTGTTTTCGTAGGCTTCGAGGCAACGGTAGCAGGTGGCGTGCCGATTATTAAAACAATGAAAAATATTCTCCTTGTCAACGAAGTAAGCTGTGTTCAAGGAATTTTAAATGGAACGACAAACTATATTTTAACAAAGATGCGTGCGGAAGGCTGGAGCTTTGAACAAGCGTTAAAAGAAGCGCAGCAATTAGGCTATGCTGAAGCAGATCCATTTAATGATGTATCGGGTCAGGACGCATTTAAAAAGCTTATGATTTTATCGAGCCTTGCATTTGGAGAACAGCCAAATTGGGCAGATGTTGAAGTGATCGGCATCGATACAATCTCATCAGAGCAAGTAGCGGAAGCAACAGCACAAGGTCTTCGCTATCGTCATGTGGCGGAAGTGGAAAAACTCGAAGACGGTACAATTCAGGCAAAAGTGGCACCACTACTAGTGAACAATGAACATCCGCTTTATCCGGTAGACGATGTGTTCAATGCAGTGACGATGGAGACAAACTACATCGGAACTTTATCAGTAATTGGGCCTGGAGCGGGGATGTATCCGACTGCAAGTGTAATGGTAGAGGATTACGCTGAAATTATCGGTAAACGTGCGGGATTTACAGTCACTATATAATAAGAAGAGATTAAAAAAGAAGCGAACTCGATGAACGAATTCGCTTCTTTTCTTTTAGTCTTCATCCTTTATATCGACATCTTCGGGAATCGGTGTGTTCTTCCAGATTTCGATCTCTTCTTTAATTCGTTCGAGTTGCTGATGGTACGTATCAAATTGCGCACTATTAATTAAAAAGTGTTCACCATCATGCACTGCTTTAATGCGACCAGCATAAATGTACTGTAAAACCTGATGTTCAGGCATGCCTATATCTGCTGCAGTTTGTTCTACCGTTTTATACATCATGATGCCTCCTTTTTAGTTTTAGTTAACCTTATTATAAAACGATTTTAATAAAACTTCATCTCGAATAGACTTACAACGTATGATAGCATAATTAATATAATTAAATGGGGTGTGGGATGTGAATATTTTACCGTATCTGTTTGTGCTGCTGGCCGCAATGCTTTGGGGGACGGTTGGAACAACACAAACCTTTTTATCGGAAGGGATTTCTTCTTTTGCGGTAGCGGGTGTAAGGTCGGGTATTGGCGGCGGGGTGTTGCTGCTGGCAGTTCTTTTAATGCGGAAAATTTCATTCCGTAACTGGTCATGGAAGTGGACCATTTTAGCGGCAATCGCAATTGCTTTATTCCAAAGTCTGTTTTTCACATCTGTCCGCTTTACAGGAGTTGCTGTAGGGACGGTTGTGACAATAGGAAGTGCGCCAGTATTTGCGGGATTCATAGAGTGGATCTTTTGGAAAGTCCGGCCAACCCTCGTATGGTTAATAGCGACAGTGCTCGCCATTGTCGGCTGCCTGCTGTTGTTTATGAATCAAGGTGAGACGGCGATTAACCCGCTCGGTATTGGGCTAGCATTGGCTGCAGGTTCCATGTTTGCGCTTTATACGAATGTGAGTAAGCAGTTGATGAAAAGGGAAGAAACATTGCCTGCTGTAGCAATGACCTTTTCCATCTGCGCATTGTTTTTGCTGCCGCTCGCAGCAAAAGATGGTTTTGGGTGGCTGACAGAAGGCGTAAATATTTGGCCGATTCTTTTTATGGCACTTGCCGCTACAAGTTTGGCATACATATTATTTTTAGGCGGCTTAAAGAAAATCAGTTCGTCAGCCGCAGTGACATTGAGCTTAGCCGAACCTTTAACAGCGGCATTACTCGGAGTGTTTTTAGTAGGAGAACATTTAACATTTGTTGCATGGCTCGGTGTTAGTTTACTATTAGGTGGAATAGTTGTGCTAACATTCGGCACAAAGAAAGCTGCTTCATAGGAGGCAGTTTTTTTATTGGCATAAGTACACGGTGAAAGTGGAACAAACTGTCCATAAAGTTGAAAGTTCTGTGTGAGAAGTTGAACTTTTTAAATGAAAAGTAGAATCTAACGCAGGGAAAGTAGAAAAAATCGTATATAAAGTGGAATTTCTTTTAATTTAAAAAAGAAATCTTAAGAATTTCTTCAGATTTACAGTAGTGAGATGTTAAGAAATGGGCTTTATTATAAACTTATAAGAAAAAGTTGTGAGGTGAGCAAGATGAATCAGCTGACGGTGCTCGTAACAGATGACGATCAGGACATCCGGGACGGCATAGAAATTTATTTGAAAAACGAAGGCTACCGGGTGTTAAAAGCAGCAGACGGGCTTGAGGCAATCAAACTGCTTGAACAAAACGAAGTACACTGCATTATTTTAGACATTATGATGCCGAATATGGACGGGATTACCGCCACATTCAAAATTCGTGCAGAACGCAATATCCCGATCATTATGCTCAGTGCAAAGGCGGAACAAACCGATAAGATCCACGGGCTTTCAGTAGGGGCGGACGATTATATTACAAAGCCGTTCCACCCGCTTGAACTGATGGCACGCGTAAAGTCACAGCTAAGACGCTATGTGAACCTCGGCACGGTAGGGGAATCCGCTCCGCTTGTTGAAGGACTTGAGCTTGATGCTGCGGCACGGGAAATCCGTGTGGACGGAGAGCCTGTCAAACTGACACCGACTGAGTATAAAATAACCGAACTTCTATTAAAGAATGCGGGGCGCGTCTATTCGATCAGCGATATTTATGAACTCGTATGGAATGAACCCGCTTATAATGCCGAAAATATTGTTGCCGTGCATATTCGTAAAATCCGAGAAAAAATTGAAGCAGATCCGAAAAATCCCCGTTATTTAAAAGTAGTTTGGGGATTGGGTTATAAAATTGAAAAGTAAAATTCTCTCTTGGGTTGGAGCACTCGGCGCGGCATTCGGTTTTTATTTTCTCGGGACATATTTTATCGACTATTTGACAGGGCGTTTTGTACCTTTAGTAAAGCAATTTCTATATTTTTTATAATTAAGTGAGGAGGAAGAAAAATGAAAAATAATAAATTATACCTCCAGCTTTTTCTTATATTTATGGTAGCAACTGCAGTCAGTTTAATTTTTACTAATGGCGGTCGTTATTTAGGAAAAACTTTTTATGATTCGCAAAACTATAACAACGAGGCAGAGAACTTAGTATACGAGTTCTCGCAATATGTGTTTAACACGCCGACGGAAGAGGAATTTAAAGGGGCTTTAACAGTATCGGATGAGGAAATGGACGGTTACCGTACATATTACGGCTCCCTTGCTGAGCAAATTCAAAATATTAAAGAGCAGTATTCAAGCGAAATAAATGCAACACAAGATCAGGAAGTAATCGAGGCAATTGAACAAGAACGTGATGCCAAAATTGCCGACATTAAGAAAAACTTTGAAGATGATGAGTATGTAAAAGAAAAAATACTAGTAATTAAGGAAAAAGCAATTCAGCAGAAGCTAAAAGAAATTGAAAGAGAAAAGAAAGAAGTTTTGAGCAAATACAATCACTTTGCTTATGAATTTAAAGATGAAAAAACCGGAGAAGTTTACCGTAATGGCGATATTAGTGAAAAGAGTGTCTTTAAAAAAACAGTTAACAATGTAGGAAAAAACCTCTCAGGTATCTATCCGCTTAATTATTATGAGTATGATAACATGGGGGTTCTGCAAGATAGCTATACACTTGAGCAGGATTTATCGGATATTTCGGGTGTTGTAACAGTGCCGGTTAGTTGGATCGCAAACACTCATATAAGCAATGAAAAAAGTGCGTTTATCATTACGAAATATGTATATTACGGCATTATTCTTGGGGGGATAATCAGTTTCGTTTTATTGATGACTTCTTTAAAACCAACGCTTGAGCAATTCAATCGTAAGTTTCAGCTACGTGAACTATTTGAACGTTTCCCTATTGATATTCGAATCGTAGCAACTCTTATTGCAACATACTTTGTATTTTTATTTAATGGTTCTTTTACAAGATCCATCCAGACGCTAATTTATCACTATACGGATAATCGTTCGGGTTTTCTTACGGATTTTATCGTGACAGGCGTTATCAGTTTTGCGCTTATTGTTGCAATCGTCTTTATGGTTGTTTCGATATGGGTAAGTTTAAAAGGGCAACGTGATGTGGAGAAAATCTGGCCGGAGACATTTACGGCGAAGTTTGTAGATGGTGCCATCTCAATGTTTGAAAATCGTTCAATCGGGATGCAGTCACTAATATTGCTTTTTGTTGTTTTCCTTGGGGGCTTTGGATTTGCCGTTGTTATGACAGCAGGCAGTTTCGGTGTTTTCCTGTTTTATATGTTTTTATTTGTAGTGTTCTTCATTCCGGTACTTTACATTTTTATGCGTCGTATGGGCTACCTGAACCGTATTATGCAGCATACTGAGAACATGGCGCATGGCCGTCTTACAAAGGATTTAAAAGTGAAGGGGAAATCTCCGTTAGCGAGACATGCCGAAAATTTAAATGGGCTTCGTGAAGGTGTTCGCAATAGCATGAATGAACAGGCAAAAAGTGAACAGATGAAAACAGAGCTGATTACGAATGTCAGCCATGATTTGCGTACACCGCTCACATCGATTATTACGTATACGGATTTATTGAAAAATCCATCGATCACAGAGGAAGAGCGAAAAAAATATATCGAAATTTTAGATGCGAAATCGAATCGTTTAAAAACATTAATTGAAGATTTATTTGAAGTATCGAAAATGGCAAGCGGCAATGTAGAAATTACGAAACAGCGCATCGACTTAGCACAACTGTTGCAGCAGGCGGTCGGTGAGCATGGAGAAGACTTTGCAGCAGCCAATTTGGATTTACGTATCAATATTGCGGATCAGCCGATTTATGCTAGGGTGGACGGGCAAAAGTGGTGGCGTGTAATTGATAACTTAATTATTAACGCACGGAAATATTCATTGGAAGGCACACGTGTTTACGTCAATTTGAAGTCGCATGAAGGCAATGCGGAATTGACTGTAAAAAATGTAGCGAAATACGAGCTGAACGAGGAAGCATCCCAATTAATAGAGCGTTTCAAACGTGCTGATACATCACGTCATACAGAAGGCTCAGGGCTAGGGCTAGCGATTGCGCAGTCAATTGTTGATTTGCATGACGGCCAATTGGAAATCGCAGTTGATGGGGATCTGTTTAAAGTGACGGTTAGTATTCCAATAGATAATTAATGAGTAAACTACAGCGAGGGGGAGTGTGCCTTGCTGTAGTTTTTTGTTTTGGTGGCGCGTGAGTGTCAGGCGGGGATTATTAGAAGAAAAAGGTTTTTATTAGAAGAAGTAGGTGCGGTATTTGAAGATTCCGAACGATTATTTGAAAAGTTCACCTACATATTAGAAAAACGGGCGAGAATATTAGAAGGTCCCGTTTATATTAGAACAAGTGAACGCCATATTAGAAAAAAACGATTTTATTAGAAAACGGCAAACGAAGCCCCTCTCCCCACATTTAAAAAGCTTATTGACTAACGCCATATACACAAAATATAGTAAAATAGCAACATTGCAGTTGACAAAATAAGTTAGGAGCGACATTACAATGCGTATACTTTTAGGCATAGCAGCATTAGCGATATATAGTGGTCTTACATTTTATCTTGGATGGAATTTTAGAGCATGGCTGTTGTCGATTCAGCAGTTTCGCTGGCCGATTGTTTATTGGACAGTGCTGTTTCTCATATCATACGGTTATTTTATAGGAAAGCTTCATCCACTGTTAACGCCACTTTCGGTGCTCGGCAGCTATTGGATGTTCTTTTTGCAGTACGGGCTCATCCTTTGTATCATTGCAAACTTAATCATTAAGTTTACACCGCTTACAACGAAACTGGTCGGGACAGGGGTTGT